>JBBQRA010000043.1:0-29676 GCA_038215275.1 Bryobacterales bacterium | reverse complement strand
TTCAGGCATGTGGTGTCGCGCTTCCACCTACCCTGCGCTCCTGTTCAATTTAGCTCCTGTCACGCCCAGAAGAAAGCAGAGGCGTGTCACTACACTTTTATTGAGGCCGTAAACCATTGATAATAAATAGCTCTGCCAGATTTGGTGTTAAAGATGAGCCAGAAATTCGCCTGGCAGAACTAACATGCGCCGCCGCGATCTCCTCGCCCTGGCCCTCGCCCCGGCCCCGCCCCCCATCCGCGTCGGCTTCCTCGGCTCCGAACACAGCCACTTCGCCGGTAAGCGAAAGGTCGTCGAGGAATCCCCCGCCTACCAACTCATCGGCGTCACCAGCCACGACGACCCCGCCCTGCTCAAGGACCCCGCCGTCCAACTCATCGTTGTCGAATGTCCTATCGATATCGCCATCGCCCAAGGCCACAAGGTTATCGCCGCCGGCAAACACCTCCACCTCGAAAAGCCGCCCGGCGACAAACTGCCGCCCTTCCGCGATCTCGTCGAACAGGCCCGCCGCCAGAATCTCCGCCTCCAAACCGGCTACGTCTGGCGTTGGCACGCCGGCATCAACGCCGCCTTCGACGCCGCCCGCCGCGGATGGCTCGGCGACGTCTTCATGGTCCGCGCCACCATGAATGCCGACCGCACCCCCGCCCAGCGCCTCGCCGAAGCCCGCTTCCCCGGCGGCGGCATGTTCGAACTTGGTGGCCACATGGTCGACCGCGTCATCGACTTACTCGGCCGCCCTAACTCAGTCAAGTCCTACTTACGCCATGATAGTAAGTCACCGGACAAGCTCGCCGGCAACACCGTAGCCATCTTCGAGTTCGACCGCGCCCTCGCCGTCCTCACTGTCTCGGACCGTATGGCCGGCTCCGGCCACCACCGTTCCTTCGAAGTCCTCGGCGAAGACGGCAGTTTCGTCATCCATCCAGAGCGAAACCCGCCCACCATGAGTGTTCATCTCCGCAAGGCCCAGGGACCCTACCGCGCCGGCTGGCAGGACATCACCCTCCCGCCCCAGCCCCGCTTCGTCGGCGACTTCGCCGAAATGGCCCGCTCCCTCCAAACCAACACTCCGCTCATGCCCACTTACGACCACGAGATACTCCTCCAGGAAACCCTCCTCCGCGCCTCCGGCAACTTACTGTAAAAAGAGCGTCCCCTGCCCCAGCCGCCACTCCGGATCTAACCGCCGCTTCACGGCCTTCATCGCCTCAATCTGCCCGGCCGAGTACTGAATGGACAGAAACCGGGCCTTCTTTTTCCCCAGCCCATGCTCCGCCGCCACGCTCCCCCCCAGCGCCGCCGCTTGACGCGCAAACACCGCTAACGCCTCCATCCCCGCATCGAACTCCGCCTGCGACGCCGGCAGCATGTTCACATGCGGATGCCCGTCCCCCATGTGCCCGAAGATACAATAATGCCCCGGCATGATCGCGTCCATATGCGCCCGGTAGTTCGTCATCATCTCCCGGTTCTTCTCGACGGGCACCGAAAAGTCCGTTCCCAACGATGGAAACCCATTCCGCTGCGTAATCGCCAGTGACGTCTCCGGCAGCGCATGGCGGAACTTCCGGAACCGCTCCCGGTCATAGTCGGACGACCCAAACCAGCTCTGCTCCGTCAACGCCCCCCGCTCCTCCAGCCGCTCGAACCAAGCGTCCAAATCGTCCTCGGACTCCACGATCTGCTCCACAATCAACGCCGCCATCGCCGTCGCCGGCAGGTCCGGATACCGCTGCTCAATCATCCGCAAAGCCGCGTCGTCCACGTACTCAAGCATCCGTAACCCCGGCACGCTCCGCCATGCATCCAAAGCATCGAGCGCCGCCTCGTCCGACGGGAAAAACACGATCCCGTTCAGCAGTTCCTTCGGATTCGGCAGCAGCTTCACCTCCGCCTCCATCACGATCCCCAGCGTCCCCTCCGACCCGATAAACAGATCGATCCAATCCATCCCCGGCCGCAGCGCATACCCCGCCGAATGCTTCTTCGTCAGCGGCTGCGGAATCTCGGACACCTCGAAATCGATCGCCTCGCCTCGCCGCACGTCCATCACGGTCCCATCCACCAGCGCCACCCGAAGACGCTCAATCCACCGCCGCGTTGCCCCGTATAGAAAGCTCCGCGACCCCGATGAGTTGCACGCAATCGTCCCGCCCAGAAACGCCATCGTCTCCGTCGGATCCGGCGGATAAAACTGCCCCGACACCTTCGCCGCCGCGTGTAGATCGTGTAGCGTAACCCCCGCGCCAACCGTCGCCTTCCCGGCTCCAATCTCCAGCCGCAGAAACTTCTCGAGCGAAATCAGCCAGCCACTTGACGGCACCCGGCCGCCGGTCAGCCCGCTCCCGCCCCCCGCGATCGTTACCGGCGCCCCTGCCGCCTTGGCCTCCGCCAGAGCCGCCAACAGCTCCGCCTCACCGCTCGGTACACAAATTCGATCGGCGTGCCCGTGCGCGCCGCTTGCATCTTCCAGATAGCTCCAGCTCATGGGTTTCAGTATATCCGTCAGGCCAAAATGTCTTTGAGTACGGTCCCCGCCACGTCCGTCAACCGGAAGTCGCGCCCGCTGTAGCGATACGTCAACCGTGTATGGTCCAGCCCCAACTGATGCAGCACTGTCGCATGCAGATCATGCGGATGCACCCGCTTTTCCACCGCCCGGTATCCAAAATCATCCGTCGCCCCGTAGGCAATCCCGCCCTTGATCCCCCCGCCCGCCATCAACGTCGTATACGCATGGACGTTATGGTCCCGCCCCTGATTGATTCGCAACTGCCCCGCGCTCTGAATCATCGGCGTTCGCCCGAACTCTGTCCCAACCACGAGCAACGTCGACTCAAACAGCCCCCGCGCCTTCAAATCTTCCACCAGCGAGGCAATCGCCGCATCCGCAATCCGCGACAGCCCCCGATGAGAGTTGATGTCCTCATGGCTATCCCAAGGCTGCGAATTGCCAAAGTAAACCTGCACCATCCGCACCCCGCGCTCCACCAACCGCCGCGCCAGCAAACAGCCCCGCCCAAAGTCGTCGTCCCCGTAGCGCTCGTGCGTCGCCGGCGTCTCCTTGGCCAAATCAAACGCCTCCGGAGCCTCCATCTGCATCCGGAACGCTACCTCCATCGCCTCCACCCCCGCCGCCAACTGCGGCCGCCCTTCCGACCGCCCCAGATACAACTGGTTCAACCGGTCCAATAGACCCAACTGCCGCTGCTGCTCATCAATCGTCAACGAAGCGTTGCGGATGTTCTGCACCAGCTTCTCTGGCGTCCGCTCATTGTTCGGAACATAGGTACCCTGATGGAGATTCGGCAAGAAGCCCGACGACCAAAGCCGCGGCCCCATCACCGGATAGCCCGGGCACAACGCAATGAATCCCGGCAGATTCTTGTTGAGCGTCCCCAGCCCATACGAGATCCAAGAACCCATCGACGGCCGCCCCGCCAACTGGTGCCCCGTGTTCATCAACATCAGCGAGGGCCCGTGGTTCCCATTATCGGCATAGCAGCTGCGAATCACGGCGAAGTCATCGATCATCGCCCCCACTCGCGGAAAAATATCCGCCACTTCAATTCCGCTCTGCCCGCACTTCTTAAACGCAAACGGAGACTTCATCAAATTCCCGGTCGCCGAATCCGTCGGCAGCTTCTTCCCCGGCAGCGGCTTCCCATGCTGCCGCGTCAACTCCGGCTTCGGATCAAACGTATCCACCTGCGACACGCCGCCATTCAAGAACAGAAAGATAACGTGCTTCGCCTTAGCCGCAAAGTGCGGCGTCTGCTCCACGGTCCCGGCCAGACCCACAGCGCCGAACCCTCCGCCAAGCATCGCTAACGCTGTTCGTCTATTCACTGGATTCCTCATTGAATCGTACTGAATTCCGCCGCCGACAAAAGCACCTGCGCGTACTGCGGCCACCGCGCCGCCTCGCCTTGCAAAAATGCCAACCCCAACTTCACTTCCTCCGGCGTCGCAGGCCGCGCATACAGCAACTCGTATGCCGCCCCGATCCGCGCCACGTCCGTCCCCGTCAATCGTTCTGCCAACGCTTTGGCCTGCTCCGCCACAAATGGCGCGTTCATGAAGAACAGCCGCTGCATCGGCCCCACCGTCACCATCCGCGCGTCCGACGCCGCATTCGGATCTGGAAAGTCAAACGTCGCCAGCGTCCGGTCCGGCTTCGACCGGCTCACCGTCACGTACAACGTCCGCCGCCGATGCTTCCCATCCAACACTGCCGGCGCCCCGCCCACCGTCCGGTCCAGAGTCCCCGCCACCGCCAACACCGCATCCCGCAGTGCCTCGACGTCCAAACGCTCCCCCACATTCGCCCGCGCCAGCAACAAGTTATCCGGATCCTTCTCTCCCACCGCCGCCGACGATCGTTGATAAGCCTCCGTCAACAGTATCTCCCGATGCATCGCCTTCAACGACCATCCGCTCGCCACCAGCCGGCCCGCCAAATAGTCCAGCAACTCCGGATGCGTCGGCCGGTCCCCCAACTGCCCAAAGTTCCCCGGAGACCGCACCAACCCTTGCCCGAAATGATGCTGCCACAACCGGTTCACCGCCACCCGCGCTGTCAGCGGATTCTTCGCATCGGCAATCTCATTCGCCAACTCCATCCGCCCCGAACCCTGCGTAAACGCCGGTGCCTCCCCGTCGCACAGCACCGACAAGAACCGCCGAGGAGCCTCCTCCCCCGGATTCTCTGCATCCCCGCGAATCGCCACCGGAATGTTCTTCGGCTTATCGCTATCCTTCAAAATATGCCAGTACGGATACAGCGCCGGAATCGCCTTCTTCAGCGCCTCCGCTTCCGCCCGCAACCCATTCGCATACCGCAACACCCGCGGCTCCAATAATCGGTCCAGAGCCTTCGCCGTGAAGTAGTAAACCCCTCCGTCGAACTTGATATCCTCCGACTTGAAAGGAGTCGAAGCCACATCCCGCCAGAAATAGAACCGTTCAATCGGCAGCGCGTCCACCAGCGTATTCACCTGTCGGCTCACATCCTTCAAGCCCTCAATCCCGCCCAACTTCACATAATTCCGGTCGTCGACGGCCTTCTTCTCCGCAATCACGGCCTCGATCGCCTTCTGCAACTCCTGAACCGTCCGCCGCACCTCCGCCTCGGAAGCGGTCGCCTGCAGTGCAAACCAGGGCGCGAAAAAGGGATGCTCCTTCTTTGAATCTTTCAGAAACGCTTTCCACCTTCCCAGTACCTCGGCGTCCAACTCCGCCGGCGTTTCCTGCTTCCAAACGGCCATTAGATACTCCGCCGTCTGCGCCGCAAACACGTCCACCACCAGCGCCGTCTGCCGCTCCAGAAACCGTTTCACTTCCGCCTGTTTCTCATCGGAGGCCGCCTTGCCATCCTTGTACGCCTTCACGATCTCCGGCCCCACCAGCGGATGCTCGCTCACCGCGCTGCTCTTGAACACGCCCAAAAGCGAGTAGTAATCCTTCGTCGGAATCGGGTCGAACTTATGGTCGTGGCACTGCGCGCAGCCCACGGTCAACCCCAACATCGCCCGCGTCGTCACATCCAACCGGTCGTTGTCGGTCTCGCCAATTGTCTGGAATCCTAACGCCGGCAGATGCTCCTGCCCCGGCATCAGATCCGCCGCAATCTGCGCCTTCAAAAAAGTGTCGTAAGGCAAATCCCGGTTCAGCGCCTGCACTACCCAATCCCGATACCGCCAAGCATTCGGATACGGATCGTCATCCCGCGCCCCCTGCTGCCCGTCCGAATACCGCGCCGCGTCCAGCCAATGCCGCGCCCAGCGTTCGCCATAGTGAGGCGAAGCGAGCAACCGCTCCACCACCTTCGCAAACGCCTCCGGCGTACGATCCGCCAAAAAAGCCGCCGTCTCGTCCGGCGTCGGCGGCAACCCCGTCAAGTCAAACGTCACCCGCCGCAGCAGTGTCCGCCGGTCCGCCGGCCCTGTTGGCGTCAATCCCGCCGCTTTCATCCGCTCCGTCAGAAACCGGTCAATCGGAGCGCCCGTCCCTTCCGGCGCCGCCACAGCCTTCACCGGCTGAAACGACCAGAACGATTTCGGATCCAACTTCGGCGCCGGCCCGGTCTCCGGGAACACCGCCCCTGTGGCTATCCAAGTCCGCAAGTCCGCAATCTCCGCGTCTTTCAATTTTGCCTGCGGAGGCATCTTCCGTTCGGGGTTCCGATGCTCCACCAACTCCAACAACAAACTCTCCGCCGCCGCCCCCGGCACCACGGCAGCCCCGGACTTCCCGCCCTTCAAAATCCTCTCGCGCGAATCCACCCGGAATCCGCCCATCTCCGATTTCGTATGGCACGCGTAACAGTTCTTCACCAGCACCGGCCGAACCCGGCTCTCAAAAAACGCAAGGGGATCCTGGCCGAAAGCCGGGATCCCCATCGCAACGAGCACCAGAATGCAAACTCGCATTTGTCTATTAAAACAGCAATTTTAAACCAAACTGCACCACGCGGGCTTCGACCGTCGTCCCGCGAATCTTACCGAAATTGGCCGCCGCCGTCAGGTTCGACGCGGGGTTGCCAAAGCTCGGCGTGTTCGGCAGGTTAAAGGCCTCGGCCCGGAACTCCGCGCGGATGCGCTCGGTGATCGGCGTGGTCTTCAGCAGGCTGAAGTCGATGATCTTCTGCCCCGGTCCAAACAGCATGTTCCGCGAAGAATTGCCGAACGTGAACGGAGCCGGAATCGCGAAGGCGCTCGGATTGATGTAGCCTTCAATGTTGCGATTGCTCGGATAGAAGTCCGAACTCACTACGTTCGCCCGGTTCGCGTACCAGCCGGCCTGGTTCGGGCTGAAGGCGACGCTGAACGGCGTGCCGCTCCGGAACTGCATGATCGAAGCCACCGTCCAACCGCCCACAAACTTCCCGGCCACGCCGCCGACACTGGCGAACTTCTTGCCCGGTCCAAACGGCAAGTCGTACGTCAACGAAGTATAGGCCACATGCTTCCGGATCGAATCGCCATTGCCCCGGTCGAGCGAAGCGTTGTACGGATTCTGCGGTCCGCCCACTATAGGCACGTTGTCCAGCGTGCTGGTCCACGTGTAGTTTGACTGCAAGTACAAGCCGCGGCTAAACCGCCGAATTAGTTCCAACTGACCCTGATGCGTAATGGAGTTGCCGTTCGTGTCGAGCGCCGCGATGCTCGCCCACGGCTGGAACGGCCGCCGCGATTGAATCGTGCCCGGAGCCTGCGTCAACGGCAGGTTGCGTTCGTAGAGGTACCAAGGCACCCGAGTGCCCTTGTTGCCCAGGTACGTCGCGCGCAAACCAAACTGCGCCCCCAGTTCCCGTTCAATCGTCAGGTTCCATTGCGTCGACGACGTGTTCCGGATGTTCCGGTTCACCGCCGTCAGGTTCGGGTTCGCCGAAATCGCGCCCAAACCGGGGAACGGCGTTGCCAGCGTCAATGTCGGCGAAGTGGCGCCGCTCTCAAACGTCTCGGTCAACTGGAACGGCGCATTTGCGTTCGAAATCTGACGAATGCCAATGTACACCGGAATCACGTTGTAGTAGATGCCGAAGCCGCCACGAACCACCGTCTTGCTGTTGTTAAACGGACGGTAGGCAAAGCCGAACCGCGGTCCAAAGTTGTTGTGGTCAGCCGTGATCACATTGCTGCCCCAGCCGTTCTGTTCCGAGCTCACAAACGGGTAAGCCTGTAACAACCGCGGCAACGCCAGCGGCGCCAACTGGCCCCCTTCGCTCCGTACCACGAACACGCCCTTTTCGAGGTCAAAGTTCGCAAACGAACCGTCCCGTTCCTGTGTCTGCGTCTGCAGCATATAGCGCATGCCGACGTTGATCGTCAGCTTCGAGTTCACCTGCCAGTCGTCCTGGAAGTAGGCCCCGTAGCGGGTGTAGTGCAGCAGGTTCACGAGGCTCGGCGTGCCGCGGGTCGACGTGATCGGATAGCCCAACAGAAAGTCCGCGTACGGATCATTCGAATACCGGCCGTTAAACGCAAAGTTGCCAAACTGCGCCGCGCCCGCCGCCGGGTTCGAAGCAATCCGGCTGAATCCGATGTCCACACCCGTCTTAAATGTGTGCCGTCCCTTGTTGAACGAGAAGTTGTCCGTCAACTGTTGCGTGATTTGCGGAGCGCGCTCGGAACCGCCCGAGTCGTTGATCTGGCCATAGACGTTGTTAAACGTCGCCGTCGGCAGACCGCCAATCGGCAGCGGACCATACAGCGAAGGGAATAGGGACGTCGGATCAAAGTCCGTGTTCTGGCCGATGCGGATCGAACCATGGCTGAAGTAGGCATAGCGGAACTCATTCTGCTTGTTGGCGCCAATCGTCCGGTTGTACGTCAACGAAGCGTTCTTCGTGATGTAGCCGCCGTCCGAGAAGTTGCCATACGCGCTCGGGCCGCCGTTGGTCACAAAGTACGGCGAGCCCTTCGAATAACCCATCACCACATTGATCGAATTCTTCTGGTTGAAGTGGTGGTCACCGCGCGCCGTGTACCGATTCACGTCGATCACGTTGCCCACGTTCGCCACATGGTTCAGTCCCGTGCCCGCCGCGGTCGTGCCCGGCGTATTCGGCAGGGGCATAAAGGCGCCCCACCGCGTCGCCCGCGAATCCAGCCGGTTGGTCGGAATCTGGTTGTTCGGAAACGGCAGGTCGCTCAGCGGATCGCGGATATCCCGCACACCCGCAAAGTTGCCCGCCCGCATCGCCGGAGTCGCGTACGCAAAGAACGCCGTCGACGCCTGGCGCTGCCGCAGCCCTTCGTACGAGCCGAAGAAAAACGTCTTGTTCCGGATCACCGGGCCGCCGGCCGTTACGCCAAATTCGTTCCGGTTAAACGGAGGGCGCTGCTGCCGATTGGCATTGTTGAAGTATTGGTTGGCCGAAAGCTCCCGATTGCGGTTGAACGCAAACAACGAGCCATGCAGATCGTTCGTGCCGCCCTTCGTGATGATCGAGATCGCCGCCGAGCCTTCGTGCTCCGCCTTGGCGCTGTTGGTCTCAATCTTGAATTCCTGAATCGTGTCAATCGAAGGAGTCGTCGAAAGCTGCGTCCGGAAAGAATACGAAGCGCCGCCATTGCCCGTGTCGTTAATCGCCACACCATCGATCGAATAGAAGTTGCCGCCCCAGTGCAGTGAGCCCGCGAGCTTCGGATTCGAAGGCGAATCCGACGTGTTGCCCGCAGTAATCAGAATCAGGCGGTCGAGCGTACGGCCGTTCAGCGGCAGCGTGACCACCGAATGGGTGTCAATGTTGTTCGCAATCGAAGCACTGTCGGTCTGAATGGTCGGCACCGCCGACGTCACCGTTACGCTCTGCTCGACGGCACCGGGCTCCAGCCGAACATCGGTACGCACGGTCTGGTTCAGAAGCAGCCGGACTTCATTGATATCCACGGAGCGGAAGCCAGCGGTCTCCACCCGAATCTTGTACGTCGCCGCCGGCAGGTTCGGCAGGGCGTATTCCCCAGCTGCCCCCGACGTCGTCTCGACCGTTGCCCCGTTGCCCACATTGCTGACGCGCACCTTGGCCCCGGCCACCATGGCGCCAGACGAATCCGTCACGGTGCCAATCAAACTGCCTGTCGTGCTCTGCGCCATGGCGCCCACCGCCAGACTCAAAGCTAAAAACAATCGATGAATCGGAATCTCAGAGAAGTGTTTCATAGGTTTATGTGCTCGGGCAACAGGGCCTAGACAGAAGCTTAGCCCGATTGCAATCCTTTGTAACCCCATCGACATCTCAAACGTTCAGCATGCTGGACGGTTTCCCGCCCTGAGAGATAAAGATTCAGGGAAGCCGACGCCAACCTGAAATAATCTAAAGATATAGGCATGTCAGCACGGTTAAAGTTGTTGATCATCGCCGCGGTCACCTTGGCGGCTTGGGCCGCTGAAAGTTCCGGCGGCAAGTACACTACGGCCGAGCGAAACCACTGGGCCTTCAAGCTCCGCGCTACGCCCGCCATCCCCCAGTTCTCGAATCCAGCCGATCAGAAATGGGCCGCGCAACCCGTCGACGCTTTCATCCTCAAAAAGCTCCGCGATCAGGACCTCTCCCCCGCCCCGCCAGCGAACCGGCAGACCCTTGTCCGCCGCGTCTATCTCGATCTCACCGGCCTCCCGCCCACCCCCGACGCCACCAGGGCCTTCCTCGCCGACCGCTCCCCCAAAGCCTACGAACTCCTCGTCGATCGCCTCCTTGCTTCGCCTGAATACGCCGAGCGCCAAGCCCGCCACTGGCTCGATGTCGTTCGCTTCGCCGAAAGCGATGGCTTCGAGTACGATACCCACCGCAGCGAAGCCTGGCAGTATCGCGACTACGTCATCCGTTCCCTCGCCGCCGACAAGCCCTACGACCAGTTCCTCACCGAACAGCTCGCCGGCGACGAGATCGATCCCGGGGACCGCAGCCTCCTCGTTGCCGCCAGCTTCAACCGCCTCGGACCGTTTCGCAAGAACGCCGGCAACCAGGACAAGGCCTACATCCGCAACGAAATCCTGACGGAGATGACCAACGTGGTCGGCTCCGCTTTCCTCGGTGTCACTCTCGGCTGCGCCCGCTGCCACGATCACAAGTTCGATCCTATCCGCCACACCGACTACTACCGGATGCAGAGCTTCTTCGCGACGACCGAACAGCACGACATCCCCATGTCGAACGACGCCGAAAAGGCCGACTGGCAGAAGCGGACCGACGCCGTGAAGAAGGAACTCGCCGACCTGCGCAAGAAGCTGAAGGAAACCACCGGGCCCGAAAAGGCGCAAATCGAACAGGTCATCGGCGTCAAAGAGAAACAGCTTCCCGAGCCGCTCCCCGAACTCAAGACCGTTCGTAGCGACCCCAAGCTCTACTTCCCCGTCCATGTCCTCGAGCGCGGCTCCAGCGACATGCCCACCGCCAAAATGGGCATGCGCCCCCTCGGCGTGCTCCTTCCGGACGATGCCTCTGAGTGGGGCGAAGCCATCCCCCAGCCCCGCCGCAAGCTTGCCACGTGGATCACGGACCCCCAGAACCCGCTCACTTCGCGAGTCCTCGCCAATCGCCTCTGGCAGTCGCACTTCGGCGCCGGCATCGTCGCCACGCCCAACGACTTCGGCCGCATGGGCGCCCGGCCCACCCACCCCGAACTCCTCGATTGGCTCGCCAACGAACTGGTCGCCAACGGCTGGCGTCAGAAGCCGCTCCATCGCATGATGGTCCTGAGCAACACCTACCGCCAAGCCTCCGTCCCAAACCCCAACGCCGCCACCATGGAGAAGGATCCCCGCAATCGCTTCCTCTGGAACTACAGCCGCCGCCGGCTCCAGGCCGAAGAGCTGCGCGACGCCATGCTTCAGTCCGCCGGCTTGCTGAACCTGGAACGCTTCGGCCCCAGCGTGATCCCGCCCATCGAAGCCGAACTCGTCAACCTGCTCTATAAGCCGGACCAGTGGGCTGTTACGCCTGACCCCGCACAGCACAACCGCCGCAGCGTTTATCTCTTCCAGAAACGCAATATGCGCATGCCCTTCCTGGAGGTGTTTGATTCCCCCGACACGCTCCTCAGTTGCGCCCGCCGCGAAAGCAGCACCCACGCGCCGCAGGCTCTCGAACTGCTCAACGGACCAGTCACACGCCAAGCCGCCGTCGCCCTCGCCGAGCGGCTCTCGAAGCTGCCCGCCAATCAGCGCGTCGAGAAGGCGTTCGAACTCGTCTTCAACCGGCCGCCCGTCCCGAAAGAGCGCGCCGCTTCTGTGCGCTTCCTCGCATCGAACCCGATGCGCGAATTCACCCTGGCCCTATTCGCCGCCAACGATTTTCTATACGTGCAATGAGCCTTCACTCGACACCAACCCGGAATCGCCGTGAATTTCTCACGGATGCCTTTTGCGGCTTCGGCAGCTTGGCATTCGGGGCCATGCTCAACGCCGAGGTGAAGAACCCGCTCGCGCCGAAGAAGCCCACGCTTCCCGCCAAGGCCAAATCGGTGATCTTCCTCTTCATGGCCGGCGGCCCCAGCCAGATGGAGACGTTCGATCCGAAGCCCCTGCTCAACAAGCTTGACGGCCAGCCTCTCCCGGCCTCGTTCCGTCCCGCCAAGCGCCAGTTCATCAACGGCACCCCGAAGCTCCTCGGCACCAAGCGCGCGTTCAAGCAGCACGGCAAGAGCGGTCTCTGGGTCTCGGATCTCCTGCCCCACACCGCAACGTGTGCCGACGATCTCGCCGTCATCCGATCCTGCACGGCGGACGCGTTCATTCACTCCTCCGCCCAGTACCAGCTCTTCACGGGCCGCATTCTTCCCGGCTTCCCCAGCATGGGCTCGTGGTCTGTGTACGGCCTCGGCAGCGAGAGCGATTCGCTCCCCGGCTACGTCGTCATGCCCGATCCGTTTGGCACCATTGAAGCGGGGCAGCCCGTCTACGCCAACGCGTTTCTCCCGGCCGTCTACCAGCCCAACATCTTCCGCGGCGGCGCCAAGCCCGTCCTCAATCTCGAACTCCCCGAAGGTGTCACGCTCGCTCAGCGCCGCAACACGTTGAACTTCATCCGTGAGATTGACGAAGCGACCATGACGCCGGGCGACGACGAGTTCTCCGCCCGCCTCAGTACTTACGACCTGGCGTTCAAGATGCAGACCGAAGCCCCGGCCGTGTTCGACATGAAGAACGAGCCCAGCCACATCAGTGCGATGTACGGCATCGGCAACCCCATCACAGACGACTTTGGCCGCCGCTGCCTCATGGCCCGGCGGTTGGTGGAGAACGGCGTCCGCTTCGTTACCGTCGTCTCCGGCGGTCCGGCCATCTCGCAGTGGGATGCGCACGACGACATCGAAGAGAATCACCTCCGCATGGCGGCTCGCACGGACCAGCCCATCGCCGCCCTGCTGAAAGATCTCAAGCAACGCGGCCTCCTCGATTCGACGCTCGTCGTTTGGGGCGGCGAGTTCGGCCGCACCCCGGAAGCTCAAGGCGGCAAGGGCCGCGACCACAACAACACCGGCTTCACCATGTGGATGGCAGGCGGCGGCGTTAAGGGCGGAGTAGCCGAAGGCACCACCGACGAAGTGGGCCTATACGCCGTCGAGAAGCCCCACCATCTCCGCGACGTCCACACGACCATCCTGCATCAGCTTGGCCTCGACCAGGACGCCCTCAACTATCTCCATCAAGGCCGCCGCGAGAGGCTCACCGAAATCCAAGGCGAGGTGATTCGAGGCATTGTTTAAAGCGGCCCTCCTCCTCGGCTTCACCCTGGGACTCTACGCCCAGAAGCCGGAGGCGCTGCAGCTTCTCGAATCCCGCTGTCTCGGCTGCCACCATACCGCTGGCAAGCAGTCCGGCTTCGATCTTTCAAAGCGCGAAGCCGCCCTGCGCGGCGGCGACCGCGGCCCCGGTCTCGTGCCGGGGCAAGCGAAAGGCAGCTTCCTCTATCAGGTCCTCGCCCACACGGCCAGGCCTGCCATGCCGAAGTTCGGGGCCAAATTCACGGATGCCGAACTGGCTCTCGTCGCCGCATGGATCGACAGCGGAGCGCCTTGGGAGAAGGTCGTCACCACCGGCCCGAAGCCGTCTTCCCACTGGGCGTTCAACAAGCCTCAGCGCCCTGAGATAAAGGGCTCCGGCCACCCCGTCGACGCCCTTATCGTGAGCCAGGGCCAAACGGAAGCGAAGCCCGCCGTTCTCCTCCGCCGCCTCTATCTCGACCTCCTCGGCATGCCCCCGACTCCCGAAGAGATCGCCCGGCATGGGAAGCTCTCCTACGAGCAAGCCGTTGACACCCTCCTCGCCGATCCCCGCTACGGCGAACGCTGGGGCCGCCACTGGATGGACGTCTGGCGCTACAGCGACTGGTATGGCTACCGCCGCTCGAACGAGGTCCGCAACAGCCACAAACACATGTGGCGCTGGCGCGACTGGATCGTCGAATCGCTCAACTCCGATAAGCCTTATAGCCGCATGATCGTTGAGATGCTCGCCGGCGATGAGGTCGCACCCAACGATCCCGACACGCTCCGCGCCACCGGCTTCCTCGCCCGCAACTACTCTAAGTTTGACCGCGACGGCTGGATGCAGGACGCCGTCGACCACACAATGCTCGGCTTTATGGGCGTCACCGTCAAGTGCGCCCGCTGCCACGACCACAAGTACGATCCCATCTCGCAGGAAGAGTACTACAGCCTCCGCGCCGTGTTCGAGCCCTACGAGGTCCGCATGGACCGCGTCCCGGGCGAAACCGACATCGAGAAAGACGCTCTCACCCGCGTCTTCGACGCCGCCCTCGACCGCCCCACTTACGTCCTCATCCGCGGCAACATCCAAACCCCGGACAAGTCGAACGTCCTCACCCCGGCCATCCCTGCCGCTCTTGGCCCGGCCCTTGGCAAAGTTGAACCGGTCTCCCTCCCCCTCGCTTCCTACTATCCCGACCATCGCGAGTTCGTCCACTCCGAGTTACTCAAGGAAGCCAAAGCCGCCAACACCAAAGCCGCCGGCGACCCGCTGGCTCTCGCCGCCGCCGAAGCCGAATTGCCGGCCCTCGAAGCCCGCATCGCCGCCGAACGCGCCAAGTTCGCCGTCCCCGCCGATGCCAACTTCGAGGACCTCGCCGCCAAGGCCCGCGAACTCGAACGCAAAGCTGGCCTGCTGAGGGGTCACGAAAAACTCCAGCGCGCCCAGGCCGAAATGACCGCCGCATTGGCTGGTGACAAGCCCGACACGAAGAAGGTGGCCGAGGCGCAGAAGAACCTCGCCGCCGCCACCGCCGCGCTTACCCAACCCGCCACCGGCTACACGCCCATCGGCAAGGAGTACCCCACCAAGAGCACCGGCCGCCGCACCGCGCTGGCTCAGTGGATCGCTTCCAACGATAACCCCCTCACCGCGCGAGTCGCGGCCAATCACATCTGGCTCCGCCACTTCGGCACCGCCCTCGTTCCCACCGTCTTTGACTTCGGCCTCAACGGCCAGAAGCCCACCAACCCCCAACTGCTTGACCTTCTTGCCACCGAGTTCATGCGCTCGGGCTGGAGCATGAAGGCGCTGCACAAACTCATCCTCACCAGCGCCATCTATAAGGCCAACCGGCCCGCCTCCCGGCGCCTTGAAGCCGAAGTCGTCCGGGACAGCATCCTCGCCGTCGCCGGGGAACTCGACCGCACGATGGGCGGCGCTGACATCGACCCCGCCAAGGGCTTCGAGTCCCGCCGCCGCAGCCTCTACTTCAGCCACTCCCCGGACATGCAGATGCAGTTCCTGCAGGTCTTCGACGGCGCTAACCCCACCGAGTGCTACGAGCGCAATGAGAGCGTCGTTCCCCAGCAGGCTCTCGCGATGGCCAATAGCCAGTTAAGCCAGGATATGGCCGCCAAACTGGCCCGCCGCCTCGAAGGCCCCGGCTTTGTCGACCGCGCCTTTCAAACCGTTCTGGGCCGCGCCCCCTCCGCCGCGGAGCGCCAACTCGCGAGCGGCGCCGCGCCCGTCGACCTCATCCACGCGCTGTTCAACCATAATGATTTCGTGACCACCCGGTAACCGCTATGACTACCCGCCGCGCTTTCATGTCCAACCTAGCCCTCGGCGCTCTCCTGAACGGACAAGTCCCCCAGGGCAAAGCCAAGCGCGTCATCTGGCTTTTCATGATCGGCGGCGTCAGTCACATGGAGTCGTTCGACCCGAAGCCCGAACTGAACAAGTACGCCGGCCGGCTGCTCGGCGACACGCCCTATCACGCGGCCCTCGAAAACCCGCTCGTGAAACAGAATCTCCGGGAGGTCATTGCCGGTCTTCACAAAGCCCAGCCCCGGCTCTACCCGCTTCAGACCGGCTTCCAAAAGCGGGGAAAGAGCGGCATTGAAGTCAGCGACTGGTTCCCCCACATTGGCAACTGCATTGATGACATTGCTGTCGTCCGTTCGGTCTGGACGACGGACAACAACCACGGCGCGCAGATGCAGTTCCACACTGGCCGCCACGTTCTCGAAGGGCAGTTCCCAACCATCGGCGCCTGGGTGCATTACGGCCTCGGCTCCCTCAACGAGAACCTGCCCCAGTTCGTCGTCCTCGGCGAGCCCATCGACTCCTGTTGCGGCGGCCCCGGCGCTCACGGCGCGTCGTACCTGGGCCCGGAGCACGGCGGCGTCCGCCTCGACGTCAATCCGGCCAATCCCCTGCCGTACGCTAAGCCGCACGTCGAAACCGCCCCGGACGCCCAGCGCCGCCAGTTCGACCTGATCCGCCAATTCAACCAACTCACGGCGGAACAGTACCCGGAGGACGTGGGTCTGAAGGCGCGTATCAAGTCCTACGAACTTGCCTTCCGCATGCAGACCGCCGTGCCGGAGATCATGCGCCTCTCTGCCGAAAGCCCGTCGACGCAAAAGCTCTACGGCCTCGACAATTCCATCACCAAGCCGTTCGGGGAGACGCTCCTCGCGGCGCGCCGCATGGCCGAAAGCGGCGTCCGGTTCATCCAGGTTTTCCACGGCAACAACGGCGGCGCCGGAAAGTGGGACGGCCACAGCAATCTGAAGAAGACCCATGGGGAACTCGCCGCTCAAGTCGACCAACCCATCGCCGGCCTATTGCAGGATCTGAAGCAGCGCGGCCTGCTCGAAGATACGCTGGTGGTCTTCGCGACCGAGTTTGGCCGCACGCCGGGCGCGGAGGGGACGAACGGCCGGGATCATCATCCGTACGGCTTCTCCGTCTGGATGGCCGGCGGCGGCATCAAGGGGGGCGTTGTCGAAGGCGCGACCGACGAGATCGGTTTCCACGCCGTTGAGAACCGCCACTACGTCACCGATATCCACGCGACGGTGCTGCACCAACTAGGAATCGACGCGCGAAAACTGGAAGTGCCGGGGCATAAGCGGATCGACATCGACTACGGCGAGCCGATCCACCGGATAATGTCTTAGCGCCAGGTCTTATCGTCGAACCGCCTCAGTCCGAGCGTCTGGTCGTCCGCCAATACGCTGAGGGCGAACTTACACTCCGAGGTTCCGTTTTGCTGTTGGTTGAATTTAACAGATTCCGTTAGGTCCGTTAACAAGAAAGGCAAACTGACGGGATCGGCGACGTAGAAATTTGGTGCAACTTCTTTGTCCTCAGCAACCTGAGAGACTTTTTTGGGCGAGTCCAAGCTGGGTTCCTTTCTGGCGATGTCGACATCGGGCGCCGGCAATGGGCGGTCCTTCTGAATCCGGACGAGTAAGCGGACCAATTTCTCGTAAGCCGCGAGATGACTCTTCCGTTTTCTCTCCAGGATCCGGACGCACCGGTCTCCGTAGACCGAGCGCCGAAATGCGGCCAGTTCGAGGACGTCTGGAGTGCGATCCGCGTCTTTGTTGGCCACAAACTCAAGATCTTCCTGGAATGAAAGGGTTTCGAGTTTGTAGGTGCGCTCGTATTGGAACTGTTCGGCCGATAGCGTGCGCACGAGCCAGAGTTCGTGCTCGGAGTCCGGCCGGAATTGCCGCAGGTTAGATTGATAGAGCTTGACGTAGGCTTTTCGATCCTCGGCGGTGAGGATGGTGACAAAGGCTGGTAAGTCTTCTTCATGGACGTCGACGAAATTGCCGACGGTGATGGCGTTCATAGAACTGCGATGTTTTCCGGCAGCCGAGACCGGCCCTTTACTTTTTCGCCCGTTGGCGCGAGCGGTTTCGGCGCGGCGCTGCTTCTGCTCTTCGGTCAGGATTTTCGACATGCGAGTGCTCCAGGGAAAATGCCAAAAGCGCCACTCAGCGGACATCGTCCGGGGAGCAGCGCCTTTCACAGAAACGGTAGCAGGGGCGAAACGGAAGACTGGGTGGGCGAGGGAGGCTCGACGCAGAAGGGACTTAGAATGAAACTGTTAGCGGCTTCGACTATTTTTCAATTGGCTGTCAACGACGTTGGGGGTTGGGCCTAGATTCGCTTTCGGCCCGTCTGGCGAGCCCAGGGGCTCTCGCCAGACGGGCCTCCGTTAAGGACCGGCGTGAGCTTGGGCCTATGCCTTGGCGTTACGGGTGATGGCACGGCCGACTAGGAAGCCGACGGCGACGGCGGCGAGCACAGAGGGGCCGGGGTGATTGCGCACGACGCGCTTCAGATCGTGCATCATCCGTCCGCCGTCGGTGTCGCGGACGTATGCGGCGGTGGCGGAAATGTTCTCGTCAATCGAGTTCGCCGCACGGCGGCCGAAGTCGGCAAGCTTGTTATGAGCCTCCTCGGCTCCTTCGGCGATCTTATCTCCTAATGCGCTGGCCTTTTCAGCCGCGTCGTCAGTCATGGATTGGTTAGTATTGTCTGGCATGTTCACGTCTACGGTTCCAGTAGTGCACGTAGACACCCAAACCAAATGCGCCGAGTTTGGACCTCGGATTGCTAAGAGGTGCTCTATGGGTATGACACGCGATTCGGCCGGGTTCGCTAAAGTAGCTCCATTCTTTGAGGGCTTTGAACCTCTAGGAGAGGCGGTGAAAACCTCGCGGTTTACTCACCTGGAGGCCTTGATGGATGTGGAGGTGGAGGGCGAGTTGTGTCGGCTTTGGTCGGCGACAGTCGTTTCTGTGGAAGAAGATGAGCGGCTGTTGGCGTGTGCCTTAGTGATGGGTCCCCGGTTTCCCCAAGACAAAGAACCCCCGGCTTTGGACCTGACGCGGTCGGATATAGAAGGTGCCGAGGGAGAAAATGTTCCGAGGCAGTGGCAATCCTACGCAGTTCAAGGCTCACTTTTTGGCTGGGCTGGCCTGCTTCCGTCGACGCCGAACGATGACATGCATATCACCAAGTGACCAATTTGGTCAAACTGGGCGGCTAACCGAGATTGTTTGAAGGGCTAGGCCCGATTTGCGAAGCCCATTCCGTACGGAGCTTTTCGCGCGGGCAACCCGGACCCGAACGGCCACGGGGGAGATGCCGAGCACCGGGCCGAGCTCGCGGCTGGTGCTGCCATTGACGTAGGTTTCAACGAGCAGAGCACGGTCCGCACGGGAGAGGGGACGGAGGATTTGCTGCAGGAAGAGGGGCCGGGCGTCGGGATCGACGGTGGCGGAGGTCTCGGTGAGAACTTCCGTGGCGCGGGCGTTGCGGAAGTCGAGATTGCGCAGGTTGCGCGCAATGGAGATGACCCACGATTGGACGGCGGCGGAGTCTTTTAACTGGGCGCGGCATTCCCAACCGCGGGCCCAGGCCGCCTGAGCGAGTTCTTCCGCCCATTCACGATTACTGCCGCGGGCGCGGAGATAGTTGACCGTCTGATGAAAGAAGTTGGCATATGCAACTTCGAATTGGGTCGCGCTAATGGCGCCGGGGCCATCCGGAATGTCGTTGCCGAGTAGAGGGCGTGGGGAAGGCAGCGCACTGAGGGTAGCCATAATCGTTCTCTAGTGCAGTTACTGGGCCAATCGGGAGAGGAGACGGGTTTGACACTGAAATTACAATCACATATGGTCGTGCTATGGAAAAGACGAGTGGGATGGTTCGGCGGGAGTTATTGTTGGCTTTCGCGGGTGGTGCGACGGCCCAAGGTGAAATGATCTCGATTGCGCCGTGGCGGGCGGCGGGTGCGGTTTTTAGCGTGACTATTGGAGAGGATCGGTGGGCGGTGCTGGAGCCGGTGCTGGAGCGACGGCGGACGCAGTTGGAGACGCTACGGCGGTTTCGGGTGGCGGAGGGGGTGGAACCGTTGGCAGGCGCGACGGAATGAACGAGGTTACAACTGGGGGGTTCTGGGTATGACTCTCCGAATAACGAAGTCCCGGAGGCCGGGTGGCCAAATGCTGTGGAGCGATGCGAAGTATTAGATAATGTTTTATCACTGCCATGATGGCAAACACTATTGGGAGCATCCTCTTTTTTTAACAGGAGCTATGAGCTTTGAGGATCAGGTGCGTTGCACTGGGACCGTACAGGATCCGGCGGGACCGCCGTTAGCGGGAGTTGTAATTAGAGTTGTCACCTTCTGGTTTGAAGAGCACTTACGGGGCTGACGGGAGGTTCCTACTGGACGGGGCTGGGGGGCGCAGACATTGACGGCTCGCGGCCGGGGATACTTTGCCGCAGAGGTTGGCGGCGGGTGCCTGCCGGGAGTTGGTGGTGCGAAGGGAGACCATCCAGACGACGATTGAAGTGCGGGAGTTTTCGTCAGACTTTCTGGCGACGGCGTCGGTGAGTGTAACGAAATCTCCCGTGAGCCTGATTAATCTACCGTATGCGGTGCAGGCACCGATTCCCCGTATTCGGCGATGACCCTGAGAGGCTTCACGCAGCGGGAGGTGCTGTTCAACGGAGTGCGAGGGAACCCGTTTGGGAGCCTGGACAACGACATCAACGATGCGGGGTTTTCGACGAGTCAAGGGCGTTTGACGAATGTGGAGTTTGTGGAGGTTCTGAAGGGGCCGGCGGGCGTGTTATTTGGCGGCGGTGAGCCGGGCGGGGTGGTGAACTTCGTGACGCGGAAGCCGCGGCAAAGTCCGGCGGCGGAGCTGAGTTTCCGCACCGGTTCTTTTGCTCAGCGGGGCGGCCACGGGGAGGTGACAGGGCCTTTGGCGGGGGCGAAGAACCTGTTTTACCGGGCAGCGGCATATGGGGAGGACCGGAGGATCTTCCGATACAACTCGGGGAGTGAGAACCTGCACTTGGCGGGGCGCTTGTCCTGGCGGGCGAGCGAGTCGACGGCGGTGGGCTTCGAGTATGAGTACATTGACCAGAATCTGCTGGCGCATCGATTACGGGGGATTCCGGTGGATTCCCCTGGCAGATGGCTGGCGGCGAGGGAGTGGACCGCGTCGGAGCCGACCGACCGGAGCGAGTTGCAAGCGCGAGTGTTTCAAGCGCGCGTGGACCATGCATTCCCTTCAACGTTTCGAACGGATGTGAGCTGTCGCCTTTTGCACTATGACCGGCCGGAGCGTTACCACGAGCCGAGGGGATTGAACGCCGATGGGCGGACGATGCGGCGGGAATACCGGGACCAGTTTCGCGGAAATCAGGATTCGGGATTGACGGCGAACTTCTATAACCGGGTGGGACGGCACAATTTGACGTGGGGAGCGGAGTGGGTTCGGCAGGACTGGGTGGGGCGGAGCGGCACGGCACGGGAGGCGGAGCGGGGTGGACCGGGATAGGGATTGACTTGCTGGCGCCGGTGTATGGGCGCAGCGTGTTTCCGCGAATTCTGGCGGGGGCGTATACGAACCAATCAGTCCTGGCGAACCGGGCCGGATTCTTTGCGCAGGACCAATGGGAGATTTCGCGGAGGCTACAGGTGCTGGTGGGGGGCCGGGTGGAGCGGTTTACCGATGACGGGAGGGCGGCGGGACTGCCGTTGCGGAGTGAGATTTCGGCGGTGACGGGGCGTTTGGCGGCGGTGTACCGGATATTGGATTCGCTGTCGGCGTTTGCGAGCGTATCGAACTCGTTCAACCGGGCACCTTCGCTGGCGCAGACGCCGTTGGCGAACGGACCGCACGATCCGGAGAGAGGCCGGCAGGTGGAGGCGGGCCTAAAGAATGTTTTGAGTGGGGGGCGCGTGATGTTGAACGCATCATGGTTCCGGATTGAGAAGCGGGACGTGCTGCGATTGGACCCGGTGTTTGGTCCTAACGGGGACAATTTTGCGGCGGTGTTTCCGATTGGCAGGGTGCGGAATCAGGGATTGGAGTTTGATTTGACGGGGCGAGTGACGGGCAATCTGAGCGTCGTGGTGAACTACGCCCTGCTTGATTCAGAGATTCTGGCCGACCGTTTTGCGCCTTCGGCCGTGGGCCGGGCGTTGCCGAACGCGGCGCGGCATTCAGGCGGGGTGTTTCTCCGCTATGACATTGCGCGGACGGGAACAGGGATCCACCTGGGCGGTGAGTTCCGGGGGCGGCGGTATGAGCCGTATGCGGGGTTTGCGGCGGAGGGGTACGGAATCCTTGACGCCGGGGTGTTTCAAAAGCTGGGGAAGCGGCTGGAACTGCGGCTGCAATTGGACAATGCGTTTGACCGGCTGTACCCCACGGCGAGCCTGTTTGCGGCGCGGGCGGGGAACGTGCCCGGCGCTCCGCGGACGGCGACGGTCGCGCTCCATTTTTTGACGGGGCGGACGAAATAGTGGGCCGGCAGCGGGAGACGGCGATTGATCTGTTGCGGGGGCTGGTGATGGTGATCATGGTGATTGACCACACGCAGGAGTATCAGGCAGGTCCGGGGCGGGGGTTGGTGACTGACCCGATGAACCTTGCGGTGACGCCGGGGCTGGTTTATTTCTGGCGGATTCTGGCGCATTTTTGCGCCCCCTGCTTCACGCTATTGATGGCAATGAGCGCGAGTTCGAGCGGGGCTTCGAGCGGGAAGCTGGCGAAGCGGGGGCTGGTGCTTTTGGCTTTGGAGTTCACGGTGATGAATTGGGCGTGGACGTTTAATCCGCCGCTCTGGCACCGGTACTTCTTTCAGGTGATTGGGGCATTGGGGTGCGCGATGATTGCGCTGGCGGCGGTGAGGCGGTTGCCATGGCCGGTGGTGGGCGGAGTGGGGTGGCGATCGTGGCGGGCCACAATCTATTTGACGGGCTGCATTTCGCGACGGGTTCGGCAGCGCATTGGGTTTGGTCGTTGCTGCATGAGAAAAACGAGTTAGCGCTGGGGGGCGGATTCGAGGTGCGGACGACCTATCCGATCCTGCCGGTGGTGGGGGTGGCGATGTGCGGTTATGCGCTGGCGCCGTTGTTGCGGGAGCGAAGCCCGTGGGTAGGCCGGTTGGGATGGGTGGCGCTGGGTTTGTTCTTCGTGTTGCGGCTGACGGGCGGTTATGGGGATCCGCATGCGTGGGACGGGACGTTGGCATCGGTCTGGAACGTGACGAAGTATCCGATGTCGCTGCAGTTTATGTTGATGACGGTGGGGATAGCGTTGCTGTTTCTGCAGATGGGCCGGGGATGGCGGCAGGCGCAGCTGGAGCAGTTGGGGAGAACGGCGATGTTCTTCTACCTTGGGCATCTAGTGCGGCTGCATGGGGCGGCGCTAGGAGTGGCGGCGGTGATGGGTTGGCCGATCGACTTGGCGGGACGGTTCGGGGGGATTCCGGAGGGGATCGGGTTTCCGGTGTGGGCGACGGTGCCGTTGGCCCTGTTGGCGACGGCGGAGCTGTACCCGTTGTGCCGGTGGTATGAGCCGCGGCGATGGCGGTATCTGTAAGATTACTGGATGACTGAGTTATCGGCGGGAGAGTTGGGGCCGCTGTTGCGGGGAAAGAAGTTGTCGCCGGTGGAACTGGTGAAGGCGTGTCTGGCGCAGATTGAAAAGTTGAACCCGCAGGTGCAGGCGTTTTTGACGGTGACGGGGGAGAGCGCTTTGGCGGCGGCGCGGCGGGCGGAGGAGGAGATTCGGCGGGGACGGTATCGGGGGCCGCTGCACGGGATTCCCTATGCTCCGAAAGACCTTGTGGCGACGCAGGGGATCCGGACGACGAACGGATCCCGGGTGACGGCGGAATGGGTGCCGGAGTATGAATCGACGGTGACGGAGCGGTTGAACGCGGCGGGGGCGATTCTGGTGGGCAAGTTGAATCTGCTGGAGTTTGCGATGGGGAGCGGGCAGCGGGGATTGGTGGCTCCGGCGCGGAATCCATGGAGCTTGGCGCACTCGCCGTCGGGATCGTCGAGTGGGTCGGGGGCGGCGCTGGCGGCGCGGAGGGTTCCGTGGACGATTGGGACGGACACGGGCGGGTCAATCCGGGGGCCGGCGAAGAGTTGCGGGGTGGTGGGGTTAAAGCCGACGTATGGACGGGTGAGCCGGTATGGGGTGACGGCGTTAAGTTGGACGCTGGACCATGTGGGGCCGATGGCGCGAAGCGTGGCGGACGTGGCGGCTATGTTGCAGGTGATGAGCGGGGCGGATGGGCGGGACCGGACGGCGGCGCGGCGAGCGGTGCCGGAGTATGCGAAGACGTTGGGGGCGGGGGTGAAGGGTTTGCGGATCGGGGTGCCGGAGGGGTACTTCTTCGAGAAGGTGGAGCCGGAGGTGGAGCGGGCGCTGTGGACGGCGATGGGAGAGTTCGAGAGGCTGGGGGCGGTGCGGGTAGCGACGAAGGTGGAGAACGCGGCGATCTGTTCGCCGGCGTTGGGGGTGATTTTAGGGGCGGAGTCGGCGACGGTGCATGCGGAAAGGCTGCGAGAGTCGGCGGGATTGATGGACCCGCTGGTGAGAGAGCGGCTGGAGGCGAACTCTCTGTATTCGGCGATGGACTACATTCAGGCGCTGCGGGTGCGGACGGTGATGATGGACGAGATGCGGCGGGTGTTTGGGGGATGCGATGCTCTACTGCTGCCGGCGGGGAATCCGGCTCCGCTGCTCGAAACCGAGATTGTGCAGACGGATCTGCCTCCGGCGGTGCCGGCGGCTCCGCGACCGGATACGTTCAATTTGGCGAACCTGACGGGGATTCCTTCGTTGGTGCTGCCGTGCGGGTTTACGGCGGGTCCGCCGACGTTGCCGATTGGCATGCAGCTTTGCGCGAAGCCGTTCGGGGAGGCGACGCTGTTCCGGTTGGGCCAGGCGTATCAGGGCGTGACGGATTGGCATAGGCGGCAGCCGCGATATTAGGCGGAGAATGTTGGGGGTTGGAGACGACTCTCGCTTCGATGATCGCTACAGAAAGCTAAGCAAGGAGATGTCGGCGGGCGGGGAGGAGGCGGAGTTGGCGACGGGGGCTCCGGTGTTGGATACCGGCTGTGGCACGGGTGCCGGATCCGATTGCGTTTCGGAGTGAATTGCGCGAGCGGTTTCCGGACGCGCTGCTGGTGCTGTCGGTACCGAGTCCGAAGCGGTGGACGCGGGGGAGTTTGGAGAGGTTTAGGGATTGAGTTTGGCGGGCGGGCACGGAGCTTTGGCTGGTTCAGAGTCGGCGCGAGACAGTAAGCGGGATTGATCCGGCGAATTTAGCTACTGCCAGTGCTTTGCTTGACCCTTGCTGGCTCGCCGCGGCCGGCGCTTCAGTTTGAGCGGTTTAAATTGACGGCCGAGGACCTACAGGTTGTGGCCGAGTGTGCCGATAGATCAACAGCACTGAAGTTGCTCCGTTCGGAACGGTCAGACGCGGCGGTGGTCGATATGGCGATGGCGGGCTTGGACGGACTTTCAGTTGCGAGCGGCGCAACAAAAAGAACCTGACTGCCCCCTATTCATTCTCACGATTCACGACGACGCCGAATCCCCAGTCTCCGGAGCCTACACACCACATGAAAACACTTGCCTTATTCTTAATCGCCTCGGTTGCCCCTGCGGTAACTGTACAACTGGACAACTCAACGACGCTGCTGGATGGTTCGCTATTTACGCTGGGCACGCAATATGTTGCGGCATTTCAGCTCAATAGCGGCGAAGAGTCTAGCGGAACGCTTGCGAGCCTAACGGCATTCCAACTGGGAGGCGGCACGGGACTGTCCGCGACGGCGCAGGATTTAGCGTTTGGCTTTTATATGATCGGCTCGGCGGATATAGTACCGCCCACGAGCATCTGGGTCCCCGGCGGGTCCTTGACGTTGATCGTGGTTCCCGTGGAGCAACCGCCGTTCTCGACGCAGGCTTTCTACACGCAATCGTTTCTTGCGGGCACGTTGTTCAGTTTCGATGTCGAACTTTTTAAAGACCTCACTCCTGGGATTACTGCTGATCAGTTTACGTTTCAACTCTACAATGCCGAATTCACTGAACTGCGCTACGAGGTTGCTCTAGATAACGTTGCTGCGAAGCAGGCGGAAATCCCAGAACCGGCGACGGGGGCCGGCGTGGCGGCGGCAGTGGCCGCGCTGGCGATTTGGCGACGGCGTACGATAGGCGGATGCCGAACCTAAGCGGGAAGACTTTGTTCATAACCGGGGCCAGCCGCGGAATCGGGCTGGCCATCGCGCTGCGGGCGGCGGGGGACGGGGCGAATATCGTCGTGGTGGCGAAGACGACGGAGCCGCATGCGAAGCTGCCGGGGACGATCTATACGGCGGCTGAGGCGATCCGGGCGGCGGGGGGACGGGCGCTGGCGGTGGCGGTGGATATTCGCGACGAGGAGCAGGTGCGGGGGGCGGTGGCGGCAGCGGTGGCGGAGTTTGGCGGGATCGATATTCTGGTCAACAACGCGAGCGCGATCAGTTTGACGGGGACGGCGGAGACGCCGATGAAGCGGTTCGACCTGATGATGGGAGTGAATACGAGGGGGACGTTTCTGTGCACGCAGGCGTGCCTGCCTCATTTACGTCGGGCGGCGAACCCGCAGGTGTTGATGATTTCGCCGCCTTTGGATTTGCAGCCGCGATGGTTTGGGCCGCATGTGGCGTATTCGATCGCCAAGTATGGGATGAGCCTTTGCGTGCTGGGGATGGCGGAGGAGTTCCGGCCTTGGGGGATTGCGGTGAACGCGCTGTGGCCGCGGACGATTATCGCGACGGCGGCGCTGCAGGTGATTCCGGGGGCGCCGGTGGAGCGGGCGCGCAAACCAGAAGTGGTGGCGGACGCGGCATGGCATGTTCTGACCGGGGACAGCCGGGGGAGGACGGGGGAGTTTCTGCTGGATGAGACCGTGCTGCGGGAGGCCGGGGTGACGGACTTCTCAGCCTATGCGGTGGACCCTACGCAACCTTTGTTTAATGATCTATTCGTGTAACGGATGGCTTCGGGCAACGATCGGATGGGCATGAAGAATCCATGGATCACCGCTATCTTTCTGCTCTGTGCTACAGCCGCGAGCGCGCTGGCGCAACGGATCCCCGCTGGAACCGTCATCAACGTCCGGACGATTGACCGGATTGAATCGGAAGAAGCGCAGGTGGGCAAGAACTACCGAGCATCGCTCGAAGAGGACCTGATTGTGAACGGCCGCACGCTTGCCGCCAAAGGCGCCGAGGCGCAGTTGCAGGTGGTGGAAAAGAACAAGGCCGGGAAGTTGAAGGGGAATGCGGAGTTGGTGGTGACGTTGGTGAGCTTACGAACCACGCGGCGGACGGTGAACGTAAACACGGAAAACAGCACGACCGAGAGCGACGGCAAGGGCAAGAGCACGGCGATGAAGACCGGCGTGGGCGCAGGTATCGGCGCGGCGATTGGCGCGATTGTGGGCGGCGGCAAGGGGGCGGCGATCGGAGCGGGCGTGGGCGCCGGCGCAGGGGCGGGCGTGGCGATGATGAGCGGGCCGAAGGTGGATATTCCTTCGGAAACGCCGATGACGTTTACGGTCCGGTAGTCCGGCCGAGCTCCCACTTGGCGATGCTTTCGAGGTGCACCTCGTCGGGGCCGTCGGCGAGGCGTAGGGTGCGGGCGTTGGCCCACCAAGCGGCGAGCGGGAAGTCGGGACCGACTCCCGCGCCGCCGTGGACTTGAATGGCGCGGTCGAGAACACGCAGGGCGACATTGGGCGCCACGACTTTGATGGCGGCGATTTCGGTGCGGGCGGCTTTGTTGCCCACGGTGTCCATCAGGTAGGCGGCTTTCAAGGTGAGAAGGCGCGCTTGTTCGATCTCGATGCGGGATTGGGCGATTTCGGCGCGGAGAGAGCCCATTTCGGCGAGGGGGCGGCCGAAGGCGACACGGCTTTTGGCGCGGCGGCAGAGGTATTCGAGGGCACGTTCGGCGACGCCGATGAGGCGCATGCAGTGGTGGATGCGGCCGGGGCCGAGGCGGCCCTGGGCGATCTCGAAGCCTCGGCCTTCGCCGAGGAGCAGGTTCGTGGCGGGGACGCGGACGTTGGTGAACGTGAGTTCGCCGTGGCCGTGGGGCAGGTGGTCGTAGCCGTAAACGGAGAGGAGGCGCTCGATCTTCACGCCTGGGGTATCGAGGGGGACAAGGATCATGGACTGCTGCTGGTGGCGCGGCGCGGCGGGATCCGTCCTGCCCATGAAGATGGCGAGTTTGGCGCGGGGATCGCCGGCGCCGGTGGTCCACCATTTGCGGCCATTGAGGATGTATTCGTCGCCGTCGCGAGCGATGGTGGCGGCGATGTTTGTGGCATCCGAGGAGGCGACGCCGGGCTCCGTCATGCAGAAGACGGAGCGGATATCGGCGTTGCGGAGGGGGGTGAGCCAGGCGGCTTGTTGGGCGGGGGTGCCGTAGCGGGCGAGGACCTCCATATTGCCGGTATCGGGCGGGGAGCAGTTGAAGACCTCCGGGGCCCAGGGGACTCGGCCCATGATTTCGCAGAGGGGGGCGTATTCGAGATTGGTGAGGCCGCTATCGGTAAGGAAGAGATTCCAGAGGCCGGCGGCGCGGGCTTTGGCTTGGAGGCCGGGGAGGTCTTCGGGGGCGAAGCGGGGTTCGAGCGGGTAGACGTGCTCGTCCATGAACGCTTCGAGGCGGTTCTGCCAGGCGAGGGATTGGGGAGTGGGGGAGAAGTTCATCGGAGGGTTCGCCAGTCGGGTTCGGGGAGGTGGGGGGTGTTGTTGAAAGTCTGAAGGATGGTCTGGCCGTCGTGGCGGCGGAAGGTGGTGAGCGAGGCGTTGAGCAGGGCTCCGGCGAAGCGGAAGGGGTTGGGGGCTTCGACGGCCAATGAGACGCAGAGGGCGATGGGGGTGGCGGAGGTGGAGATGAGGATGTACCTGTCGGGGAGGGCGGCGAAGGCTTCGCGGATACGGGTGCTGAACGCGGCCCAGGTTTCGGCTTCGGCGGGGTAGCGGCCTTCGACCCAGGCGCGGATGACGGCGATATCGGCGGAGGTCCAGCGGCGGTGAACGGGGTTGGCGGGGTCGGCCGATTCGACGCGGAGCTTTTGATAGGCCTCGGCGAAAGTGGGGTCGTCGGTGGCGAGTTGGGGGGCGAGGGAGCGGTAGACGGCGTCGAGATCGAACTCGTTCCAGGCGGGGAGGACGGTGGGAGCGGGGAGCGTGGGGCAGGCGGCGTGGAGGAGTTGGGCGGTCTGGCGTTGACGTTCGAGGGCGCCAGTGAGGAAGAGGTCGCAGGGTTGGGTTTGGCTGGCGAGATATGCGCCGAGACGGCTGACTTGCTGGCGGCCGAGGGGGGAAAGGGTGTCGTAGACGTCGCGGGAGCCGGCTTGGCCGTGGCGAACGAAAGTGAGAGTGCTCATAAAAGAGATTGGGCTTCGTGAATGAGGGCGGCGATGCGTTGATCGAAGTGGGCGAAACGGGGGTCCTGCGTTTGGCCGTGGACCCAACGGGCGTAGATTTGCTGGAGAATGACGGCGAGTTTGAAGCGGCCCAGCACTTCATGATAGGGCAAGTGGGCGAGGCGGCGGCCGGTTTTGCGGGACCAGGCGGCGGCGAGTTCGGCGCGGGTGAACCAGTTGGAGGCGGGGGTGTGGTCCCAGTAGGTGAGGGCAAGACCGAGGTCGATGAGAGGGTCGCCGAGGGTGGTCATCTCCCAGTCGAGGACGGCGGCGATAAGGGGGCCGTGGAGGACGACGTTGTCGAGTTTGAAGTCGTTGTGGACGAGGGTGGGAGGGGATTCGGGGGGGAGGTTGGTTTCGAGGTAGTGGAGGATGCGAGTGGCGTCGGGAGCGCGGGGGGTGGCGGCGCGGTGCCACCGATCTGACCAGCCGGCGACTTGGCGGGCGACGAAACCGGCGGGTTTTCCGAGGGCGGCGAGGGCGGGATCCGTGATTGGGATGGAATGGAGTTGGACGAGGGTATCGACGACGGCTTGGGAGAGGGCGGCGGGGTCGGGGGGGGTGTAGGGCTCGCGGAGGATTTGGCCGGGGCGGGGTTCCATGAGGAAGAAC
>JBBQRA010000042.1:0-29698 GCA_038215275.1 Bryobacterales bacterium | reverse complement strand
GCTCAGCGGGCGTTCTGGGAGCATGATGCGCGGAATCCGCTGGCGCCTTGGTGGTACCTGGCCGTAAAGCCGCTGATCATCGATACCGCCTACGGCCTTTACGCGGTTCGAAAAGTGGTGGACCTTGTTTGCGGGTTGTCGGTGTATGCGCTGGTGGCGACCCTTGGGGGCTTGGCGTACCGGCGGCTGGCTCTCGCGGCCGGGGCGATTGCACTGTTGTGGAGCTGCTCGGGAATCGTCGGCCAAATTAACTGGACCATGCTGATGGCGGCTTCGACATCGCTGTTGGCGGTCGCGGCCTATGTGAGGTATCTCGACAGCGGGCGTACAGAGGCCGGCTGGTTGGCCGGAAGCCTGCTCCTGTATCTGGTTGCGCTCTCGACGTATACGCTTCAGGCTTCGGCGCTGTTAGCCATCGCCGGGGTGGGGACAATTCGATTGGGCTGGCGGAAGGGCGTGGCCGATGCGCTGCCCTTCTGCGGAGTGCTGGCTGTGTTTTGCATGATCTGGGCAACCGTGGGGGTTGTACCGGCGGAAACCTTGATGGTCGATGGCTCCGCGGTGGGGCGCCTGATGCGGTCGGTTTTTGCGTGGGTGTGGGACCCGGTGTATGGACATGTGATTGAGGAGATGTGGCGATTGCAACGGTTGGAACTGGCGGTGTGCTTCGCCGCTGCTGTGGCGCTGGGAATTGTCTTCTTCCGGCTCTGCGGCGAGACCGTGGAAACGGCAGGCGGGAGGCGGTTGGCGCTGGAGATCGGGATGGCCGCGTGCGGACTCGGCGCTGGAACGGTGGCCCTCGAAATGACAAGTTCCGTTTGGGTTCCAGGGACGCGAGCACCGATGATTCAGCAATTGATCCTGCCGTTGGTGGTCACCATCCTGCTTTTGTCCCTCCGGGCGCCCTGGAGCCGCTGGGTCCGGCTGGGCGCTTTCTGCGGCGCGGCATTGCTCGCGCTCTCCTATAACGCCAGGCAGACTCGATGGACGGCGGACTTGGAGCGAATTGGAACCGGACTGAAGACAACCGTGCCTGAGATCACGGTGCCGACGATGTTCGTGCTGACGCAGCCGGCGTTGGGTTTGTCCCCGTACAACAGCGACGTGTTCGTGAAGAACCTGTACCGGTCTGACAACGTGAATTTGAAAATGTTCTCGCCCGGCAAACCGGGAACCGCGGGAGCCGAATACGCGGATCTGGTGTTCGATGCCGACGCGAAGGGGCTGTTGGCCGAGAACACGATGGGGCATCGGGGTTTCATCCTGCGCAAGGCACCGACCTGGATTCCTTATCGGAACATCGTCCTGATGCGGTACGACGACTCAGGGGTTCGCCGCGTTAACGTGCTGCGGCGGGAGGAAACGGAAGGCTACCAAGTGGTCTTCAATCGCCAGCAACCGGTATACTCTGGAGAGCGGAAGCCCGGCCCTCCGCTGTCCCTTGAGCGGTGGGAGATCACTGGCGGCACGCGTCCCGAACCCGGCGTAGTGGAGCTTTCCGGGCGGCCGTTGGGTATTGCGCAGCACCCGGTGCCTCTGCGGGCGGATTTCGAGTATGTTGTCGATTTCGAAGCGCGCGCCGCAGGCGATACGAGCGCTTTCTACGCGGATTTTTACGGCGGGCAGGGCTATGACGCCGCCGAGCAGGATCACACAATCGGAGAACTCGGCCGGGAGTTCCGTTGGGTTCGTTTCGTCATTCCGGCCGGGGCGGCGCCGCCCCCGCAAACCTGGCTTCGGCTGGTGAATCCGTCGCCTGGAACGGTGTGGATTCGTTCGGTGCGGATTTCGCGCCTTGATACCATGGAAGTTGGCTTACTTCGACCATAACGCAACGACTCCGGTAGCGGCCGATGTGCTGGCGGCGATGCTGCCGGCGTTGACAGAGGCGTGCGGCAATCCTTCGAGCATTCATCGGGACGGGCAGCAAGCCCGGCAGATGGTGGAAACGGCACGGCGGCAACTGGCGGCACGATTGGGTTGTTCGCCGAAGGAGATCGTGTTTACGAGCGGCGGGACGGAGGCAAACAATCTGGCGCTCTCGCTGCCGGCGCGGCACGTGGTGACGAGCGGGATCGAGCACCCGGCCGTGGCGCAGACGCTGGGGCGGCGGGAGCAGGTGACCGTGGTCGCTCCTGATTGTCATGGGATGATTTCGCCGGACGCCCTGCGCGCGGCCATGCGGCCAGAGACGGATCTTGTCTCGATTATGCATGCAAACAATGAGTTCGGGACGGTGCAGCCGCTGAAGGCACTGGCCGCGGTGGCCCATGAGTTTGGCGCGTTGTTTCATTCGGACGGGGTGCAGGCGCCGGGGCGAATGGCCGTGGAGGTCGCCGCGTTGGGCGCGGACCTCTATTCCGTGAGCGGCCATAAGATGTACGCGCCCAAAGGCATCGGCGCCTTGTACGTCCGGAAGGGCATCGACCTGGCGCCGCAGATGTTCGGCGGAAGGCACGAAAGCGGGCGGCGGGCCGGAACCGAAAATGTCCCGGGCATCGTGGCGCTAGGTGCGTCGGCGGCCAGGCCTCTGCCTGAGGAGTTGGGAGCGTTGCGAGATCGTTTAGAGGCTGGCATCGTAACAGCGGTGCCGGATGCGGTGGTGCAGGCCGCGGCCGCTCCGCGATTGCCGAACACTACGAATATTCGCTTTGCTGGCCTGGAAGGCGAAGCGCTGGTGATCGCGCTCGACCTGCGCGGATTCTCGGTCTCCTCCGGCGCCGCCTGTTCTTCGGGCGCGGTAGAGCCTTCGCCGGCGCTATTGGCCATCGGTCTGACGAAGACGGAGGCTAAAAGCTGCATCCGGTTTTCGCTGGGTGAATCGAATACCCTGGATGAGGTAGAGGCGCTGATCGCGGCCGTCGCCTCCGCCGTTGCGCACTTACGGAAACTCTCCCCCACTTATGTCTAATGGATTGATTGCAGTCGCCATGTCGGGCGGCGTGGATTCTTCGGCGGTCGCCGCGTTGCTGAAGCGCGAGGGGCGGAGCATTGTCGGCATGACGATGCAGCTCTGGAATCAGCGGCGGCTGCCGGAGTTGGCTACCGAAACGGCCTCCGGACGCTGTTGCTCGATCGATGATGTTTATGACGCTCGATACGTCTCGCAGTTTCTCGGCATCCCGTACTATGTCGTCAACTTCGAGGACCAGTTTGAACAGCACGTGGTGCGGCCGTTTGTGGATGACTATCTGCAGGGCCGGACGCCGATTCCGTGTACGCTCTGCAACAACTTCATCAAGTTCGAGACGTTTCTTGAAATGGCGGCTGGCATCGGCGCCGAGAAGATCGCTACCGGTCACTACGCCCGGGTTTCGTTTGATGAGAACTCCGGCCGCTATCAACTGCGCCGGGCCGTCGATTCGACGAAGGACCAGACATACTTCCTGCTGGGTTTGACGCAGGATCAACTGGCCAAGACCCTGTTTCCCTTAGGCGAGATGCTGAAGACGGAAACTCGGGAGTTGGCGCGGGAGGCCGGCCTACCCGTGGCCGAGAAGCAGGATTCGCAGGAGATCTGCTTCGTGCCGAACGGCGACTATGCGGCGTTCATTGCGGCGTACGCCAATGAGCAGGGCATGGCCCTGCCGGCGGGCGATGGCGAGATTGTGACCCAGAGCGGCGAAGTGGTGGGCCGGCACGCTGGATTCCACAACTACACCGTGGGGCAGCGCCGCGGGTTGGGTGTGGCGGCGGCGGAACCGCTTTACGTGATTGCCACCGAGCCGGCAGCGAACCGTGTGACCGTGGGCGGACCAGAAGATTTGTTGACCACGCGGATGACCGTCCGCGACATGAACTGGATCTCGATCGCCGAGCCGGCCGAGGCCATCCGGGCGCAGGTGAGAATCCGGAACCGGCATGTACCGGCGCCGGCGACGCTACGCGTGGTGGACGGTGGCGTAAAGGTTGAGTTCGATCAGGCACAGCGCGCCGTTACCCCGGGCCAAGGGGCTGCCGTATACGACGGCGACTTGGTTCTGGGAGGCGGGTGGATTGCGTAGCGAGCGGCGAAACCGCTTGGAGTATTGGCTAGTCCGCCTGCTTCTTGCCACCGTAAGCTACGGGCCAACCCAGTTTCTGGGTTCGGTTTACGCGAAAGTGCTGGATCGGGCTGTACCGAAGTTGCGGCGGGTGGCAGAGCGGAACTGTGAATTGACGGGGATGGACCCCGAAGTAATCGACGGCGTTTTCCGGTCGATTGGCCGTATGTTGGTTTGTTTCGCCCGGTTTCCCCAGATCAACAAGGAGAATGTGGGAGAGTGGATCCGGTACGAAGGATTCGAACACTATGAGGCGGCAAAGGCGAAAGGAAAGGGCGTCTTGTTCGCGACGCTGCATCTGGGGAATTGGGAACTGTCGGCGTTTGCTCACGCGTTAATGACCGAACCGATGCACATCATCGTCCGGCCACTCGATAATCCGTTGCTCGATTCGCTCGTAAGGGAGCGGCGAACCGCGAGTGGCAACATCGTGTTCGGGAAGGCCGACGGAATCCGGCCCATCTACAGGGCGCTTGAAGCGAATCAGGCGGTGGGGATTCTGGTGGACCAGAACGTCGGGCTGGACGACGGCATGTTTGTGAACTTCTTTGGACGGAAGGCTTGCGTCAGTCCCACGTTCGCCAAGCTGGCGGCCCGAACCGGCGCCACGGTGATTCCAGGCTATGCCGTGTGGTCGGATGAGGAGCGGAAGTACATTCTCCGGTTCGATCCTCCGGTAGGAATTACGGGGAACGTGCTGATCGACACGCAGCGGATTCAAAACGCACTGGAGCGGGCGATTCGGCGTTATCCGGACCAATGGCTCTGGATACATCGGCGGTGGAAGACGCGGCCGCCGGGCGAACCCTCGATTTACGAGGCATGAGGCATTTTACCGAGTAAAGAGTAAGGCAAACTAACTCTGGACGAGTCCTGGTAGTCCTGTTACTCTCAGGACAACCGATGCTGTCCCGACTGACCCTATCGACCATCCTTCTCATTGGCCTACTGCATGCGCAACAGGTCACGATTACAGTTTCGCCGACGACGGGGACGCTTCGCGTCAATGAATCCCGTAGCTTTTCGGCTACTGTCAAGAACACAACGAACACGGCTGTCCGGTGGACGGCTACTTCGGGAACGATCAGCGCGGCCGGGCAGTTCACTGCGCCTTCGACGATTCCGGCTGGCGGTACTGTTACGGTGCGGGCAACGGCGCTGGCGGACGAGACCAAATCGGCGACCGCGATGGTGACGATCAACAATGCCAATCCGGCCATCACAGCCCTGGATCCGACGGGGGTGAACACGGGTTTGGCCTACACGTTACGCATTCGCGGATCGAACTTTCTGCCGACGAGCACGGTGACGCTGGAAGGCAAGCCGGCGGCGCCGCGGTTTCTGAGCACGACGGAGCTCGAAGTTTCGGCGGTGGCTGAGAATCCGGCGGGGAACTCGATTGATGTGATCGTGTCGAACCCTGATCCCGGAGCTTCATCGAGCAGCGTTCGGGGCTTGTCCGTCTATGCGCCAGTGAAGGTGACCATGTCACCGACCTCGACTACGGTGCGAGGCGGCGCGACGGTTAAATTCAACGCTTTTGTGTCTAACACTTCTTTCAATACCGTTGACTGGTTAGTAAATGAGATCGCCGGGGGGAATCCGGCGGTGGGGACGATTGATGCGACAGGCCTTTACACTGCTCCGGTGGCGGCGACGGCGTCCGGGCGCGTGGAAGTGAAAGTAATCAGTCGCCACGACGGGCGCGGGTTCGCGGTAGCGACCGTCACTCTACAGAATCCTACTCCCGTATTGAGCAGCGCAACGCCGGCGTTGGCCAAGACGGGAACGTCGCCGGTGCCGTTAGTTCAGCAGTCTCCGTTAAACCCGTCGTTAACGACGGCGCCCCAGGGGAGTGGCAGCACAACATTCACGTTGAACGGGTCGTTATTTACGCCATCGTCGAAGGTCTTCCTGGGTTCGTTTGAACTTCCGACGACATATGTGAGTGATGGCCAACTGCGGGCCACGGCGATTCTTGCGCCCGTGGCAGGGCAGATGACGACGCTGCGGGTGGTGAACCCGGCGCCGGGCGGAGGGGAGTCGGGCCGGACGGTCGTCCGGGTGGAGAACGCCCAGGAATTGATGAGCTACGGCTCGGCGATTCGGTTTTTGGAGCAGGCGGGCTACGGGGCGGATCCGGCGTCGATCGCCAAGCTGCAGGCGATCGGCCGGACGGCGTGGTTAGCCGAACAGTTCCGGACACCGGTGACGCTATTGCCGGATGCGCTGGTTCCGGAGGCTGGCGGATCAAACGAAGGAATGAGCCGGCTGCAGACGACATGGATTTCAAACGCTCTGGTTGCGCCGGACCAGTTACGGCACCGGGTTGCCTTCGCGTTGCATTCCATTCTCGTCGTCTCGGCCGTTGATCTGGGCGAGCACCGGCAGTATGTGCCATATCTGCGGATTCTGCACGAGGAGGCGTTTGGGAACTATCGGCGGCTGCTCGAGCGGATCACGCTGAATCCGGCGATGGGCCGGTATTTGAACATGCTGAACAACCCCAAAGCGAATCCGGCGCGGAACACGGTGGCGAACGAGAACTATGCCCGGGAACTGATGCAGTTGTTTACCATCGGACTGGTCGAACTCAATGCTAATGGAACCCCGAAGACAGGGAACCCCGCGAGCTACGACGAATCGCACGTTTCTGAGTTAGCGAAGGCGTTTACGGGTTGGACGTCGGCTCCGATGAACGGCGCGGCGCCACGATTCCGCGCCCCGGACAACTGGGCGGCGCCCATGATTCCGATCGAGGCCGAACACGATGCGACCGCCAAAGCTATCCTGCCTGGGGTTACGATTCCGGCCGGCCAAATGGCACAGCAGGATCTGGCCGCGGTGCTCGATGCGATCTTCAATCATCCGAATGTCGGGCCGTTTGTCTCCTACCGGCTGATTCAACGGTTGGTGACTTCTAACCCGTCGCCAGCCTATGTGGAACGGGTGGCGCGCGTTTTTAGCAGCAACAGCAGCGGCGTTCGCGGCGACCTGAAAGAGGTTGTGGAAGCGATTCTGACCGATCTGGAAGCGGGAACGGGCGCGGGCGCTTATTCGGAACTGAACGCCGACCAAGGTTCGCTGCGGGAGCCGTTGGCTTTGACCCTGAACATCATCCGGGCACTGGATATGCGTTCGAACGGCGGCTTGGCCAGCACGATCAGCGGGGTGGGGCAGAACCTGTTCCACCCCGGCAGTGTATTCAGCTACTTCTCGCCTTTCTCGAAGCCGGGGCCTGAGTTCCAGGCGTTAAACGCCACTACGGCAATGAACGCCGTGAACCTGATCTACCGCCTGGCGAGCAATGGGTTGGGCAATGCTGCGGTGCTCGATCTGAACCCGTGGGATCAACTCGCGACGAACCCGGATGCGCTGGTTACAGCGGCGGCGAATGCTTTGAACCGGGGTACGCTTTCGAGCAGTGCGCGGGCCATCATTCTGCAAGCGGTGAACGCCCAAACTAGCAACCGGTTGAAGGCCATTACGGCCCTCTACCTGGTGGGCGCTTCGCCGCAGGTATTCGTGAAACGGTAAACAAGGAATCGTTATGGCTATCTCTTCTGCACGTCGACATGCCGGTCTGCTTGCCAACCGCCGGGAGTTCCTGCGGTTCGGTTGCCGGGCGGTAACCGGCCTGGGAGCCGCTGGAGCCTTGGGGCAATTGGGCGGCATCAGCGCTCTGGCCCAGACGGCAAACACCGGCTACAAGGCATTGGTTTGCATCTTTTTATTCGGCGGGAACGACTCGAACGATATGTTGATTCCCACCGATGACGCCGGATACACGACCTATGCGGGAGTCCGGCGAAACATCGCGATCGCCCGGACGCAACTGTTGCCGGCGACCAGCCAGGGTAGTGCGACGTATGGGCTTCCCCCTTCCATGCCCGGAGTGCAGACGCTCTTTCAGACCGGAAAGGCGGCGGCTGTGGCAAACGTCGGCATGCTGGTCCGGCCGGTCACCCGCGCGGAGTTCCGCGCTAACAGCCGGCCCGTACCGAGCAATCTCTTTTCGCACTCCGATCAGCAGCAGCAGTGGCAGAGCGCGATTCCGGTCGGGATTGCGCAGTCGGGGTGGGCCGGGCGGATTGCCGACCAGATCCTGCCGTTGAACCAGTCTTCGCAGTTTCCTGCCGCGGTTTCCGTGAACGGCAACTCGCTATTTCTGGTGGGCCAGCAGACCCAGCCATCCCAAATCGCTTCAGCCAATATCGGCGTGAGTGGCCAACAGAACCGGGCGGGTGATTTGGAGCGGCTCAACGCGTTACAGCAGATCCTGACGCTGTCGAGCGGAGTGACATTGGTGCAGGCGGCCGGCAAGCGCATCAACGACTCGCTAGTCGTGTTGCGGCAGGCCAACGACGCTTTCGCGACTCTGCCGAGTTTGACGACGCAGTTTCCGACGACGTCTATCGGCAACCAGTTGCGGCAAATCGTACGTCTGGTTCAAATTCGCGGGGTCGTGGGCCTGCAGCGGCAGATCTTTTTTTGTTCGCAGGGCGGCTACGATACCCACGAGGATCAGCCCGGCCGGCAGCCGCAACTGCTCGCTGAATTGAGTGCGGCCATGCTGGCGTTTAATCAGGCAATGGATGAATTGGGCCTGGCCGAGCAGGTGACGCTGTTCACAGAGTCGGAGTTCAGCCGGACCTTCCAGCCCAACGCCAGCAACGGCACGGACCACGCTTGGGGCGGCCATCACTTTGTCACCGGCGGGGCAGTCAAGCCCGGCTTTTACGGAACATATCCGAGCATGACGCTGAACGGACCGGACGATTCGGGGAGTCGCGGAAACTGGATCCCGACCACATCGCTCGATCAGTACGGGGCCACGCTGGCTAAATGGTTCGGGGTGCCGGACTCCGGCTTGACCGCGGTCTTCCCGAATCTGGCCAATTTTTCGACCCCGGATCTCGGATTCTTCAAAACTTAAGCTTCCAACCAGGTCCGCATCTGGCTGCGCGGGGCTGCACCGGCTTGCTGGTGGACGATCTGCCCATTCCGGAAGACGATGAAGTTGGGTATGGATTGGATCCGGTAGCGGGCCGCCAAGGCGGGTTGCGCTTCGGTGTCCACCTTCAACACCAAGGCGCGGCCCTCCATTTCAGCGGCAAGCTTTTCGACTTCGGGAGCCGCCATTAGGCAGGGACCGCACCAGGACGCCCAGAAATCGACCATCACCGGCACCTTGGCGGAACTGATGATCTCGGCAAAGGCTTCCGCGTCGACGGACAGCGTTTTGGCGAGCGCGGGCAGGGCCGCTTTGCACTTGCCGCAGCGGCCGCGGTCGGAGAGGTGTGCCGCGGGGATGCGATTGCCGGCGCCGCACTGGCCGCAAGTGGTGATGTGGGAGAAGGCCATAATCGCTCATTCTATCTCCCGGCCGGAGCGCAAGACTGCTCTGTGGCGAGGACTTCGGCGACGGCGGGATCAGAATTATAGAACGCCTCCGATGTTTTGTTCAGTTGGGCGGCTTCCGCTATCAACTGCTTCACGTCGGCCTCAGTAACGTATCGATACTGATGGGGCGGGGGAGCGATGCTGACCAGGCTCATCATGGCCTGCATGTTCGTGTGTCCGTGCTTGACGATGTTCTGCCACCACGGGGTTCCGCATGGTCCGGGCGCACCGTGCGGATTCCTCAGAAAGCACTCTAGCAATTCCAGCCAGTCGATGTAGTGATGCACTTCGACGGTATTAAACACCCCCTCGTCCCCGGCGAAGGTCCGGGCTGCCGGGATGGGCGCCGGCCGGGACCAACGGGTCTTGGTGAAGAGGATGTACCAATGGACGGCTTTGGCTAAGCTCTTGGCTAACTCGTAGAGCCCGTCGATCTCTTCCCGGCCCGAATCGTGCCAAGCGTAATCCTTGGCGAGCAACGAATGGCTGCCCACGCGAGTTCTTCCAAGCGATTCGTCCACGCTCCGGCGAAGGCGGTCCGTTAACCACTTGGTCAAAAACGTGAGCGCCTTGCTTGTGACGGGACCGATCAAGCGACTGATCCACTTCACCGGCTCATTCAAATTGTCTGCGAACTCGACAAGAGTCTCAAAGGCCGAATACAGGCTGACAACGGAACCGGGAGCCCGCACGCTGAATTGAGCAGCGGCATCTAAGAACCTTTCGCGAATCTCGCTGGGGCATTCGTGCAGCAACTCGTTGGCCGCCTTTTTGGGCTCGGGCTTTCCATTGGCAGCTTGGTTGAGGAGTTCTGCGTTGGCGATTTTGCGGGTCTGCGCCATGGTGACGGAGGGCTGTAGCCGCGTTTGCTCATGAATCGCTTGAATCACCATATGCAGCAGCCGCCGCCACGGTTCAGCCTCGTCTCCGCCGCCTCCGCCGGTTTCGCCGAAGAGGCCCTCCTGAACGTGACGTAAGCTGAAGAAGGTATCCACGAAATCGAAGTAGCCCGTTACGACGTTGGGCTCCGGGGAGAGGTTGGGTTTGTCCTCGCCATCAAAGCGGCGCAGGCGCTTCTTCACAATTTCCGTGGGAGTTTCTGAGTACGCGGCGTCCAGCCTGAAGGAAGGATCGGGGAGATACTTCGCTCCGCCCGGCCACCCGCAGAGAGCGAGTTCGATGTAGTTGGAGTGGACGAAATAGTCCTCTACCGCATGGATGGCGTGGCCGAGTTTGGCCAGGTCCTGGTTCCATTCAACATTCTCATCGGAAACGCTCCGGCGGCCGCCGAAGGTCCTTCTGGCGCAGTGCAAGTCGACTTCGGCCAACAACCCGGCGACGACCTTGATGTCGTCGACCAGGTACTGATACTGATGCGGGCTCAGGGTGGACGCGCCGGTGCCAACGCCCGTCGGAGTAAGGGTGCCCTTGGCGACCTTACCGCTATAACTACCGCGAGCGGATGGGTCTCCCGGATACCGGTCGACATGCTCGTGCGGAAAATATTGCGTGAATCGCTTGTTCAAGATCTCCTTGAAGGAGCCGTAGTGCATCCGAGGTCCTTGCTTTGGCGTAGTGGGATGAACGAATTTCCGATAGCCCACCACGAAGAACGTACTTTTGGCCGCGCTGGCCAAGGGACTGGCCGCCGTGATTCCGGCGACTGCCCCGACGGCGTTATCGATGCGGCACCGCTCGTCGTTGATGCTGTTCCGGAGGAGATTCAGTTCGATCTGCATAAAAGGCCCCCAACCGCAATTTGGGATTGGCGGAACTGTCGACGGCGCCCTGGATGATCTCGCCGCCAAGGGCCGAGCATTCTTCGTGTCCGTGGGTATCCATATCGTATCCTCAGGAGCCGTGCAGGGACTTCAACTTGTCCGCGGTGGCGGCGTCAGCCTCGCCGGTGATCGGGAGGCCGTGGGTAGCCTGGAACCGGCGTAGACCAATTCCGCGAACATCGGGGTCGTCCGGGCCGGCGTCAACCGGCAGAAAGCCCAGATTGCTGAGGCGCTGCGAGACGCCTGGGCCACTGTCTATCGGACCCAGATGGCCCAGCTGCAGCGGGTAGGTCATCAGGTCGTCGCCCTGGCCCAGGATCACTTCGCCGCGACGGGCTTTCGTGGGCAGGTACTCCGTAAGGAAGCCTTGACCGTCGGTCGTGCCGGCGCGGATGTCGCCATCGACGCTGAGCGTGTAGGGTTCCCCATTGCGGGGCAGGCCATCGCGGAGGAATTGAAGGCGCAGTTTGGCGGGTGTCCCCAGCCGGACGAATTTGTGCGTCTGGTCCGTCGGGCGGTCGACGTTCTTGAGCTTTTTGCCGGGTAGGTTGAGCGGATCTCCAGGCGCGATCACCGCCGGGGACTTGCGCAGTTGACGTAAAGCGCTGTTAGAGGCATCTTTCCAGATTGTCTCCCAGTGATATCCATGTTCCTCCGCAATGCTGAACAGGCAATCGCCCGGCTGAACGGTGTGAGATTCGGACACGCTCAGAGACGCTAGAACGCGCCGCGGATTGGGTCAACGCGGAGAAAAAAAGTTTTGGCGCGGCGACTGGGGTATGCTAACCGGGAATATGAAAATGAAGTTTCTTTGCATTTCCCTGGTAGCCGGGGCGCTGTGGGCACAGGACCGCCCGATTCCTCCGCCCGGCGTAACGGTCTCTGAAGCCGACCAAAAGGAGTTAAAAGCCGGCATCGAACGGCTCTCCGGGCTCATCTCCGGTCTTGGCAACCATGCCCTGCTTCCGGACGTGATCATTTTTCGAGACGCCGCCAAGTTTGCACTCGAAAATAACGAGTTCTTCCGGCCCGATGAACCGGCCAAAGCGCGGGCGCTGCTGACCGAAGGCGTCAACCGCGCCGAAGCGCTGCGGAATGGCGAAGCGCCGTGGACCCGCGCCACCGGCCTGGTCGTGCGGGGATATGTTTCCAAGATCGACGGTTCGGTTCAGCCGTATGGCCTCGTCGTGCCGCCGTCTTATGATGCCCGTTTGCCGCGCAGTTGGCGGTTGGACGCTTGGTTCCACGGCCGGGCCGAGCAACTCAGCGAGGTGAATTTCCTATCGGAGCGGATGAGCCGCCCCGGCGAGTTTACGCCGCGCGATGCGATCGTGCTGCAACTCTACGGCCGCTACTGCAACGCGAATAAGTTCGCGGGGGAGATCGATCTGTTCGAGGCGTTGGACGCGGTGAAAATGCACTACCGGATCGACGACAATCGTATCGTCATGCGCGGCTTCTCGATGGGCGGCGCTGCAGCCTGGCATATCGGAGCCCATTACGCCGGCCTTTGGGCCGCGGTGGCGCCCGGCGCAGGATTCAGCGAGAGCCGCGAGTTTCTGCGGCTGAAAGAGATGCCGCCAGTCTGGGAGCAGAAGCTGTGGCGGATGTACGACGCCACCGACTATGCGGCCAATTTCGTGAACGTACCGCTGGTGGCTTACAGCGGCGAAATAGATGGCCAGAAGCAGGCCGCCGACCTGATGGCGAAGTATCTCGACAAAGAAGGGATTCCAATGACCCACGTTATTGGACCGCAGACCGGCCACCGGTATCATCCCGTGGCGCGCGAGGAGTTGAATCGCAAGATTGACGCAATTGCGGCCCAGGGGCGGGAGGCGTATCCGCAGCGGATTCGTTTCGTCACGTACACGCTGCGCTACAACCGGATGAAGTGGGTCACCATTGACGGCCTTGCCCAGCATTGGGAGAAGGGCTCCGTGGACGCGATGATTTCCGGCGCCGGAGTGGACGTGAAGACAGCGGGCGTCACCGGGTTGACGCTCGAGTTCGGCCCCGGCGGCGCGCCGGTGGAGCTGATGGGCAAGACGGCCGTTTCCATCGACGGCAAGAAGATCGAGCTGACCGGGCCTGCGAGTGACCGCAGTTGGAAAGTGAGCTTTGTGAAACAGGGCGGCCAGTGGGTGGCCGGAAGCGCCACAGGCCTGCGGAAGGTACACGGGCTGCAGGGGCCGATTGACGATGCGTTTATGGACAGCTTCCTGATCGTCACCGGCTCGGGCACGAGCAGCGAACGCATTGAGGCGGAGCAGGCGCGGGCCATTAAAGAATGGCGGCGGCAGTTCCGCGGCGAAGCGCGGGTGAAGAAAGACACCGAGGTAACCGAGGCCGATCTGGCCGCGCACCATATCGTGGTGTGGGGCACGCCATCGAGCAACTCTTTACTCGGCAAGATGGCGGACCGCTTGCCGGTGAAGTGGGCGGGCGATCAGGTGAAGGTTGGCGCCGCTTCGTACGCGGCCGCAACGCACTATCCGGCATTCGTCTATCCGAATCCGTTGAACCCGGCGCGTTACGTCGTTGTGAACTCGGGCTTCACGTTCCGGGAGTTCGACTATCTCAACAACGCCCGGCAGATTTCAAAGCTGCCGGATTGGGCGGTAATCGATACGACGACGCCGGCCGATGGGAAGTACCCAGGCAAGGTGGTCTCGGCTGGATTCTTTGACGAGCAGTGGGGAGTACGCTAACTCAGACCGAGCCAGAGCACGGTGAGCATCGCGCCGATCCCAAGAAGGGCGATGCAGGCGGTTGGCACCCAGGGGGGTAACGTTTGCGGCATGACGTTATCCCAGCAGGGCCGTGAGGTGGTTGTAGATCCGGAGCGTCAGGCTCGTGCGGCGGCCGGAACGGACCGGCAGCGTCACGGGCTCGGAGGCGGATTCTTCGGCGCCATCATGACGGCGGTTGAAGCAGAGGACGAGGCGGCCACGGATGGCTTTGATGGACAGAGGGCCTTCCGGCGCGCCCGGGAAGTGGAGTTCGCCGCCTTGGGCGTCGTCGAGGAACAAGGTCGCCGTGGCGAGGAGTTGAGGACCGTCGGTCGCCTCGGCAGGCTCGGGGGAGTTGCCCATGCGGAACTGCATCATCGTGCCGCGGAGATTGGCGATGCCGAAGGCCTCTTCGATATCGGTGGCAATCCGGGAGAGGACCGCGTTTGGAGCGACGAGCAGGTCGGCGTCGCCATGGGCGAGCGTGAGCAGGTGGTCGATTTCGTCGTCGGTGGCGAAGGAGTTCGCAACGAGAACAATGGGACACCCGCTGACGAGCCGGAGGGCCGGGCGAACGGTAGGGGGAGTTGCCGCGAGGAGTTCGGCGATCTGCTGGTCAAGGGTTAGCGTTTCCATACTCATTGTTTTCATACTCAACAAGGCGCAAGGAAACGGCGAATCCGATCAGTGGCTGTTCCAAAATTTTTGACGCCCGCCGGGCGTCGGCCTAATTAGCTCAGGAGAAGCCAGAGCCGGCCGGGGCGTTGCAGCCTCCGCCAGCGGCAAAACACGATAGTTGCCGCTCAGCCTGCGGGGCGCCGCATTGGGGGCAGGGAAGCGGGGAATCGGCTTCCGCCATGCGGCGGATCCGCTCGAAGCGAGCGTCACATTCCGGGCAGCGGTACTCGTAGATGGGCACACTTCTATAATAGAGGCTGATGAAGCTTCGAATCCATGGCAACGCACTGCGCCTGCGGGTGAAACAGGGAGAGGTGACGGCTTTGGCCGCCGGCGAAACGGTGGAAGGCTGTTGCGACCTGCCCGGCCAGGCGCTGGTGTACCGTTTGTCGGCCGGCGGCTCGGAGATGGGGGTCGCGTTCGCCGATGGTGTGCTAACGGTGGGCGTGCCGGTGGCGACGGTAGCGTCGTGGGCCGGGAGCGATCAGGTGGGAATGGCCGGCACGGCGGGACCGGTTGACGTGCTTGTCGAGAAAGACTGGCGGTGCCTCGACTCGAAGGATCCGCGGGACAACGAAGACACGTTTCCGCATCCGGCGCCGGTTTGCTGATGGCCCGGCAGAGCTATAGCAGCCCGGCGGAAGTGCCCCCCGAATTGCGGCGGCAACTGAACCGGGGCGAGACCGAGTCAGCGACTTTGGGCGAAGGCCTGGCCGTCGACTTTACGACCCTGCTATGGACGTTGGGTGTGGACCGCGAGATTGATCCCGGTTTAGGAATCACCAAGCGGATGACCCTAGCTGCCGAAGCGCTCCTGGACTTTGACCGCGACCTGGAAGGGCATCCGTCGGATACGGTGCGCGGTTGGGCGGCATTTCGCGTAGGGTTGCGGACCGGATGGACCGTGGAACAACGCCTGAAAGCGGTGCGGGCCTTAGCGCAGGATGACCATTTCGGCGTCCGCGAATGGGCTTGGCTTGGGGTGCGGCCGGCGGTCGCCGCCGAGATTGAACACGCGATTACGTTGCTTACGGAGTGGGCGGATGGAGCGCCGTATCTGCGGCGCTTCGCTAGTGAGGCGACGCGGCCGCGCGGCGTTTGGTGTCCGCACATTCCGCTGCTCAAGAAGAATCCCGCGTTGGGGTTGCCGGTGCTGGACCGTTGCGTGCGGGACCCGAGCAAGTACGTGCAGGACTCCGTGGCCAACTGGATGAACGATGCGGCGAAGACGCGTCCGGACTGGGTGCGCGAGACCTGCGCCCGTTGGGACGTGGAGTATGTCACGCGCCGGGCGTTGCGGAGCTTGTCTTGAGCATCCGGGCTGCGGGATTGGTGAAGCGGTTCGGCGAGTTTACCGCGGTGGCCGGGGTGGACCTGACCGTTGAGGCTGGCGCTATTCATGGCTTCCTGGGGCCGAACGGTTCCGGCAAGTCGACCACTGTGAAAATGCTCACGGGGCTGCTGATCCCAACGGCGGGAACCGTGGAGATCGATGGCATTTCGCTCGCGGCGGATCCGGTGGCCGTGAAGCGGTCGATCGGCGTGTTGCCGGAGGATCTGGCGCTATTTAATGCGCTCACGCTTTGGGAGCATTTGACGTTGGCCGGTCCGCTGTATGGTCTGACTGCTGCGGAGACGGAGGAGCGCGCCGGGCAGTTGCTGCGCTACCTCGATCTGTTCGCAGAACGGCATACCGAGGCCGGTCAGGCCTCGTATGGCATGCGAAAGAAGACAGCGTTTGCCCTCGCGCTGCTGCATAACCCGAAGACGCTGTTTCTCGACGAGCCGTTCGAAGGCATCGACCCCTCGTCGGCCGAAAATATGCGGGAGTTGCTCGTCGGCTTGGCGGCGAAGGGGGCGGCGATTTTTATCACGTCGCATATTTTGGACGTCGTGGAAAAGCTGGTCGGGACGTATTCGATTCTCTCCGGCGGCAAGGTGGTGGCGAGCGGGCGGACGGGCGACCGGCCCCTGAAGGACGTCTATTTCGAGCACATCCCGCGGCCGGCCGGCGAGGAGTTCGCGTGGCTCGGCTAGGGCCGCTGCTTTGGGGTCTGGTGAAGATCCGCTGGCGGACGCTGTTGGGGCGGGGAAGTGCCGAGATCACGGGCGAAGTGCTCCTGCTGTTGGCGTCGGCGCTGGCGGCCGAACGCTTCTTGAATTACCTGCCGGAGTTGCCAATTGGAGCCGTGGTGGCCGGATTGGCAGCGGCCTGGCTGGCGATGAGTTGGGGGCCGGAGGGTGCTCCGCCGCAGTTTCCTTTGACGCGGGTAGACCGGATGGTGGTGCGGTTGACGGAAGTGGCCGTGAACCCGTTGAGTTGGGTATTGCTCTATGTGACGGCCCAGGTCTCGCCGTGGGTGCTGGCCATCGCGGTTTTGGCCGTTTTCGAGTGGCCGGTGGTGCAACGCGGCAAGCGGGTTTCGGCAGGGCCTTCGCGATGGCCGGCGCTGCTGCGGAAGGATGTCCGCGCGGCGCTGCGGCTGTTCGACACGATGATTGCGGGCGGCATCACCTTGATGTTTTTCGCCTACGCGGTTCGGGAGCCGAACATGGCCGTTGAAGCGGCTTGGATTGTGCCGGTTGTGGTGGCCATCAGCAATTCGAACCTGACGCTGAACGCCTTCGGAACCGACAACGGCACCGGGTTTGACCGGTACCTGCTCCTGCCGATGTCGGGCGCCGGCATCGTGCGCAGCAAGACGCAGTCGCTGCTCGTACTCTTGGGCACGCTGCTGGGGCTGGTCTGTCTGGCGGTCTTCTGGCGCTTGGGCTGGGCCATTGGGGTGACGATCTTCATTGAGTCCTTATCCCTGATGCTGCTGATGGCCGGTTGGGGCGCCTGGACCAGCGTGCATACACCGTTCCCGCTGCGGGCATACCGGTTCACCGATGGTGGTTCCGTCTTGGCTGGCCTTGTGGCGTTCGGCCTCTGCCTCATCCCCGGGTTCGCCGCGGCGAGTGGACTCTGGTGGGTTCGTTTCGTTGTTTTGGGGGGTGCGTTCGCGATGGCGTGGCAACTGGTGGGCACTGCGGGGCGGCGCCTCGAAAGCCGCCGCGAACTAATTCGAGCCCGCCTTCCCTAAGTCTGCGCTGCCTAACGCGAGCAGGAAGAAGGTGTAGTAGAGCGCCGTTTCGCGCAACGCATCATAGCGGCCGGACTTGCCGAAGTGCCCGGCTCCCATGTTGGTCTTAAGCAGGAGCAGGTTGTCGTTCGTGCGCAGTTCGTTCAGCCGCGCGACCCATTTGGTCGGCTCCCAATATTGGACGCGTGGATCGTTCAGGCCGCTCGTCACAAGGAGGTGGGGATAGGCCTGGGCCTTGACGTTATCGTACGGCGAATACGACTTCATGTAGTAGTAATAGGCCTCGTCGTTGGGGTCTCCCCACTCCTCGTATTCGCCCACGGTGAGCGGCAGCGTCTCATCGAGCATGGTCGTCAACACATCGACGAACGGCACCCCGGCCATGGCGGCCCCGAACAGGTCCGGCCGCAGGTTTAGCACGGCGCCGATCAGCATGCCGCCGGCGCTGCGCCCTTCAATGGCGAGTTTCTTCGGGTTCGTATATTGGTTCGCGATCAGGTGCTCGGCCGCGGCGATGAAGTCCGTGAACGTGTTTGTTTTTTCGAGGAACTTGCCGTGGTCGTACCAGGGCCGGCCCATCTCTGAGCCGCCGCGGATATTGGCGATGGCGTAGGCGAAGCCGCGGTCGAGCAGGCTGAGACGGTCGCTGTGGAAGGTGGCTTCCATGTTCAGGCCGTAGGAGCCGTAGCCGTAGAGCAGCACCGGCGATTGTCCATCTTTGCGGAATAGCTCTGTCTTGTAGACAAGGGCGATGGGCACGGCGGTTCCGTCGGGCGCGGTGGCCCAAAGGCGTTCGGTGGTGTAGAGTTCCGGGTCGTAGCCGCCGAGCACGGGTTCCTGTTTGCGCTGGGTTCGTTCCCGGGTGCGCATGTCGTAGTCGTAGACAGTGAAGGGCGTTGTGAGCGAGGTATAGCCGTAGCGGAAGACGTGCGTTTCGAAGGTCGGGTTCGAGAGCGACGTGAGGTGGTAGACCGGCTCCGGCACCGCGATGAGATGGTTCTGGTCGATATTGATCTGCCGCAGGCCGTTGGTTCGTTCGTACAAAACGAGGTGCTCGGCGAACTCGGCATAGCCTTCCAGGTAAACCTCGGGCCGGTGGGGAACCAACTCTTCCCAGTCGCCTGGGGCGATGACCGGCGCCTGCATCAGGCGGAAGTTAGTGGCTTCGAGATTGGTGTGGATGAGGAAATAGCCGTGCTTGTGGCCGACTGAGTACTCGACCTTCGGCCGCCGCGGGGCGATGACGATGAAGTCGGCCAACGGAGCCTCAGCAGGCAGATAGTGCACCTCGGAACTCGTGGACGAATGGATGGAAAGCAGGAGGTATTCGTGGTCACGGGTCTTATCGAGACCGATCAGGAATCGTTCGTCGGGCTCTTCATAAACGAGCGTATCCTCGGCTTGACCGAGCGTGTGGCGCCAGATCTGATACGGCCGCAGGGTGACGTCGTCGAGCTTTGTGTAGAAGACGGTCTGGTTGTCGTTGGCCCAGACGAGGTCTGCGTGGGTGTTGGGGATGGAGTCCGGGAGCAGTTGATTCGTGCGCAGATCGAGGAAGACGAGGGTGTACTTCTCGTCGCCGGCGTAGTCGGTGGAGTAGGCCAACAGGTTCTGGTCAGTGCTCGGATCGAAGACGCCGAGGCGGAAGTAGTCGTGGCCTTCGGCGAGGGCATTGGCATCGAGCAGCACGACCTCCTCGGTCTGCTTGCGGCAGTAGATTGGATAAGAGAGGCCCTGGACGGTGCGAGTGTAATATTCCCAGTCGCCGCGGCGGACAGGGACGGAGGTATCGGTCTCCTGGATACGGCCGAGGATCTCGCTGTATAGCTGCTCTTGCAGATCTTTCGTGGGGGAGAGGGCGGCCTCCGTCCGGGCGTTTTCCGCTTCGAGGTGGGCGATGACGTCCGGGTTCGTTTTCTCGCGGAACCAGAAGTAGGAATCAATCCGGCGGTCGCCGTGCTTTTCGTGGATCACTGGGACGGGAGGCATGCCTCTTCATGATAGGCTAGAGAGATAGCGAACAAAAGGCGAACATGAAGGGATTGCCAGAGTTACGGGTTCGGTCGGCATTCAGCTTTCTGGAGGGGGCGAGTCTGCCGGAGGCGCTGATGGCGCGGGCGGCGGAGTTGGAGATTCCGGCGATGGCGTTGCTGGACCGGGACGGGTTTTCGGGTGCGGTACGGTTTCACAAAGCGGGGGCGAAGCGGGGGGTGCGGGCACTGTTGGGGGCCGAGGTGACGGAGGCGGGGGGACGATACCGCTATCCGCTGCTCTGCAGTTCAAGAAAGGGATATCAAAATCTCTGTGGATTGCTGACAAAAATCAAGTTAGAGCGTCGAACAGGGGCCACGCTTGCCGATTTGGAGGAGTACGCCGAAGGATTGGTGCTGTTGGCGGGCGATCCGTTGGCGGCCCAGGAGTTCGACCGGACGGCGGCCGACCGCTTCATCCAGATATTTAGTAAAGCAAATGTATATGTTGATTTAACAAGACATTATCTGCGGAAGACAGAAGTCCGCAACCGCGCGCTGCTGGAGATGGGCCTGCCCGCCATCGTCACCGGCGGCGTGAACTATGCGGTGGCCGAGGAACGGCCGCTGATGGATATCTTGACCTGCATCCGCCAGCACACGACCATCCAGGCCGCTGGTCGTCTACTCGCGCAGAACTCCGAACGCTTTCTTAAAAGCACCGCCGACCGGGAGGCGCTCTTCCGCGATCTGCCGGACGCCATGGCGCGGACGCGGGACCTGGCCGACCGGCTTGAGTTCACGCTTGAAGACCTCGGCTACGAGTTCCCGCTCTACCCTGTGCCGGAGGGCGATACGATGAACAGCTTCCTCGCCAAGCGGACGGACGAAGGGGCGCGGCGGCGCTATCAGCCCTACGGCGAGAAGCCGCGGCGTCAGATTGAGCGCGAGTTGCGGTTGATCGAGAAGCTGGGGTTGGCCGGCTATTTTCTGATCGTCTGGGATATTGTCGAGTTCTGCCGGCGGAACGGGATTCTAGTGCAGGGCCGCGGATCAGCGGCGAACTCGGCCGTCTGCTACTCGCTGGGGATTACGGCCGTCGACCCGGTGGGGATGGAGCTGCTGTTTGAGCGATTCCTTTCTGAAGAGCGGGGCGAGTGGCCGGACATCGATCTCGACCTGCCGAGCGGCGAAGACCGGGAGCGGGCAATCCAATATGTCTATGCGCGCTACGGGCAACTGGGGGCGGCCATGACCGCGAACGTCATCACCTACCGCGGCCGCAGCGCCCGGCGGGATGTGGGCAAGGCGCTCGGCATGAGTGAAGATGCGCTGCGCGACGCCCAGCATCCGCTAGCGCCGCAGTTGGCCCGCTTCACGGAGGCGATTCAGGATCTGCCGCGGCACCTGGGCCAGCACTCGGGCGGCATGGTGATCTGCCAGGGCCAGCTGGACCGGATCGTCCCGCTGCAACCGGCGACGATGCCGGGGCGGGTGATCGTGCAATGGGATAAGGAAGACTGCGCCGACATGGGCATCATCAAAGTCGACCTGCTCGGATTGGGGATGATGGCGGCGCTGCGGGATACGATTGTCCTGATCAAGCAGCACTATCACGAAGAAGTGGATCTTGCTCATTTACCGGCAGATGATCCGTTGGTCTATGCCACTCTGCAACGCGCTGATACCGTCGGTATGTTCCAAGTAGAGAGCCGGGCGCAGATGTCCTGCCTTCCTCGTCTGCGGCCGGAGAGGTTTTACGACCTGGTGGTCCAGGTGGCGATCATCCGTCCTGGGCCGATTGTTGGGAACATGCTCCATCCGTATCTACGGCGACGGCAGGGGCTCGAGAAAGCTGATTGTTTGCATCCCAAACTCGAAACTGTTTTAAGAAGAACTTTAGGCGTGCCTCTGTTCCAGGAGCAGTTGCTGCGGATGGCCATGCTGGTAGCCAACTTCTCGGGCGGCGAGGCGGAGGAGTTGCGCCGGGCCCTGGGTTTCAAACGGTCCCAGCAGCGGATGGCCGAGATTGAAACCAAGCTGCGGGCGGGTATGGCGGCGAACGGGATTGAGGGCCCAGTGCAGGATACCATCGTGCAGTCGATCACGGCGTTCGCGCTCTACGGTTTTCCGGAGAGCCACGCGGCCAGCTTCGCGTTGTTGAGCTACGCTAGCGCGTACCTTAAAGTCCATTATCTGGCAGCGTTTACGGCTGCTTTGTTAAATAATCAGCCGATGGGGTTTTATAACCCGCTCACGCTGGTGAAGGACGCGCAGCGGCACGGGCTGCGCTTTGAGCCGGTGGACGTAGAGGTCTCCGATTGGCTCTGCACCCTTGATGAGCAGCTTCACCTGCGGCTGGGCATGAACTATGTGAAAGGGCTGCGGCAGACGACGGCGGAGGCGATTGTGGCGGCGCGTCCTTTCCGCAGCATCGACGATTTGAAGCGGCGGGCGCCGCAGGTGTCGGCCGAGGAGTTGAACCGGCTGGCCGAGATCGGGGCCTTGAACAAGATTGGCGATTCGAAGCAGCGGCACCGGCGGGAGGCGCTATGGCAGGCGAGTCTGGCGGTGCGCCCGGCGGGGCAGTTATTTGCCGGACTGAGTGAGGAAGGGCCAGCGCCGTTAACGCCGATGGAGGCGATCGACCGGCTGCGGGCTGACTTCCGGACGAGCGGCTTGACGATTGGCGCGCATCCGATGCGCTACTTCCGGGAGGCATTGACGGCAGCGGGCGTATGGCGGGCGGGCGAGTTGGCGGCGCTGGGGAATGGGCGGATGGTGGAGGTGGCGGGGCTCGTCATCTGCCGGCAGCAGCCGAGTACGGCGAAGGGATTTGTGTTCCTGAGTCTCGAAGACGAGACCGGCATCAGCAACATCATTCTGACGCCGCAGGTGTATGCCGAGTTCCGGCCGGTGATCCTGGTGGAGGGTTACCTGCGCGTGGCTGGAAGGCTGCAGAACCAATCGGGGGTCGTATCAGTGAAGGGGGAGGGGGTATATCCTGTCAACTTGCGCGCAGAAGCGCCGCGAGTTGCTTCCCACGATTTTTGTTGAGCCGTGCCCCAGGTAAACTTTCGCGTGTGTTTGCGGAGGTTCGTGATGAACAGAATAGCCAAGGGATTGTGTTGGGGAGTGGGCGGACTGGCGCTGGCGGCGGGGTACATCGTGGGGCGTCCCCCGAAGATGGCGCCGCCGGCGGAGGTCCGCGTGGCGATGACGCCGGAGACGGTGGCGCGCGGCAAGTATCTTTATGAGGTGGTCGCTGATTGCGACGGTTGCCACGGCGAACGGAATTGGGGAAAGCAGCTTGCGCCGGTCATCCGGAGCGGCGCCGGCTTCACCTTTCCCCCCGAGATGGGGTTGCCCGGCGCGGTGACCGCCCCCAACATCAGCTCCGATCTGGAGGCCGGCATCGGCGCCTGGAGCGATGGCGAAAAGTTACGGGCGATCCGCGAAGGCATCGGCCGGGATGGGCGCGCGCTCTTCCCGATGATGCCGTACGAAAGCTACCGGCACATGAGCGACCGCGATGCCGAGGCGCTGGTTTCCTACCTCAATACACTCCCGGCCGTTCCTGAGAAGCGTCCACGGACCGAACTCCAGTTCCCCGTCTCCGTACTGATCAAGAGCGCCCCGGCGCCGGTGGAAAGTCCGATGCCGGAGCCGAGTGAGTTGGGCGAGTATCTGGTGAAAATGGGGGGTTGTGTGGGGTGCCACACGCCGATGGAGCGCGGGGCTCCGTTGGCGGGCAAGGAACTGGCGGGCGGAGAAGTTTTCCGGCTGGGGAAATTCACGGTGGTGTCTGCCAACATCACGCCGGACGGGGAGACGGGCATCGGCCGTATGACCGAAGCGGCGTTTATCCGGCGCTTCCATGAATACCGGGAGTACGAACAGACGCCATTGCCGGACGCCACGCAACGGAACTTCACGCTTATGCCCTGGTTGCAGTATTCGCGCTACTCGGCGGAGGAATTGGGAGCTATCTACCGTTATCTGCGGAAGCAGAAGGCAATCGAAAACAAGGTGACGGTTCACCCGGAGAGCTAAACGCGTAGAGTTAAGCCATCAGCCTGTCCGTGCGGGCCTCGGCGAGAGCCGCAAGGGCAGGCTCGGTTTGGCGAAGTTGCGTGGCGGTGGCGCGGAAGGTTTCAACGACCATGGGTAGCTCTTCGGGGTTGATCGTTACCGCCTCGAGCCAGCGGCAAGCTTCACGCAGGGAGTCGGCAGCGTAGGTCAGCTCGCCGCGGCGCGCGAAGTAGGCCGAATAGACGCCGAGTTCCGCCACGGCGCGGGAGCCGCACTCGCGGCGGATGGAGCGGGCCGAGAGCAGTTCGGCGAGCTCCAATGCCCACCCGTGCAAAATGATAGGCGTGACGAGCTCGCCGCAATACCAGGCCACCTGCTGGAGACCGCGGGCATAGGCCTGCAGCACGTCGGCGCTGTCGGAGTACTGGTTAGCGATGCCGCGAAGGTCTTCCACCTGCTCACGTGCGGCGGGCACCTCCTGCAACTGGGCGTAGGCGGCGGCGGCGTTGGCCAGCGCCATGGCGTAGAGCGTAGGGAAGGGAGTACGGTCGCGCCAGGCGCGGCTGAGCGTCCGGAGATTGTCAAGAAAAATGGGGATGGATTTGGCGTAACCGCGCTGAGCGAGCACCGTGACCATTTCGAAGTTCGACTGTGCATTCCAGTACTGTACGCCCTCCGAGTGCGGGAACTGCACGGCGATGGCTTCTCTCTCTTCCTGGCACCGGAAAGTTTCTTGCAGTAAGTCGTTCGAACCATAAGCGGTGGTAAGTAGGCAGATCGTGCGGGCCCAGGCGGTGGCGATGGTTTCGTTATTTGGATAGGCTTCCCGGGCCAATTGACCGGCCTGCCAACATAACGCCAAGATGGGAGGAGTAGCCTCTTGACGATGCAGTTGCAGCAGGGCTCCGGCGCCCTCGGCGCACGCCAGAGCGGACGGCAGACTGCTGACTTCCTGCATGAGCTCGCACAGAGCGGCTCGGGCTTCAAACGATTCGGATGGGTCCGTCGGCTGGCTCATGCGCTGCGCTAGCCTATCACAGCCAAGAAACAGATTCACTCTAGGGTTTCTACTGGAGCGACTTGGCACAACTATTCGCTTAGGATGCGGTTATGGGATTGCTGGCGTTCTATCTCGCATCCGTCTTGCTAACCGTGCTGGAGGATCAGACTCCGCTAAAGACCGGTTGCGAGGAGAGCGACGAGGTGGTGGCGACGCTTTCTGCCGGGACGGCGGTGACCATCCGGTTCGCCATCAACGGCTGCTACGCGGTGCAAGCGGGTGAGCAGAGGGGGTATCTGCCCGGCGTGGCGCTGGCCGGAGTGGATGCGTGGGAAGCAGAACGCCGGGGTGCTCGGGCTCTCGATACGCCGGTGGGCGCCGCGCGGGTGGCGCGGCCGGTGGACGCTGATCCATTGACTGTTGCTTCGCAGTTGATCGCGCAGAATCGGCCGGGCGAAGCGCTGGAACTGCTGGATTTGGCCTTGACCAAAGGCCCGCGCGATCCGATTCTCCTGGCGGTGGCGGGCATGGCTGCGTATCGCGCGGGTTCGACAGCGCGGGCTATCGGCTATTTGAAAGACGCCGAGGCGATCCGCCCGCAGCCGGCGGTGGCCGCGTTGCTGGCGAAGGCCGAACGGGAGGCGGCCGCTGACCAAGGCGTTCAGACGCTCGAATCCACCCGCTTTTCGCTCCGCTATGATCCGCAGGTGATGACGGCGGAGGTGGCGCGGCACTTGGCCGGTGTTCTCGAGCAGGAGTACTCCCGCATCTCGTTTGAACTCGGGTGCCAGACGGCCGAACGTATTGCGGCGACGGCCCAGAGCCGGGAAGCTTACTTGAGAGCGACGGGCGCGGCGGAATGGAGCGGCGGCCAGTTCGACGGGCGGATCCGCGTTGCCGTGCTGGAACCGGCCGAGATGCGGAAGACCTTCGCGCATGAATTGGTACACGCGTGCTTGGCGGCCACGGGGCATTGGCCTGCGTGGCTGCACGAAGGGCTGGCCCAGCGACTGAGCGGGGAGACGTTGACGCCGGAAATGCGGCAGACGGTGCGCGCGGCCGCCCAGTGCGGGCAACTGCCGCCGCTCAAGAAGATGAGCCAGACGTGGGCGCGGCTGACGCCGGACCACGCCCGGCTTGCCTACGGAATGGCTCTCTATGCGGCGGAACTGTTCTTTGCCCATCATCAGGACTTCGGAATCCGGACGCTGATCCGGAACCCTGAATATCTCGACCGCATTGCCGAGGATATTGACCGGCGGATGCGGCAGAACTGAACTGGGCTTTCGCCGCCCGGTTTCGGCCTACGGAGGGTATTATCTGCGAGTGCGCCATTACTTTGCCCGGCTTCCGCAGCGCGTTTCCGGTGTGGGCCGCGATTTGGGTAGGATCGCTGGCCACTCCCGTGGGGTCTGTGAGCAGCCACCAACCGACCCGCAGGGAAAAGAACTACCCGGAGGTATTGACGTGCTCGTGATGCGTGGCAGTAATGATCCCGGCTTCCGCCGCCAGCCATCGGGGCGGACGGCGATCGGGTCGGGTCTGTGTCGCGAGCAGCCACCAGTCGGCCCGCAGGGGAATCAAGTGCGGAGAGGTGGTCACGTGCTCGCGATGCCGAGGGCATCGACCGGCCAATGCGGCCGTAGCTAACCGGGCTTTCGCATCGCCTTGTGGATCTTCTTCCACCGCTCCTTTTCGGCGCGGGCGGCAACGGGGTCGTCCTTCCGCTCGGCGTAGGCTTGTTCACGCCGTAGCTTGCGGTAGCTGGCGAGGCGCGCCGGGTCGACGTGGTCCCGCACGGCGCAGCCGGGCTCCTCTTCGTGGCGGCAATCCCGATAGCGGCACTGCCTTGCGGAGATCTCGGCAAATGCCTCGTCCACGGCGCCAGCCGCAGCATCGAGGGCGAGTTCCCGCAGCCCTGGCATATCGAGCAGCCACCAGCCAGCCGGCAACAGGATCAACTGCCGGGAGGTGGTGACGTGCCGCCCCGGCGCCACGCCCGTCGCCTGCCGCTCCGCGCCGAGAAGCCGGTTGACGATGGTCGACTTGCCGACGCCAGAGGAACCAAACAGCGCCGCCGTCTCGCCCGCTCGGACATGACGGCAGAGGCCGGCCAGATCGTCAGTCAGAGCGCTGACAGCCTCCACGGGGACATCGAGTTCGAGACGCGGCGGTTCGAGCCGGAGATCCGCTTTGTTGAGGATCACAACGGGCCGGGCGCCAGATTGGCGAGCCTGGACGAGGTAGCGGTCCAGGCGGTTTGGATTGAAGTCCGCATCCAGGCCGCAAACAAGAAAGGCCACATCAATGTTGGCGGCGAGGATCTGCCGGCCGCCGGCGGGGCCAGTCCGCGTGAAACAACTGGTGCGCGGTTCGATGGCGGCGATCAGCGGCGGGTCGGTGGGCGTGAGACTCACCCAGTCACCAACGGCGGGCAACTCGTCGAGAAAGCGGAGACGGCCGGTCAACTGAGCGATTTGCTCGCCCTTTGCGGTCGCGACAGAATACAGTTCATGGGCCTGCGATAAAACGCGGGCGCGCTCCAGAGAAGACATGGGGGTTCGTTCCTTCTAAAGGGTTCGAAGGCTGCGGGACAAATGGCCGCAATTAACGAACAACAATGGGAGCGACGGTTACCAAACCGTTAGTATACGATAAACTCGAAATGATGCTTACTCACGCCGCGGCGGCGGACAGTGGCCTTAGCCTGACACGATCGGAATTGATGCACGCGTTGCGCCTGATGCAGACCTCGCGCCGCATTGATGACCGCGAAGTGCTGATGAAGCGGCAGAACCGGATCTATTTTCAGATCTCCGGCGCCGGACACGAGGCCATTCAAACGGCCGCGGGCATGGCCATGCGGCCCGGCCACGACTGGTTCTATCCCTACTATCGCGATCGGGCGTTGGCGCTGACGCTGGGCATCACTCCGCATATGATGATGCTGCAGGCGGTGGGCTCGGCCGAAGACACGCAGAGCGGCGGCCGCCAGATGCCTTCGCACTGGTCTTCCACGGAATTGCACATCGTTTCCGGATCGTCCTGCACCGGTTCGCAGTTCGTGCAGGCGATCGGCTGCGCTCAGGCGAGCCATCTGCTCAACCCGCACTCCGACGAAGTCACTCTCGTCACTTCTGGCGAGGGCGCCACCAGCGAAGGCGAGTTCTGGGAAGCGTTGAACGGGGCCTGCCTCGGCAAGCTGCCCGTCATCTTTCTGATTCAGGACAACCACTACGCCATTTCTGTCCCGGTCGAAGTGCAGACGCCCGGCGGCAACCTCTCCCGTCTGCTGACCGGCTTTGCTGAGCATCTGCGCATCCTTGAAATTGACGGCACCGACTTCCATCAGAGCTACGGTGCGATGACCGAAGCCGTGGCGCATTGCCGCGCGGGACATGGCCCAGTGCTGGTGCATGCGCACTGCATTCGGCCTTACTCCCACTCCTTATCCGACGACGAGCGTTCCTATAAGACTGACGCCGAGCGCGCTAACGAGGCCGAACGGGATCCGCTGCTGCGGTTCCCCCGATTCCTGCTGACCGAGGGCCTGTTGACCGAAGGCGAACTCTCGGAACTCATGCAGGACGTCGACCGCGAGGTGCAGGAGGCGGCCGACTACGCCTTGCAGGCGCCGGCCCCGGCCAAGAACACGGCGATGCGGTACTTGTATTCGCCCACCGTCGACCCCACTTCCGATGCGTTTGCCCGCGAGCCCGAGTTCTCCGGGGAGCCGCGCACGATGGTCGACGCCATCAATCTCACGCTGCTCGAAGAGTTGACCGCGAATCCTCGGGTGGTCGTGTTCGGCGAGGATGTGGCCGATTGTTCCCGCGAGGGCGCACTGCCGGAGGTGAAGGGCAAGGGCGGCGTGTTCAAGACGACTCAAGGACTCCAGCGCCGGTTCGGCTCTGAGCGCGTCTTCAATACGCCGATTGCTGAAGCCGGCATTGTGGGCCGCGCGATCGGTCTGGCAACCAGGGGCATGAAGCCGGTGGCCGAGATTCAGTTCTTCGACTACATCTGGCCGGCCATGATGCAGATCCGCGATGAGATGGCGGTTCTGCGGTGGCGTTCAAACAATGGATTTGCCTGCCCGGCGGTGATCCGCGTGCCGATTGGCGGCTACTTGACCGGTGGCTCGATCTATCACAGCCAGAGCGGGGAAGTGATGTTTACGCACATACCTGGGCTGCGGGTGGTGTTCCCCTCGAATGCCCTCGACGCGGTGGGGCTACTGCGGACGGCGCTGCGGTGTGATGATCCGGTGCTGTTTCTCGAACACAAGAAGTTGTACCGGGAACCCTATAACCGGTCGTTGCATCCGGGGCCGGAGTACACGATTCCTTTCGGCAAGGCAAGGGTCGTACGAGAGGGGGATCGCTTGACGGTGATCACCTATGGCGCAGTCGTCGAGAAGGCTTTGCGTGCGGTCAATGAGATCGGCGAGTCGATTGAGGTGATCGATCTTCGTTCGCTCGCGCCCTATGATTGGGACAGCATCGCGGCATCGGTGAAGAAGACAAGCCGTGTCTTGATCGCCCACGAAGATACCCTAAGTTGGGGATACGGTGCGGAGATAGCCGCGCGGGTGGCCGATGAGTTATTCGGCTATCTCGATGCCCCGGTGAAGCGCGTGGGAGCGCTCGATACGTGGGTTGGCTACAGCCCGCAATTGGAAGACGCTATCCTGCCGCAAGTCGACGATCTGGTGAAGGCGATGCGCCAGCTGCTTTCCTACTAGCCTCAAACGATTACCGGAAGAAAACCCAGCAAACGGCTGCACCCACCACGGTCATCGAGAGGCCCCATGCCAATAGCGAATTGAAGAGCTTGCGGGGATCGACGGGTTCGGGTTCGACATGAATGTCGCGTGCTCGTCTGCCACTTTCGGCATCCAGACCGCGGCTGACTACATCCGCGCGGGCAATGCTCGATCCGTGTTGGTGGTCAGCCCCGAAATCACCTCGGGC
>JBBQRA010000041.1:0-29998 GCA_038215275.1 Bryobacterales bacterium | reverse complement strand
TGGACCTGCCAGTAAGCTGTAACCCCCTTTAAGCCCCCCACTCTCCCCGCCCAACCAATCCGCCTGAGCCTTCGGCCTGGAATCATCAACGGAATAGTATGCGGTTCCGTGTTTGTACACTCCCGTAGTAAACCTTTGCAGCCCGCTTTCAGGAATTCCTGAAAGCGGGTTGTTTTTTTCCGATATGGCATTTATGGATATCATTTCTTTTCAAATGGATTTGTTGCGGCTCGGTTCGGCGGTCGCGCAGCAGGAGCAGCTCCCGGCCCCAGTTCTTCCCGCTCTGGCGGAATCGCTCGAGCAACTGGCCAACCTGGAGACCGCCGAACTTTCGGCGGTCAAGTCCGGTTCCGGGGCGGCAATCCCGTCATACGTAGCAATCCCGTTATACTGAAAGAGTGCGTCGCCTCCTTTTCGCTCTCCTCTTCTTGACTTCGTGCGCCAAAGCGCCGCAGACCAAAGACGCCGTCAAACAGGCCATTGTCGACTACCTCGCTAAGCGGGACGACATGATGGCCTCGTCGATGGAAGTGGAGGTCGTCAGCGTTGATTTTAAAGAAAAAGAGGCCGAGGCTGTCGCCAGTATCGGGCCGAAAGGCTCGCCAAGCTCCGGGATTAAAATCTCCTATACTTTGGAAGCCGAGGGCGTAAAGTGGGTTGTTAAGCGGAAGCCGGGCGCTGCCCCGGCTGCTCCCACCAACCCGCACGCGACGCCTGCCCCAGCCGAAGGGGGAGGAGGCTTGCCCGCCGGTCACCCTCCTGTCCCCACCACCCCCGGAAAGCCGTGACCCGCACCGTCGCCGTCCTCGGCGGTGGGCCTGCCGGATCGATGGCCGCAGAGCGCCTGGCAAGCGCAGGTCTCCGCACCTATCTCATTGATGAAAAGCTGGCCTGGGAGAAGCCTTGCGGCGGTGGCGTCACCTGGAAGGCTTATCACCAGTATCCTTTCCTGAAGTCCGGCTCCGGTCGATCGGTTGCCTCCACTTGGCTTCACGCCGATCACACAGAGGCCCTTCGGCTCGATCTCCAACAGCCGTTGCTTATCTTCTCCCGCCGCGAACTGAATCAGCTACTACTTAATCGTGCCGCCGCCGCTGGTGCCGAACTCGTCTCGACCCGGGTGACCGGCATTGACCGCCCAACGTCAACGTGGTCCATCACTACGCGCTCCGGCCCCGCGCTTTCAGCCGATTTCCTGGTGGTCGCCACGGGTGCTCGTAACCCGCTCCGCTCTCTCGGCACCGTCTGGACGCCAGCGGATACCATGATCGCGCTCGGCTACTACATCCCTTCCGAGCAGCCCCACATCGATCTCCGGTTCTTCGCCGGCCTCGAAGGCTACATCTGGATTTTCCCGCGAAACGGCCACCTCTCGGCTGGCATTTGCGGCAAAGGCGAAACTGCCGCGGATTTGCGCCAACGACTGGAGCACTATCTCAGCGGCCGCGGCATCAGCTTCAAAGATGCTCAATTTTACGCCCACATGCTTCCGTCGCTCGATCCGTCCTCCTGGTCTGGAAATCGCTTGGCCGGGCCCGGTTGGCTGGCCGTGGGCGACGCCGCCGGTCTGGTCGATCCGGTGACCGGAGAAGGTATCTATTACGCCATGCGTTCCGGAGACCTCGCCGGGCAACTGCTCGCCGAAGGCCGTCCTGAAGCCTACGCCGAGTCAGTTCGTTCCGAATTCGCCGACGACCTGGCCTACGCCGCTACGCTCGCCCGCCGGGTCTACCTCGGCCGCTTTTGCGGCGGCGCGAACACCACCCGGATGCTCCAATTCCTCCGCCGCAGCCCCCGCATTCACGCCGTGATGCAGGAACTATTCGCCGGCACCATCAGCTACCGGGAACTCCGCACCCGGATTCGTGGAAACTTCAAATCGACCATCGCCGAGATTGCCGTCAACTCCTTTCTCCGGCGCATGGTCACCCCCTAAACTCCTATGTCTACCACCCGTTCCGAGGCCCTGCTCGCCCGCGGCCAAAACCTGATTCCCGGCGGCGTCAACTCCCCCGTCCGCGCCTTCCGCAGTGTTGGCGGCACCCCGCGCTTTATCGCCCGCGCCCAAGGCGCCCGCATGATCGATGTCGACGGCAACGAGTTCATCGACTACATTGGCTCCTGGGGCCCGATGCTGATCGGCCACCGGCATCCCGACATCCTGGCCGCCATCGAGAAGGCGCTGACCATCGGCACCTCCTTCGGCGCGCCGACGGAGTTGGAGCTTGAACTCGCCGAAGAGATTATCGACGCCGTGCCCAGCATGGAAATGCTCCGCCTCGTCAATTCGGGAACCGAGGCGACCATGTCGGCGCTCCGCGTCGCCCGCGGCTTCACCGGCCGTGACCTCACCATCAAGTTTGAAGGCTGCTACCATGGCCACGTCGATAGCCTGCTCGTCAAAGCCGGCAGCGGCATGGCGACGCTGGGCATCGCCGATACGCAGGGTGTGCCCAAGGGCTTCTCCGATACGACGATCGCTCTGCCATACAACTCGGTCGAGGCGCTCGAAGCGGCTTTCGCCGAACGAGGCGATCAGATCGCCGCGGTGATTCTGGAGCCCGTCGTAGGCAACATGGGCTGTGTCATCCCGACGCCCGAGTTCCTGAAGTCACTGCAGACGCTGACGCAGAAGCACGGTGCCCTGCTGATCTTTGACGAAGTGATGACGGGCTTCCGTCTCGCCCGCGGCGGCGCGCAGGAGCTGTTTGGCATCCGGCCGGACCTGTCGACGTTTGGGAAGGTGATCGGCGGCGGCCTCCCGATCGGGGCCTATGGCGGACGGCGCGACGTGATGAACAAGGTGGCGCCGGTGGGGCCGGTGTATCAGGCGGGAACGTTAAGCGGGAATCCGCTGGCGGTCAGCGCCGGATTGGCGATGCTGCGCCACATCAGGACCCATCCGGAAATCTATCCTTATCTTGAAAAGATCACGGCCCGCCTGTGCGAAGCGCCGCCGCCGGGCGTCACCGTTAACCGCGTCGGCAGCATGTTTACCATGTTCTTCACGGAAACGCCCGTCACCGACTACGAGACGGCCAAGACCTCGGACACGGCCCGGTTCGGCAAGTTTTTCCACCACTTGTTGAGCGAGGGTGTCTATTTCGCTCCCAGCCAATACGAGGCCGGCTTTGTCAGTGCGGCTCACACGGAAGCGGATATCGAAACGACCCGCGCGGCCATCCACCGGTTCTTCGCGTAGAGTGCAAACGGAGTCAAAGCCAGCCCGGCACAGATCGCCTCTGGCCACTGGCTCTGTTTGCGCTCGTAGACCGTGGCGAGTGGCTCCAGCTTGCCCTCCCCTTCTCGGTAGATCACCCGCTCGCCATCCACTCCAGTCTTTTTCACTTTGGCGATGAACCCTTTCGGTCCCTCGAGCGTACCCTCGTCCTTGGTGATCCCGTAGAGGAACAACGCGTAGAACCAATACGGCCAAACCAGCATCGAACGGCGGGGAAAAAATCAGCTTGCCCCGATGAGCAGACTGATCAGTACCAATTTCACAAGGCTGCCGACCATGATCATGAGCTGGAGCACGACTCTAGCCTAACGGATCTTCGCCTAAAAGCCGATCTTCTTTTTGGGCGATGCCGGCGGTTCCATCAGCCGCTTGATCGCCGAAAAGACGACCTTGAACTGATCGTCGTATTTCCGCTCCATCTCGTTCACTTTGCGCAGCAGGTCTTTGTGGCTGCCTGCCAACTGGCGCAGTTGGACGAACGCGCGCATGATAGCGATGTTCACCTGTACCGCCCGCGTGCTGCTGAGTACAGACAGCATCGCTACGCCTTGCTCCATGAACACGTACGGGCGATAGCGGCGGCCACCGTAACTTGAGGCGCCAAGCTGGCGCCTCAAGTCTTGCCACTCGGCCTCACTCAACTGAAACATGAAGTCGTCGGGAAACCGCTCCTCGTTCCGTTTGACTGCTCGAACAAGAGCCTTCGTCTCAACCTCATAGAGCTCCGCCAAGTCCGAGTCCAGCATTACCTGCTCACCTCGAATTGTCCGGATCCGGCGCTCCACCGCGCCCAATACGACTACGAAATCATTCTGCCATCCCCTAATCAGCGCTTAGCGGCCCAATGGCCTCTCCAAATAAAACAAGGCCCGGCGAGGGAGCCGGGCCTGTCAATACTGCGGAATGGAATAGGAGTCGTGGACTGAGCGCGTCCTGCGCCGCCTCACAATACTCTAGTGCGTACCACCCCGAAAAGTTCTCACGCCAATGTATTTAAAGAAATCGACCGCTGCGCCTCAAACGCCGCAATCGCCGCATCCTGCTTCAGCACGTAGCCGATCTCGTCCACGCCTTCCAGCAAACAATCCTTAGCGAACGCGTCGATCGGAAACTCCACCGCCGGTCCACCCGGCCAGCTCAACGTCTGTGCCGGCAGGTCAATCCTCACCTGCAGCGCCGGGTCTTTCTCTAGCGCCACAAACAATGCCGCATGCGCGTCCTTCGGCATCACAATCGGCAACAGCCGGTTCTTCAGCGAGTTCTGCTTGAAGATATCGGCAAAGCTGGTCGACAAAACCGCCTGAAGCCCGTATTGCGTCAACGCCCACGGGGCATGTTCCCGGCTCGATCCGCAGCCGAAATTATCCCCGGCCAGCAGCACCTTCGACGCCTTCGCCTCCGGCGTGTTCAGTACGAAATCCGGCTTCGGAGAACCATCGGCGTTGTAACGCCAGTCGCAAAACAACTGATCGCCCAAGCCTTCCTTCGAAATCGTCTTCAAAAACCGCGCCGGAATGATCTGGTCGGTATCGATATTGTCGTTCGGCAGCACCGCCACCGTCGAATGGATCTGCATGCTTATAGGCTCCTCACGTCGGTCACGACCCCGGTCACGGCACTCGCCGCCGCAGTCAACGGGCTGGCCAGGAACGTCCGGCCGCCCTTGCCCTGTCGACCTTCAAAATTCCGGTTTGAAGTCGACACGCTGTACTGCCCCGGCGACAACTGGTCGCCGTTCATCGCAATGCACATCGAACAACCAGCCTCGCGCCACTCGGCCCCCGCGTCGCGGAACACCTGGTCGAGCCCCTCGGCCTCGGCCTGCCGCTTGATCTCTTGCGAACCCGGCACCACCATCACGCGGACGCTTGGGCTCACCTTCCGGCCCTTCAATACGCTCGCCGCCGCCCGCAGGTCCGTCATCCGGGAATTCGTGCAGGAACCGATAAACACCACATCAATCTTCTGCCCCGCGATCGGTTGACCGGCTTGCAGATTCATATACTGCAGCGCCTTCCGCAATGACTCACGTTCCAGCGGATCGCTCTGTGACGCCGGGTCCGGCACCGCGCCCGAAATCGCCATGCCCATGCCGGGGTTCGTTCCGAAAGTGATCATCGGTTCGAGCGCATCGGCGTCGATGCTCACGGTGTAGTCGTAGGTAGCGCCCTCGTCGGTCGGCAGCGTCTTCCAGAAGGCGACGGCGTTGTCCCATTCCTCGCCCTTCGGTGCGAACTTGCGGCCCTTGATGTACTCGTAGGTCTTCTCGTCTGGTGCAATCAGCCCGGCGCGCGCCCCGGCTTCAATCGACATGTTGCAGACGGTCATCCGCTCTTCCATCGACAGCGCCCGGATCGCCGAACCGGTGAACTCAAATACGCAGCCTGTCCCGCCGCCGATGCCGATCTTGGCGCACAGCGCAAGGATAATGTCCTTGGCGGAAACGCCCGGCTTCAGCGTCCCTTCCACCTTCACTTCGAACGTCTTCGACGGCCGCTGCAGCAGACACTGGGTCGCCAGCACCATCTCCACTTCGCTCGTGCCGATGCCAAACGCCAGCGCTCCGAATGCACCATGCGTCGCCGTGTGGCTGTCGCCGCAAACAACGGTCATGCCCGGTTGCGTCAAACCCTGTTCCGGTCCGATCACGTGGACGATGCCCTGGTTCAGGTTTTGGAATCCAAAGTAGGGAATGCCGAACTCGGTGGCGTTCTTCTCCAGTTGTGCCACCTGCGTGGCGGCAATCTGGTCGACAATCGGCAGGTTCCGTGGTGTCGTCGGGGTCGAGTGGTCGACCGTCGCAAACGTCAGGTCCGGACGTCGCACCTTCACGCCGCGTTCCCGGAGACCCGAAAACGCCTGCGGCGATGTCACTTCATGCACCAGGTGCAGGTCGATGAACAGGACCGCCGGAGCGCCTTCGCGCTGCGCCACAATGTGGTTGTCCCAAACCTTCTCGATAATCGTCCGGGGCTTATTGGATGGCATTAGCTACCGCTTCTCCTACTTCCGTCGTCGTGGCGGGGGTGCCTTTCGGCTTCAAGTCGGCCGTCGTCCGGCCGGAATTCAATACAGACTCGATGGCCGCGTTCACTGCCGCAGCTTCCTTCATCAAGCCAAACGAGTATTCGAGCATCGCAGCCACCGAACCAATCGCGCCCAGCGGATTGGCTTTGTTCTGCCCGGCGATGTCCGGCGCTGAACCGTGTACCGGCTCGTACAAGCCGACCCACGCACCCGAAGGCCGCTGATCGCCGATCGATGCCGACGGCAACATGCCAATCGACCCGGCCAGCACCGCGCCCTCGTCGCTCAGAATGTCGCCAAACATGTTCTCCATCACCAGCACATCGAACCGCTTCGGGTTCAGCACCAGCTGCATAGCCGCGTTATCGACCAGAATGTGTTCGAGCTCCACGTCCGGGAACTCCGGCGCGATCTCGTTCACCACCCTCCGCCACAGCTGCGAGGTTTCAAGCACGTTCGACTTGTCCACGCTCGCCAACTTCTTCCGCCGCTTCCGCGCCAAGCCAAACGCCATCCGCGTAATCCTGGCGATCTCGGCGCGCGTGTAGGTCATCGTGTTCGTGCCGCGCTCGGTGTCACCGGAGCCTTCAATGCCCCGCGGCGTCCCATAGTAGATCCCGCCATTCAGCTCGCGGACAATGATCATGTCCGTGCCTTCCACCAGGTGGTTCTTGAGCGGGCTGCTCTCGATCAGGGCCGGATACGCCTTCACCGGCCGCAAGTTGGCGTACACGCCAAGCACTTTCCGGATACCCAGCAGACCCTTCTCGGGGCGTTGTTCGGGCGGGGCGTTGTCAAACTCCGGCAGGCCCACGGCGCCCATCAGCGTTGCATCCGCTTCCACCGCCAACTTCGCCGTTTCTTCTGGAAAGGGGGTGCCCGTCTTATGGATGGCAATGCCGCCCAGCAGACCCTCGGTCAGCTTCAACGTGTGGCCGAATGTCGAGCACACCTTTTCCAATACGCGAACGGCTTCCCGAGTTACCTCGACCCCGATGCCGTCGCCGGGGAGAATCAATACGTTCAGTTGCATGTCTATTTAGGCCGATACAGGCGCGCGCCTCGCCACAATTTCTTTTCCCAGCGCGAGAATCTGGTCGTTGCGAACGCCCTTTACGCGGTCCGCCAACGCCGTGAATCCTTGATAAATCAAGTCGATCTCTTCTTTCGTGAAGTCGGCGAAGCCAAGTTCGCGGCACCGATCCGCCAGCGCGTGGCGCCCCGAGTGCTTGCCCAGCACCAGTTTTCCCTCGGGCACCCCAACGCTCTTCGGATCAATGATCTCATACGTCGATTTGTTCTTCAGGTAGCCGTCCTGATGGATACCCGCTTCGTGCGCGAAAGCGTTGTCGCCCACAATGGCTTTGTTCGGCTGGGGGCCAAACGTGATGATCGAGGTCAGTAATTGGCTCGCGCTGAACAGATGCTCCGTAATGATCTTCGTCTCATACGGCAATACGGCCTGCCGCGTCTTGAATATCATCACAATCTCTTCGAGCGAACAGTTTCCGGCCCGCTCGCCGATACCGTTGATGGTGCACTCAATTTGCCGCGCTCCCGCTTCCACCGCCGCCAGTGAGTTAGCGACAGCCAAACCCAGATCGTCGTGGCAGTGGACCGAGACGATCGCCTTATCACCAATGGCCTGAACCACTTTCCGAATGAAGGCCGCGTATTCGGTCGGAATCGAAAAGCCCACCGTATCCGGCAGGTTCACCGTGCTGGCCCCGGCCGCGACCACGGCCCGCGAAACCTGTTCCAGGTAGTCCGGATCCGTGCGGCTCGCATCTTCGGCCGAAAATTCCACGTCATCAGTGTACGTGCGGGCCAGTTCGACGGCCTTTACCGCCTCCTCCAGCACCTGCTCCCGAGACTTCTTCAACTTGTACTGTAAGTGGATGTCGCTCGTGGCGATAAACGTGTGGATCCGGGAACGCTTGGCGTGTTTCAGCGCCTCGCCGGCCCGCTCCACGTCCTTGGAAGTCGATCGGGCTAGAGCCGCTATCGTCAAATCCCGGTTGCCAAACTCCCGGCTGATCGCGTCCACGGCTTCGAAATCGCCATGGCTGGCGATCGGGAATCCCGCCTCCATAATATCGACGCCAAGCTCCACAAGCTTAGCCGCCATCTTCATCTTTTCCGGTACCGTCATCGAGCAGCCTGGAGACTGTTCGCCGTCCCGCAGGGTCGTATCGAATATTTGAATTCGCTGATTCATTGGTTAATGACCTCAGTCAATATTCGATTCTTGCATCGGATCCTCAATTTAGCAAATTTATTCGCTTGGCGTGTTCGATAAGCGTGAGTAATGCGATAGGATAAGCTTATCTACCGATGGAACTGTACTCACTTCGTGTATTCCAGACCGTCGCCAATGAGAAGAGCTTCTCCCGTGCCGCCGAGAAGTTGCTTCGCACCCAGCCTGCCGTTTCTCTCGCCGTGCAACGCCTGGAACATGAACTCGGCGAGAAGTTGATCGATCGTTCCGGGAAGGAACTCCTGCTCACCGACGCCGGAAAGATCGCTTTTGATTTCGCTCGGCGGTTCGAGCACTTGGCGCTTGAGATGAATACGGCCTTGGCGGAAATGCGGGACAACTCGGCCGGGGTCCTGATCGTTGGCGCTAACGAATCGACCAGTCTCTATCTCCTGCAGCACATCGTGCGCTATCGCCGGCTCTATCCCAAGGTGAAGGTGCGCGTGCGCCGGAGTCTGTCGAGTAAGATTCCAAGCCAACTCATCGACGGCGAGCTAGAGCTCGGCGTGATCTCGTTTGACCCGCAGGACGACCGTCTGCAAGCGCAGGTGATCTTTACCGATCATTTGGCGTTCGTCGTGAGTCCGGAGCACCGGTTGGCGGAACGCACCAGTGTCTCCATCACCGAACTCGGCTTGGAGACCTTTATCGCGCACAATGTGCTCTCGCCGTACCGCGAGGTCGTGTTGCGAGAGTTTCAGCGCCACCGGGTTCCGTTGAATATGGATGTCGAAATGCCCACTGTGGAAACCATTCGCCAGATGGTGCAGCGCAACGAGGGGGTAGCCTTCCTGCCAAAGATGTGTGTCGACGCCGAGATTGAGCGGGGACAGCTTCGCGAAGTGCGGGTGGAAGAATTGACCGTGGCGCGAAAGGTCCATTTGGTCTATCCGGCCCGCCGGGCGCTCTCGCACGCCGCGCGCGCTTTTCTCGAAGTCGTGAAAGGCCGCGAATTGCAGCGAGAGGAACTTGAGGCCGCCGCCACTAGCTGACGTGGCGATTTTCCGCAAGATCTTGATCGGTGCGGGGCGGTGGCTGGACCGCCAGCGCCAGGCGACCCGCCGCCGCCAGGGACATCCCGCTCATTTGCAGCTCGCCGAGCAAGGCGAGGACTGGGCGCAGCGCTTCATCCAGGAAATGGGCTGGATCGTGGTGGCTCGGAACTACCGCCGCAAAGGCGGACGGGGCGAGATCGATCTCGTGGCCGTGGAAGGCGAAACTCTGGTTTTCATAGAAGTGAAGACGCGGTCGAGCGCCGAGACGGGGGTGCCGGAGCGCGCGGTTCACCGGGCCAAGGAAAAGCTGATCGGACGGACGGCCGAAGAGTACATGCGCATGGCGACACTCGAAGGAATGGCCGTGCGTTTTGATGTGGTCAGCCTGGTGATTGGAGAGGAGACGAAGGTGGAATACTTGCGCGACGCCTTCTACCCCGTTCGGCAGCAGTTGCTCGAGAACTAGCGGGAGTTTACTGCCAAATACGCGCGAAGCCGCCAAGCTTTTCGAAAACAGCATCATTCGTTCCCGCGGCCGCGCGACCTTGCAACCGGCTCGGCTTGGTGCAGACGGCTTGTCGTCCCACACCGTTTTAGTTCCACATGCCGGGTCTAATCCCCCCACCTTTCAGGTGGGCCGCTGTTAGCCACCGCGCTGCGGAGTAAGCCGATGCTGGGGATTGGCGGAATGTGTTCAGGTCTGTTCTTCTCAGGCGGCTGCCCGGACGGCCGGAACCCAATGTGCGTCGCAACGGGTCGAGCCTTCCAGTGGCTTTAGCGGCGCCCTACGACTTTCAGTCGCCAGTTAATCCCACCGCCTTCAGGTAGTTGTTTAGACGGATCGGTCAATGCAAGGGATGGAGGCCCGCGCCGCAATCCGCCCTGCCTTTCGAGGATAGCCATTTGGAGGATAGCTAAGGGCCCGGTCCGGTTTACGGGTTTCGACAGGAGATCGCATACTCCCGCAGCCGCGCCAGCGCCTTGCAGTGGCTGGTGCTCAAGAACTAGGAGCTGGTCGCAATCCCGCGCCGCAACCCGCCATGCCGTTCGAGTACCGTAAAGAGCTCTGCCGAGTTGACGGGTTTCGATAGAAAATCGTTCATCCCGGCCGCCGTGCACTCGGCACGAACTTCGGATGAAGGGTTCGCCGTGCAGGCAATGATCGGAACCACTCTGGCCGAGTTGGTCTGACGCAGTCGCCGGGTCGTCTCGATGCCATCAATGCCCGGCATCTGCAAATCCATCAGAATCAGGTCGAAATGCTTGTGTTCCGCTGCATTCAATGCCGCCATTCCGTCCGGAGCCAAGGTAACCGCGTAGCCGCGCCGTTCGAGCAGCGTCGTCATGAAGCGTTGCGCCACCGAGTTGTCCTCAACCAGCAGAACCCGGGTCATGACCGGCTCAACCGGCTCGGTCAGCAACGGTGCAGGCTGTTCTGCCGCGGCCGCGCTAATGGGAATTGTAAACGTAAACAAACTGCCTTGCCTAGGGTAGGACTCCACCTGCAGCGAGCCCCCCATCGCCTCCGTAATCTGCTTGGCTAGCGGAAGACCAACCCGGAGCCCTGGAGAAGGATCCGACAAGGGGTTCTCCGCCAGCCTGCTGCCTCCAAAAAGCTGGGGCAGCTGGTCGGCCGCAATGCCAGGTCCAGAGTCTCGTACCGAGACGCTGAGCCACATCCGCTCGTCCGTCTGCGGTGCCGCGCTCGCAATCACTTCAATCTCGCCCTCAGCCGTGAACTTGATCGCGTTGGAGAGCAGGACATCCAAAATCTGCCTCACCCGGTGAGGGTCCGACAACGCCAACTCCGGCAATTGCGGATCCAGCAATAGACTCAGGTGAAGTCCCTTGCTTCGCGCCTTCGGCTCGCGCGCCGCCACCGCCGCCTGCAACATCTCCGCCGGACGGAACTCGGAATACGTGTGTCCGGACGTTCCATTGGTCAGCGAGGAGTACTCAATCGCGTTGGTAATCGATTCGAGCAACAGCTCAGCACATGACCGCGAGGAACTCACGTAGTCCAACTGCTCCTCGCTCAACTGCGTTTCCGTCAGCAAATCCAACATCCCCAGGATGCCGGTGAGCGGGGTCCGCAACTCGTGATTTAAGCTCGCCAAAAAGTTCCGCTTAATGCGGTCCACGTTCTGGGCCTCGGATGGAGCAACGAGTTCGGCGAAAGCCATGAGTGGTATATCGGCGAAAAAGTCGCAGGAGATTAGAGAATTTGATCAGAAATTGCCGTACTCGACTCCATACGGGGTATTGTCTACGGGCGTTCCGAGGTCGCCACCCGGTGCACCATGTTCACCAGCCTCCGGTACGGAATCCGCGCCCAACCTTCCACCGGCAGCCACTCGCCGTCCCGCCAACTCGAATAGCCCCATCGCGCCAGCAGCGCCAAATGCTCCTGCCGCTCCGTCAACGACCGCTCAACCGGCATCGGCCGCTCCAGCCGCTCCCTCAACAAGCGGTCCAGCGACACCGGCTTGTCCGCCGCCGTCTCCGGAGCCAGCGAAATCTCCTCCGGCGGCTGCCACGCCCCCGCAATCAGCAACCGTAACTCCACCGCCTGCGCCGCCGCCGCCGGCGTCACCGCTATGCCGTGCGCCCCGTCGAGCGTCGCGGCCAGTTCGTCCCGCAGCCGCCACGTCGCGGCGATCTTCTCCAGACGCTGATGCTGCCGCGCCGCTTCTTCAAACTCCATCTCGGCCGAAAGCCGGTCGCGCGCCGCCTCCGCCACCTCCGCCAGGCTCCGGCCGCCCGACGCCAGGAACTCTGTCAGCCGCCGCACCTCGCTCCGGTATTCGCCCGCGGAAACCACGGCCTGACACGGACGCAGACATTGATTCATCTCGCCGTACATGCATCCGGGATGCTCCGGCGCCGGAACCAACTCTTCCGCGCAGCGCCGGATCTGAAAGTGCTCAAGCACCGAGACCTCGAACGCCTCCGCCGAGACCCGCGATCGGAACGGCCCGTAGAATAGCCCCGTCCGCCCCAGACGGTTTGTCACTGTCGTACGCGGGAACTGATTGCTCAACAGCACCCGAACGTAGGCGGGCATGCGCAACTTAATCAGCTTCAAGTAGCTGTCCGGGTAATGTTCCTTAGCGACTTCATAAAGGCGCAGGGAAGACGCCAACCGAGAGGCCGCCGGCCAAAATTCTACCTCTGTCGCCAGTGCTCCAAAGAGCCCCGGGCTCAGCAGCCGCCGTACCCGCCGCCCGAGCAGCGCCGTTCGCCCCACGTACGGCCTTCCCTCTCGCAACCGCAGCACGAAAACGGCCGGACTCTCCGGTAAACCGGCTAGGAACTCGTCACGATCGGGGCCGGGGGGCGGCAGCAACATGGTCAACTTCCGTAGAAAGAGTAGTACTCGGCCTCAGAGAACGGCTTTACCTTGCCCACCGTCATGTTCTCGGCCACCCTCGCCGCTTTGCTCATGCCGATCAACGCGGTGGTGATCCCCGGTGTCGAACGAGCAAATTGAATCGCCCGCTGCGCCTGAGTCGGCAGACTCTCCGTGAACTTTTCGAGGAACTTCTCCGGAAGATCTTTCGTCAATCGCCCCTGCATCAGGGTCGCGGAAGTAATCACACTGATATCCAGTGCGTGCGCCGCTTCCACCACCGGTACTAACGCATGGGGGTCGTCGCCCTGGTTGCGAACGGAGATCGCCTCCGGCATCGCAAGATTAAACGGGAGCTGCACAAACCGAAAATGGTGCTTCGCTCCACCAGCCTGCGCGGCCAGCGCCGCCAACCGGGAGAGTTGCAGGCCGTCCGTACCGCCGGGACGCCGCCGGAATCCGTCCCACGTGGCAATGCCATAGTAGGATATTTTGCCCGCCGCCACCATCGCTTCGCAGGCGTCAAACGCCTCGCCGATCCGCCGGTACACCTCGTCCGGCTCCAGAAATTGCAGTTGTGTCTCCGGATTGTGGAGATAGAAAATATCCACCCGCTGTAAACGAAGATTGAGCAGCGAACGTTCCAACTGATCCTTCAAAAACGCCGGCTTCAGGCAATGCATGTTCGCCACAACGTCGCCGGGTTCCAACAGCTCCGCCGGAATCGCCTTCGGCACCAGATAGCCGGCCTTGGTCGACACGACCAGTTCGTTGCGCGCCGAATCGCTCGATTGGATCACCGCCTCTATAGCCCGGCCAATCGACCGCTCGGAATGCTGATGCCGATAATTCAGCGAGGTATCCACGACATTGATGCCCTGCCGGATGGCCGTTCGTACCGCTGAGGTGTAGGCGCGATCCGTATCGTCGTCCATCGGGCCGAGATATGTTCCAATTCCCAGCGACGACATCGTCAGCCCCTGAGCCACACGGTAAAACTGGTTCTTGTCGAGAGAAGCAAATCGCTTCTTGAAGGCTTGCGTCCCCTGTGGAGACGCGGAGGCTGTGTTCATTGGTTATTCGATAAAGCCGAGGCTCCGCAGAGTCGACTCCGGTTCTACTTCGTCAAATCGGGAGAGGGCCGCCTTCTGCCGGCCATGTTCGAGGAGAATACCATACGGAGGATCGCCAAACGGGAACAGCTTCTTCAAGGCATCGTGTTCCGGGGAGTTTCCTGCCTTCAGGCCGGTCGAGTCCATAAAGTACTTGCCAAACTGCGGAACCCGCGAGGGCAGGCCATAGACCTTCACGCCGCTCCAGGTGTGCTTGGCCATCCGGCGGGCCGCCTGGTCGCAGTGGGCACATTCGGGATCATAAAAATACAGCAGCACCTTGCCCTGCTTCAGCGAAACCTGCTGCCCGTCTACGGTGATCGTGTCCGGCGCCTTGGTGCCGGTCTGCCGCGACTCCGTGATCCCATACGCCACCCCGCCAAACACCGCGACTCCGGCCGCGATCATCAGCGCGGTCTTCAGCCCTTCACTCGGCTTGGCCCACCAACCGGCGATCGCGGCCAGCGCCAGCATCGCGGCATCACTATAGAAGAACATCGGCCCCACGGCGCGTTTCACCCACGGAAAACACGTGCAGTCGGCGCCCAGCAGCCGCTCATAGAACACGCCGATATAGACCATAAACGCAAGAAGCATCAGGCCGATCAGCCACGCACCCCACCGCCGGTAGCGAGGAATCAGAATCAGGATTCCTGAAAAAATTTCGGCCATCCCGAAGAACATTGCCGTAAAGACGCTCAACTGCGCCGGCACCAGCGCCTGCGTCATCCGCGCCGCCGCGCCCAGATGGTCAGTGAGTTTCCATACCCCGGCCACCAGAAAAAGTCCGCCGATCAGTACGGCGCAAACCCAAGCCGCAATCGTCTTCCAGGCGGGGAGTTCCACACTCAAAGGGGCCGCTGGGGCGTGTGCCATACTATCTTCCATGCTCCCTATTTTAATGCTTTTCGTAGCCTTAGCAGGGGGGCTCACCGCGGCTCAAGAGGCTGCGGACCTGGCGATCGTCAACGCCAACATCTATACAGTAAACCCGGCCCAACCGAAAGCGAGGTCGCTAGCCGTCAGGGCAGGGAAGATCGTCGCCATCGGCGATTCCGTGGCTGGCCATATCGGCACGTCTACGCGCGTGATCGACATGAAGGGCGCCACGGTCATCCCCGGACTGATCGATAGCCACGTCCACATGGCCGGGTTCGGCTTCATGGTGGAAACCTTTGACCTGCGTAGCGTCAACTCGGTCGCCGAAGTCGCGGCCATCGTCGCCAAACGCGCCGCGGCATTGCCGCCGGGAGCCTGGGTGCAGGGCCGCGCGTGGGACCAGACGAATTGGGGCGGGGAATTCCCTGACCATACGGCACTCACCAAGGCCGCGCCGGATCGTCCGGTATATCTGACGCGCGTCGACGGCCATGCCGCCTGGGTCAACCAGAAAGCGCTGGCCTTGGCGGGAATCACGAAGGATACTCCGGATCCTATGGGCGGCAAAATCGTCCGCGATGCCAAAGGCGAACCCACCGGCATCCTCATCAATCGGGCTCAGGGCCTGGCCGGTTCGAAGATCCCGCCACCCACTGACGACCAGATCCGGCAGCGCCTTCGCGCCGCTGCTCTCGAATGCGCCAAGCTGGGCATGACCTCGGTCCACGACGCCGGAGTCTCCGCTCAGGTGCTCCGCGCCTATAAGCAACTCGTGGCCGAAAAGCTTCTGCCGGTGCGGGTCTACGCCATGATCGGCGGCGAAGGGCCGCTGTGGCAGGAGTATCTCAAGCGAGGCCCGGAAGTGGGCGAATACCTCACCGTGCGCTCCATTAAACTGGTGGCCGACGGCGCCATGGGTTCCCGCGGCGCCGCCTTCTGGCAGCCCTATTCGGACGACCCCGGAAACTCCGGCCTGCTGATTCTGAAGCAGGAAACGATTGAGAAGGTCTCCCGGGAAGCCGCGGCGAAGGGCTTCCAGGTAGCCACCCACGCCATCGGCGACCGCGCCAACCGCGTTGCCCTCGACGCCTACGGCGCCGTCCTAGGCGAGAACAACAACAAACGCTTTCGCATCGAACATGCGCAAGCCGTCTCCCTGCCGGATTTCGAAAAGTTCCGCCGGTTCGGCGTCATCGCCTCTATGCAGGCGACCCACGCCGCCTCGGACATGCGTTGGGCGGAAAAACGCATGGGGCCGGACCGCATCATGGGCGCTTATGCCTGGCGACGGATGCTGGATACCGGCGTAAAGTTCACCAACGGGTCCGACTTCCCAGTCGAAGAACCCAACCCCTTCTATGGCCTCTTCGCCGCTGTCGCCCGCCAGGATCAGAAAGGGTTCCCACAAGGCGGCTGGATGCCGGACCAGAAATTGACGCGGGCCGAAGCCCTCCAGTCGTTCACCCTGGGCGGGGCCTATGCAGCGTTTGAGGAAAAGACCAAGGGCTCGCTCGAAGTCGGTAAGGTGGCGGATTTCGTTGTCCTGGATCAGGACCTGATGACCGTGCCGGAGTTGGCGATTCCAAAGCTCAAGGTGCGGATGACCGTTCTCGGAGGCCAGACCGTTTTCGGGGCGCAATGAAGTGGCTTGGGTTCGTTTCGCTGTTGGCGTGTTCGGCCTTCGCCGAACCCCGGCGTGTAGTACTGCTCGAAGAGTTGGTGCGCATCGATGCGTTGCGCTCGCGCAGCTATGAATTGCCGCTGCCCCAGCAGAATGCGGCGCTGGAGCTGCAATGGAATGTGAAACAGGCCGGTGCGGCAGTGCGGGTGCTCGTCGTGGACCGCAATGCGTCGGCCACCGCCTTTGATAGCGGCTACGAGCCCGGCGGCAGTCGGCGGGTGAAGCTCGATCAGGCCGGACAGTACCAGGTGACCATCGAGAACCGGCAGCAGAATCTGGGTCATTCCCTCATCGACCTGCGCATGGAACTCGTGTTTGGAGAGGAACGCGCGCCCGTCACCGCTCAGCGCGGACCCACCCCCGCTCGCCGCTATTGGGCCATCGCTACCTCCCTCGCGCTCTTCGCCATGATGGTGACCTATGCCGGCGTCAGGCTGGCGCCCGCGCTGCGAGAGCGGTGGGGCCCGCGCCGTTTTCAAAAAACTCTTGACGAAAATCAGTGGGATGATACCGTCGGCAAATGACTCTGCAACAACTCATTACAACTGTCATCGATAGCCGGTCCGACGATTGGATCTACGACGACGAGCGCCAGACCTGGGTCTACGCGCTCGATCTGGATGTTCGCTTCGAGGGTAAGCCTGTCTCCCTCAAAGCGCCGAAGGCCGAGGAGTTCCACGAGCCTTGGGCCAAGCGGTACCCAAGCTCCCACGCCTTCCGAGCCAACTTCAAACTCTGGTATCGGAACTCGATGGTCCGCGACTACTTTTTCATCGACGTCGACGGGCATCGTGCCTTGCTGCCATTGCCGCGAAGCCAGGATCAGCTCATCATCACGCTGGAGCAAGAGCGCGTGGCCCGAATTCTCAACCGCGCCCATAGGGACCAATCGGCGTACTTCAACCGCTACATCGAACGATTTGAGGTGGACGAAGCCGCCGAACTACGGCCGGTTTAACTCGCGCCACAACGCGTGGTACCACACCAGGAAACGCTCGGGCTCTTTGCTCTCCTGCGCCTCGCAAAGCGTGTAGCGGTCATAGCCGCTCTTGCGCAGCAGAGTGAAGAGCTCGCGATAAGGATACGGGCTCGCCAGTTCGTTAATGTGGACGTTCTTGATCCACGGCCGCAACAGGTCGAAGCTGGGCTTAATCGAACCATTCACGATATCGGTCGGGTTCGAGTTCCAGCAAACGCCGACATTCGGATGGTTCGCCGCCCGCATGATCGCGGCCGACACCGGGGGATCCTGCGTTTCGCGGCCGTGGACCTCCATCCAAATCTCCACGCCCTTACCCGCGCCGTACTCGCCGAGTTCCTTGAGGCTGGCTCCAATGTGGCGAACGCTCGCTTCCTTGTCCGCCCCGGCCGCAAAGCCGTTCGGGCGGACCTTAATGCCCCACGCGCGGGTGTCGTGCGCGAGGTCGATAAACGCCTTGGCTTCGACTACGTTCTTCGCGCGGACCGCCGGGTCCGGCGACTGAAATTCCGCTGTCGTCCCAAAACTGACCAGGCGCACTTTGCTCCGCTCGAAGCGCTGCCGCACCGCCTGCCGCTCGGCTGCGCTGAGCGTCGGTTCCACTTTGTGCGCGTGCGTCGTCCGCAGCTCGACGCCGGCGAACCCAGCCTTTTCGAGCTTCGTGATCAGCGTTTCCAGATCCCAGTCTTTGCAGATGTTGTAGGTGACGGCGCCAAGAATCATCCGCCTATTCTACAAGCGTTAGCGGCTGGAATCGTGGGGCACGCCATCTTTTCTTGCGCGGATCTCGCGGACGGCGTAGATGCGGCGGCCCTGGCTTTCAAAATACGTCCGGATCATCACTTCGCCCAGCAAGCCCGTCGAGAATAGCATCAGACCCGCAAGCAGCAGAATGGCCCCCAGCACCATCAACGGGCCGTGATCGGTCACCAGGTCGCGTTGGAAATCGAGCAGCTTGTAGACCAGCAGATAGGCCATGATCGCGCCGCCGGAGCAGAGGCCCAGCAGGCCCCATTTGCCGAAGAAGTGCATCGGGCGCGTGAAGTACGTGAGCAGGAAGCGGATGGTGATGATGTCAAAGAACACCTTCATCGTCCGGCCCAGGCCATAGTGGCTGACGCCCGCCGTACGGGGGACGTTCTTAATCGGGACTTCCACGATGCGTGCGCCGTAGAAGCTGGCCAGCGCCGGGATGAACCGGTGGAGCTCGCCGTACAGATTGATGTCTTTCAGGATTTCGGCGCGGTAGGCCTTGAACGTCGTGCCGAAGTCGTGGAGTTCAATGCCGCTGGCCTTAGCCATAAGCCAATTGGCGATACGCGAGGGGATTTTGCGGGTGACGGCGTTGTCGATCCGGTGTTTGCGCCAGCCGCTGGCGATGTCGTAGCCCTGTTCGATTTTCTCGAGGAGCAGGGGGATATCTTCCGGTTCGTGTTGCAAATCGCCATCAAGCGAAACGATGATGGAGCCGATCGCTTCGTCGAATCCGGCTGCGAGGGCAGCGGTTTGGCCGAAATTGCGGCGGAGGCGAATGACCTTCAAACGGCCGTCGGTTTCGACCAGGTTAGCCAGAAGGTCGAAGGACCGGTCGGTAGAGGCGTCGTCGATGAAAAGGATTTCGTAGCTTTTGGCGAGGGATTCGAGGACGCGGGTGAGCCGATCGTAGAGGGGCAGAATGGCCGGTTCCTCGTTGTGAATCGGAATGACGATGGAGAGAACGGGAGCAGCCATAAAATCCTCCCTCCATTCTACCGTGGGGCGTTATCCTGTGCTAATCTACAGTTTTGCCCCCTAAGGGCCTGTAGCTCAGTTGGTTAGAGCGCTACCTTGACACGGTAGAGGTCTGGAGTTCGAGTCTCCACAGGCCCACCATTCACTTCGCACCGTTTCCGCCGGTGCTAAGTACGCCGGTGGTAAGAATGAAAGACGGTTCCTACCGGAGCACTCTTGTGCGATAGGATGTAGGCGATGCAAAGACGGACACTGCTGCTCACCGCTCTCACGGCCCCGCTGTACGCGGCCCCTACGCGCACCGAAGTGGCCATTGACGGTGATCGCTTCTTGATTAATGGAAAGCCGACATATGCCGGCCGCACCTGGAAGGGGAAGAGAATCGAGGGCCTGCTCCTCAACTCCCGAATGATCCAGGGCATCTTTGATGATCGAAACTCGTTGACGGTCGATCGTTGGAAGTACCCCGACACCGGACGCTGGGACGCCGACCGCAACACCCGTGAATTTATCGCCGCAATGCCCGAATGGCGCCGTCACGGTCTGCTGAGCTTTACGATCGGAATGCAAGGCGGCAGCCCGGAAGGGTACTCAAAGGATCAACCGTGGGAGACGGGTGCCTTTCGGGCCGACGGGTCCATCTATCCGGACTACAGGAAACGCTTAGGCCAGATCCTCGATCGTGCCAACGAGCTCGGGATGGTTCCGATCGTAAGTGTCTTCTACTTCGGACAGGACGAGCGACTGAGTTCGGAAAAAGCGGTACGCAAAGCGCTGCTCGATACGGCGGACTTTATTCTGTCGCGCGACTACCGAAACGTACTTCTTGAGGTGGCTAACGAGAGTGACAACCGCTCCTACCAGCAGGCGTCACTAAAACCGGAGTTGATCCCGTTGCTCATTCGCGATGTGCGGAATGTCACCAAGCGAGGGCGGCGGCTCCTGGCCGGAACCAGTTTCAATGGAGGCCGGATCCCCGCGGAGCCGGTAGTGGCCGCCTCCGACTTTGTGATCCTCCATGGCAACGGAGTCAGTGACCCCGCCGTGATCCGCCAGATGGTCCAGCGGGTCCGGCAGCAGCCCGGTTACCGCCCGAAGCCGATCCTATTCAACGAAGATGACCATTTCAACTTCGAGAAGGAAGAAAACAACTTCGCCGCCGCGATCGCCGAGTACGCCAGTTGGGGCTACTTCGATCCGGAGGGTTACCAAAGCCCGCCCGTGAACTGGGGCTTGAACACGGACAGAAAACGCTCGTTCTTCCGCATGGTGAGCGAGATCACTGGGGAAAAGTAGGATCCCGGGAGTCGACTTTTCGTGTCTTCAGATTTCGGCCCCATCACCAGCACCGTACCGATGTCGGCCTTAACAGCCTCGATAGCGCGATTCAGAAAGCGCGAGCGCTCAGAGAGCTTATCGCTGAGATCTACTTCCAAACCTTCCTGGGCAATGGCCTCGTGGCGAACTACCGCCCGGCTCAGGCCTGAGGCGCCATCCCGGCAGGGTTCAACGCACCGCCGAAGGCGCCACCGGCGCCAGCTCCGTCGACACCCCCGCCGCCTTCATCACCGCACGCAACGCCTCCGCTGTCGGCGGCGAAAGCCTCAAATTTCCCGTCCGGTTCACCCCATCCGCAATCCGCAGCGGCGTCCACCCCTGCTTGTTCTCCCGGTTCCATACCTCAATCCGCGCCCCCCGCTTTGCCAAAAGATGCACCACCGCTGGCAGATGCTTATACGCCGGCCCATGCATCGCCGTATCCCCGTTCCCGTCCACGGCATTAATGTCATTGCCCAACTGCAGCGCCACCTCCACAGCCTCCAGCACCTCCGCCTCCGTACCCGCATCCTCATTGGGCGAGCGCGTCCCCACTCCCGCCGCCACCATCAGGGGCGTCGAACCATTCATATTCGGCATCTTCGGATCCGCTCCCAATTCCGCCAGCACCCGCATATATTCAGCATCGGCGCATCGCGCCGCCATCAAGAAGGGAGTCGCGCCAATCGTATTCAACGCGCTCAATCCCGCGTTACTCTTCACCGTCATCCGCGCGTTCAACTCGGCTCCTTTAGTCGCCAACTTCCGTACCAGCGCTAGACTGTCCATCGTTCCGGAACCCGCCGGCGCCGGATCGTTGCTCCCTGTCCCCGGTTTCCGCACCCACGAAATTGTATGCAACACCGTCCAGCCCGGCCCGGCCGCGTTCGGATCTGCTCCGGCGTCCAGCAACATCGCCGCTAACTCGTAGTGCGCATTGCCCACTGCAACATGCAGCGCCGTCGACCCCGCCTGAATCGTCGAAGCCTCGGTCGTGCTGCTCCCCGGCGGCCGCTTCGTCCGCGCCGGCAGCGCATCGTTCGGGTCCGCCCCCGCCTTCAACAGCGCCCTCACCACCTCCGTCTTCCCTTCACGCGCGGCGAACAGCAGCGGCGTGTATCCGCCATTCGATCGCGCCCGCCACTCCGCGCCAAATTCGATCAGCAGCTCCACAATCGCCGTATGTCCCTCGGCTGCCGCCCACATCAGCGCCGTCTGCCCCCGCCAACTCTCCTTCCGGTTCACCCCCGCGCCCTTGGCCAGCAGCAGCTTCACCGCCTCCCGGCTACCCGTTCGCGACGCCGTCATCAGCGCCGTCTCCCCTTCCCGCGTCGCGCTCTCCGCTGCCGCGCCTGCCTTCAGCAACATCGCCACCATTGGCGCGCTGCCATTCTGGCAAGCCAAAAACAGCGGCGTAGTCCCATGCAGGTTTGTCGCGTCCACCCTCGCCCCGCGGCGCAACAACTCAGCCGCCAAGGCCGCATCGTCCTGCTCCGCCGCCCAGTGCAACGCCGTCGCCCCGCCGGGCCCCGCCGCGTTCACGTCGGCCTTCTGCTCCAACAGCACAAGTGCCCGTGCCGAATCGCCCCGCTGGATCGCCTCCAGCAGCCCTCCGTCGGCGGCCTGCAAACTCAGAGCCGCCGCACAGGGCAGAATCATCCAGAAGCGTCTCATCCGCAACTCCTTACCCCAGCGATGCAGGCCGCAGCAGTTCGCTTACCTTGCCTTCGCTATCGGCAAACGAATCCAAATGCACGCCCACCTTATCGAGCAGCGTCAAATGCAGATTCGCCAGCGGCGTCGGCTTCTCATAACGGATGTGCATCCCGCCCTTCATCTTTCCCGCCGCGCCGCCCGCCACCACAATCGGCAGATTCACATGGTCGTGCACGTCCGGGTTCCCCATGCCGCTCCCGCAAAGGAACAACGAGTTATCCAACAACGTCCCATTTCCCTCCCGCGTTGCCTTCATCTTCCCTAGGAAGTAAGCAAACAGGCTCATATGATACGCATTGATCTTCGCCACCCGCGCCATCTTCTCCGGATCACCGGAGTGATGCGTCAACGGATGATGCGGATCGGTCACCCCCGTCTCCGGATACACCCTTGTGCTCGCCTCCCGCGCCAATTGGAACGAAATTACCCGGGTAATGTCCGCCTGCATCGCCAGCACCTGCAAGTCGAACATCAGCTTGGCGTGGTCGGTGTAGGACGCGGGAACCCCCACCGGACGATCCACGTCCGGCAGCGCCGCTTCCGCCGTCTGCTTCTCGGCCCTTTGAATCCGGCGCTCCACCTCCCGAACCGCCTCCAGATACTCGCCCACCTTCGTCCGGTCCCCCGCGCCCAACTGCCCCTGCAGCCGCGCAATGTCCGCCGACACCCAGTCCAAAATACTCGCGTTCTTCCGCAGCTCCGCCCGGCGCTCCGCCGCGCTGCCACCGTCGCCGAATAGCCGTTCAAACACGAGTCGCGGATGCGCCTCCGCCGGCAGCGGCGTGGTCGGCGAAGACCACGACAAGTTGTTCTGATATACGCACGCAAACCCGTTATCGCAGCTGCCCACCGTCGTTAGCAGGTCCATCGCCAACTCCATTGAAGGCAGCGGCGAGTCTTTGCCAATGTGCTGCGCCGCAATCTGGTCCACCGTCGTGCCCAGCTCGTAGTCCGTGCCCTCGGTCAGCTTCGCCTTCGCCGCGCTCAGGAATGCCGCGTTCGCTGTCGCGTGGTTCCCCGGCGAGTAGGCGTTCTTCAACTCCAGATTGCTCACCACCGTCAACTGGTCCATGTACGGCGTCAGCGAGCTTAACGTCGGCGAAAGCCGCGTCATCCGTCCCAACTCAGGCGGGGTCCACTGCGCAATCGTCGCCCCCATCGGAATGTAGACAAATCCCAGCCGCCGCACCGGTGCCGCCGGGGTCGCCGCCATTGCCGTCATCGCCGGCACCATCGCGTCCAGCAAGGGCAGCGCCAGCCCCGCGCCAATTCCGCGCAACAGGCTCCGCCGCGGCAGCGCTTTCTTCGTGATCATCATTGGGTGTTCCTCATCGTGAATGGCGTGCTGTTGACAATCCCTAGAACCAGCGACGAGAACCGGTACTGCTTTCCTCGTGCCTGCTCCACAATCTTACGGACAGCCGGTGCGTCGTGCGGAGCCAAGCCCCGCCCTAACCCATACACCAGCAATTTCTCGGCCACCGTCGAAACGAACAGCTCCGGCCGCTGCAGCAAGGCCGTCTGCAAATCGGACGCGTTCTGGAATTTTGTCCCATCCGGCATCACCCCGGAAGCGTCCACGGGCACCCCGCCCTCACTCGTCCGCCACCGGCCTACCGCATCGTAATTCTCAAAGGCGAACCCCAGCGGGTCCATAAGATTATGGCAGCCCGCGCACGCCGGGTTGGCGCGGTGTTCGGCCACCCGCTCCCGCATCGATAGCGGCTTGGCGCCCTTCCCCTCGGTGGCCTCTCTCAGTTGCGGCACCGCCGGCGGAGGCGGCGCGGGGGGCGTCCCCAGAATATTCGCCAATATCCACTTGCCCCGGATCACCGGCGAAGTCCGGGTGGCATACGATGTCACCGTCAGAATACTCGCCTGCGTCAGCAACCCGCCCCGCCCCGGCTGATCCGCTAACGAAACCCGGCGGAACCGGCTTCCATACACCCCCGGAATCCCGTAGTGCCGCGCCAGCCGCTCGTTCAGAAAGGTGTAGTCCGCCTTCAGTAACTGCGGCAACGGCCGGTCCTCCCGCACCACGCTCGCAAAGAAGAGTTCGGTCTCCTTCCGCATCGCCTGCCGCAGGTTGTCATCGAAGTCCGGATACTGCCGGGGGTCCGGCGTCGTCGACGCCAGATTCCGCAGAAACAGCCACTGCGCCGCAAAGTTGTTCACCAGCGCCTCAGCCCGCGGATCGGCCAGCATCCGCTTCACGTGCTGTTCCATCACTTGTCCATCGCGCAGCTGCCCCTTGGCTGCCGCGTCCAGCAGCCCGTCGTCCGGAATGCTGCTCCACAAGAAAAACGAGATCCGCGACGCCAGCTCAAAATCGTTCAACCGGTGGGCCGTGTGGGGCGCCGCGCCAGCAGGATCCCGTTCAATGCGAAACAGAAATTGCGGGTTCACCAGAATCGCCCGCAACGCCATCTCAATCCCGTTGTCGAACCCGCCTTCTCTCTTACCGTCCCGGAAGAATCGCATCGGCGCAGCCGTATCCTCCGCGGTCACCGCCCGGCGATACGCGCGCCGCAGCACCGTCGATAGAATCCGTCCCGCACACTCCTCGGTCTGCTCCCCGCACACAAACAGGCGCTTCCGGCTCGGCGAGTTCCCCGGTCCGGACGGCTCATAAGGACCCAGCACCGAAATCGAGTACACTGCCGGCTGCACCCGCGGGTGCCGGTCCATGTTGAAATGCGCCTGGTAAGGTTGCCGTCCCGTCTCGAGCAGCGCCGCCGTCTTGCGCGGAAACGCCACCCCAATCTGGTGCGGACCAGCCGTCACCGGCACCTTCACTGTCAAATGGTGATCCACCTTCGCTTGGTCCGTCCCTCGCGGCACCGGGTTCACCGTAAACAATCCCAGCCGCACCCCGTCCAGCGTCAGCTCCACTTGATGTGGCACGTCCAACCCTTCCACTCGCTCATCCCGGTCCCGCGCCAGCCGGACCTGCAGCTCATATTTGCCGTCCACGGGAAAGTGATAACTCGTCAGCGTGCCGCCCCGCGTGCCGAACGGCAGCCCCACCACGTGCTCCTCCTGCGTCAAATCCGGCGGCACTTGAATCACATCCGAAGCCGGAGTCCGCACCGGACTCCCCACCGCCAACCGGCTGATCTTCGCCGCCGCCGAAAGATACCGCTCAATCAGCGTCGCCGACAGGTTCTCCACCGTGATGTTGTCAAAGCCGTGGCTCGATTCATCCGCCGGCAGCAGAGCCGTCACGTTGTAGTCCACCGCCAACAGATCGCGGATCGCGTTCTGATACTCATACCGCGTCAGCCGCCGGAACACGCCCGTCCTCCCGGGGTTCGGCTTGGCCGCCGCCTCCCGGTCCAGCGTCTCCGTCAGCGCGCCGATCACGCTTCGGTACGTCGCCTCATCCGGCCGGGGCAGCCCCACCGGCGGCATATGCCGATGGCTTAGCTTGGTCACCACGCTCTCCCACACGGCCCCGTCCGCTTTCGCTGTCGGAGCCAGCGACACCCCCGCGGTCTTCACCTTCTCGTTGTGGCAAGCAACGCAGTACCGGTCCAACATCGGCCGCACCCCTGGCGGCTCTGCCCCCATCAGCAGGCTGCCGGCAACAAACAAGGTGGCGAATCGCATGCACCTCCATTCTATGCGCCGCGCGTCCCGGTGACTACGGCCCGAACCGTTCCGAACGGTGTTCCCCCTTCTCATCGCTTCGCTGAAGCCTCACCCGGTGCCGCCGTAGCCCAGTCCCAGATCCTCCCGCCGGTCTCGACGACGCTCTCCACATCCTCCGCCCGCAGCAGCCGCTCCTGCACCAGCGCTCCCGCCGCCGCCCGCATCCGCTTCATATACTCCTCCCGGTCCCGATACAGGCTCACCATCCGCTCCCGCGGGAACGGCAGAAACGAACCCGTCTGCCCCAGCAACTCCCCGGCCGACCCCACCGCGGCCGTCCGTAAATTCCAACCGGTAAACGCCCCCAGCGGCACACTCACCCACGGCATCTTCACTCCGGCCCGATCGTTCCCACTCTCATCCGGCGCCGGCGCCAGCACCGGGTAGTCTGCCCCCGCCTGCGGAGGCTGCTGCCTCGCAATGCCTTTGCTCAGGTATTCCGGCCCAAAATTCAAATACCGTGTCCGGTGCGCAGGCGGCTCCCCCGGCCCCAGCGTGCCATCCGCCAGCTTCGGATAACGCGACGCCGGCGGCGCCACATCCTCCCGCACCCACGCATGCAGGTCTGTCAACAGCGCCCGCAGCACCCATTTGTAATCGTTAAAGTTCGGCAGATTCTGCCCCGTCGACGCCTTCGGCGGGAAAGCCGCCGGCCCGTGCTGCCCCCCAGCCAACAGATAAACACGCGTCGTCTCCGGCAGCTTCAGGTCCCGCTTCCCGTCCATACTAAGGTGCACCAGCGCACCCGCCGACCCCCAATACTCATAGCTGGAGTTCGTGTACAGAATCTTCGGGGCCACCCCCGCCTCCCGCGAACGGCGCAGCAGGCTGTCCCGCCGTCCGGTCACCGGCTCGGTGTCCTCAGCGTCGGAATACGGAAACTGGTCGGTCGTCGAAAGGCTCGCATTCCGATACGGTCCCGCCGTGCGGCTCGGCTGTGCGAACCGTTCAAACGTCGACCGCCGGCCTCCCGCCACGTGCGGCTGCAAACCATCAAACACCCTGCGCCCCTTCTCATCGGCGTTAAACCCTTCATAAACCAACGCCTTCAAAGCCATCGCGCTCTGCGAGGTGCCCACTCCCAACGCATACCGGATCCCCGCGCTCCCCTTCAGGTGAGCCACAAAGTCCCGCAAGGCCGCCAACCCCAGTCCCGCCACCGCCGGATCCTTACCCGGATAGAGAAACTCATACGTCCACCCCGGCTTCGCCAACTGCCCCAGCACAATCTCATCGCCCTCCAACCGCCACTCCGCCGCCCCTATCCGACTCCGCTCGCCATAGATCCCCTGCCGCACCGTCAACGTCAGCTTCGCCGGATCACCCACCGGGTAAGCCGCATGACCGCCGTCCCCCAGCGGGATCCGCCGCGTCGCCGCCATGGGCGTAAACTCGCCCCGCACGATTCCCGTCGCCCCCACAGCCAACGGCACATACGCCCGCAACAGCTCCGGCCTGGCAGGCACGTCGTGCTGCCATCCTACCCATGCCAGCGTATAGCCCTCCCGCATCAGAAATCCGTCCCCGAACTCCGCCGCCTGCTCCGGCCGCTGAGAACCCTTCGCACGGTTGTACATCGCCAGCATGCCCATCCCTCCCCGATTGGGCGCCTCCACCACCAGCGTCCCGTTCCCCTTCTCCGCCACCTTCGGCCGCAGCATCACCACATCCGCAGAAAACTCCACCCGCCCTTCCCCGTTCCTCGGGGCCAAAGCCAGATCCACCACCCGCCCATTCGCCGCCAACTTCGGATCCACCGCGAAGTACGCCCGCCCCCGGACATATTCATAGGCCCCCGCCGTCCCAAACGACCGGCCGCCCAGCACATCCCGGCGATCACTCACCTCCATTCGGACCAACTCAGCCCTGGCCATCGGCGGCAGCAGTACCAGCATTGAGAGCAGCGGAAACAATAAGAGGCGATTCATGGAAGTTAACCTTCTGAGCGTATCCGATCGCGCCCTGGTCCCGGCAGACCCGGACGGTTCGCGAACCGTTCGCCCGCTCTATGTTCATCCGCGATTAATTGGGATAGACTGTCGGTCGTATTTGGAATATGCCTCACCCACCCACTGACAAGGCCGCCACCCTCCAGCCCTTTGACTTGAGCCCGGAAGAGGTTTTGGCTGAACTCGAAGACGTCCTCCGCAGCGCGCCCTTTGAACGTTCCGAGAAGTTGCAACGCTTTCTCCGCTTCATCTGCGAACTCACCCTGCGCGGCGAAGGCGGCAGCATCAATGAATACCTCATAGGATCAGAGGTCTTCCTCCGGGGCCCCAACTACTCGCCCAACGAAGATTCCGTCGTCCGCCGCCAAGCCCACACCCTCCGTCAGAAGCTCAACGAGTTCTACGCCGCCGAAGGCAGCACCCACCCCGTTCGCATCGAACTTCCCGTCGGCCGCTACGTCCCCATGTTCCGCCGTCTGCCCGTCCCCGAAACAGCCGCCGCACCCCTTCCCGAAAACACCGCCCCCGCGGCCATCCCTCACCCTCTCCCCGCGCGCTTCTCCCTCTCTCGCCTCCTCCTCCCCGCCGCCGCAGTCGCTCTCCTCCTCGCTGGCGTCCTCGCGGGCACCCGCCTCAATCCCGCCCCCGCCCCCACCGCCGGCCCCGCCACCCTCGAAATCTGGGGCCCCTGGAGCCAGCCCGGACGCGCCGTCTTCCTCTGCTTCAGCAGCCCCATGACCGCCGTCATCAAACATTTCGAAGACCCCCTCCCCGCTGACACATTGCCCGAACGCCACCGCGTCCACCCCGAACACGAACAGCTCTATCGCGATTCGTTCTCCCTCCCTGCCGGAGGAGCCTTCTATTTCACCCCCGCCGTCAACCAGACCAAGCTCGGCGAAGCCATCGCCGGGGTCCAACTCACCGCCCTGCTCACCCGCCTCCACGTCCCCCTCGAATCCACCCAAAGCCGCTTCCTCACCTGGGAAGACCTCCGCAGCCGCGACCTCATCCTCCTCGGCAACAACGAAGCCAACCGCTGGCTCGACCCACTCCTCACCGACACCCCGTTCCAACTCACCCCCAGCGCCGGCAAACGCCAACGCGCCATCGTCAACCGCCGTCCCCTCCCCGGCGAACCCCCGGAATACATCATCAATTATGGCTCCGGCGAACAGGCCGCTGACCAGGAGTACGCCCTCGTCTCCATGCTCCCCGGTATGTCCGCCCAACAGCGCCTGCTCCTCATCAGTGGCCTGAACGCGCAAGCCACCCAGGCCGCTACCGAATACCTCGCCGACGAATCCTCTCTCGGCGAGCTCCTGGCCCGGCTCCGCCAGCAGAGCCCGTCCCACGTGGGCCCGTGGCACTTCCAAGCCATTCTCAAGGCCGAAGTGCACGACAAAGTGCCAACCAAAGTCCGGCTCATCGCCGTTCGAACCCTCTAATAGCCCTGCGGAACCGTTCGGAACCGTTCCACGCTTGCCCGCCCCCGTAAGCCCCCATAACATTGGTGAACCTCTCTACGTGGAGTCATATGAATACAATCATCCGCAATTCGTTCCTGGCCCTGTTCTGCTGTACGACTGCGAGTCTTGGACAGGTAACCACCGCCACCTTCTACGCCACGGTGGTAGACTCCTCCGGAGCCGTCATCCCCGGCGCCAAAGTCACCGTCTTCCACGATGGCACCGGCGCCACCGCCGAAAAGATCACGGACGCGCAGGGCGAAGCCGTCTTCACCTTCCTCCGCGTCGGCACCTACACCCTCCGCGCCGAATCCAAGGGCTTCAAACGCCAGGAGTCCTCCGGCTCGGAGTTCACCGCCGGCCAGCAGATCCGCAATACCTTCTCCCTCGAAATCGGCGCCGCCACCGAAACCGTCCGCGTCGATGCCAACGTCCCGCTCATCAACACGGTCTCTTCTGAGCAAATCAACTCCTTTGAAGCCATCAAGGTCCGCGAACTCCCCCTCGCCCGCCGCAACTTCTCCAACTTGCTCAGCCTCGGCACCGGCGTCGTCTCCACCGGCGATAGCGTCCGCATGAATGGCGTGGGCAAGAACGGCGTAGCCTTCTCCGTCGACGGCACCGATGCCGGCGGCAACCCCGAAG
>JBBQRA010000040.1:0-30012 GCA_038215275.1 Bryobacterales bacterium | reverse complement strand
GGATCAGGGACAGCGCACGCAAGATGGAGCGGACCGGTTGAACGCCGCCGCTGAGTAGTGTCTGCAATTGCTCGTGATCCTCGGAGGAGAGCTGGATCTGGAGTGGAGCCGGGGGCATACCCAAGTATGCATCCAAACATTTCATGGCAACGATGTTTTAAACTAACGGTTCCTGGCGGTCATAGCACTAGAAGCCAGATTTCATCGCTTCGAAGTCCTTATGAAAGGCGTCGAGCACCCGGGTGGTCTTGTCGCCGAGCCCGCAGGCTTCAAGGAGGGGTGCGGGATCCTCGAGTTCGCCATCGGCCGGGAAAAGGCTAATTCCGAATTGGTTCACCGCATGGTCGGCGAGCTGAATCGCGCGGCTCAGCGACATCAGGCCGGGCGCGGAGGAATCCGCATCCGGGTTGTGGTGATAGCGGACCGCGGAGCGAACGGGGATCGGTAACTGCCATTTTTCGAGTACGGCCAGCGAGAGTTCCGGGTGGGTGATGCCGAGGAGCTCGTGCTCGCATTCGAGAGTCGACCGGCCGGACGTTCTCTGCAGAAGGCAGACCTCGGTGTAAGCTTCCGGGATGCCGACGGCGAACATCAGCTTGCCGAGGTCGTGCATCAATCCGGCGATGAACGCTCCCTCGGCGTAGTCGATGGGGATATGTTGGGCGAGCAGGTCGGCCATAAGCGCCGTGGCAATGGCGTGCTGGTTGAACCGGGAGTCCGACCAGCCCTTCGGCAGTTTCAGCTGGGTCAGCATCCGGGCTACCTGCATTGCCAGCACGATGTTGCGCAGTTTCACGGTGCCGAGAATTGCGATGGCTTGGCGAACGCTGCTCACCGAAGCGGACCGTCCATAGGCGGCGGAATTGACGATGCGGAGCACATTGCCCGCCAGCACCGCGTCTTTCTCGATCCAGTCGGCCAGTTCGGTAAGCATGACATCCTCGCGTGCGAGGGTTGCCATCAGCTTGGCGAGAACTGGGTTGAACGGGGGAAGTTGTCCAAGCGCCTGAAGCGCTTTTTCTCTAGCGGCGGAGGGGGTGAGGATGGCGTTCATTGCGGCTTCGTCTCCTACACCTTCTCGGCCAGGTATAGAAAAGTCTTAAACTGTTGAGTGTGATTGAGCCTCCTCCGTTCGTTGAAGCGCCGGCGGTTGCCGTCCGGGACCTCCGAAAAGTTTACGGAACGAAGGCGGCAGTGGATGGACTGACGTTTTCAGTGCCCCGTGGCTGTTTTTTTGGCTTTCTTGGGCCGAACGGGGCAGGGAAGACCACCACGATCAAGATGCTGATGGGGCTGGCCACGCCGACCTCCGGCGAGATCGAAATGTTAGGGCTGCGGATGCCGGATGACGCGCTGCAGATTAAACGGCAGATCGGACTGGTACCGGACGACACGCTGCTGTTTGATCACCTGACCGGGCCCGAATTCCTCGAGTTTATCGGCCGGCTGTATGGCTTGGCGCCGAGCCTTTCGCGGGATCGGTCGCGGGAGCTGCTGGCTTTGTTCGAGATGGACGGACACGAGCAGAAGATCATCGGCGAATACTCGAAGGGCATGCGAAAGCGGGTGGCGATGGCGGCCGCGCTGATCCATTCCCCGCAACTGTTCCTGCTCGACGAGCCGTTCGAAGGAGTGGATGCCGTGGGGGCGCGGCTCATGAAAGACATCCTGCTCGACCGGGTGCGGCGTGGGGCGACGATGTTTCTTACTTCTCATGTGCTCGAAGTGGTAGAGCGGCTGTGCGACCGCGTGGCGATTATTCATGACGGCAAGCTGGTGATTGACGAGCCGATGGCCCAGTTGCGCGCGGGAACCGAGACGCTCGAAGAGATTTTTGTGCGAGTGGTGGGCGGCGCGCCGCGGGCCGCGGACGCTTTGGAGTGGCTGTAGCGTGCTGACGCAGGCGCGCGCGATCCTGTGGGCGCAGTGGCGGGCGCAACGGAACTTTTTTCTCCGATCCCACAAGACGGGCCTGCTGTTCACCTGGTTCAGCGGCCTCCTGTGGTACGGGCTCTGGATGGCGGGCGGAGTCGGGGCGGCGCTGCTGACCGGCGGCGGTGTCCGGCCGGAGATTCTCGAGTCGGCGCTGACCTCCGCTCTCTTCTTTGTCTTTTTCTTCTGGCAACTGTTCCCGGTGATGTTGGCTTCGAGCGGCGCGTTCCTGGATGTCAAATGGCTGCTCGTCTATCCCATCCCGCCCGGACAACTGTTCTTCCTGGAAGTAGCGTTGCGATTGTCGACCGGCCTCGAAATGTTGTTGGTGCTGTTGGGCGGCTGCGTAGGACTGGCGTGGAACCCGCTGGTCCCGTGGTGGACACCGCTGCCGCTACTCGTGTTCGGCGCGTTCAACCTGTTGCTGGCCAGCGGCCTCAAGACGCTACTCGACCGCATGTTGCAGAGGAAGTGGGTGCGGGAACTCCTTGTCGTTTGTTTCCTCGGGATCATTTTGGTGCCGCAGTTGGTGGCCTTGAGGGGGATCCCTGGGCCGGTGGTGGAGCAAGTGAAGAAAGCCACTGTCTTGACCTGGCTCTTCCCTTGGAAAGCCGTGGGCCATTTGTCGAGTGGACACGCGGCTTGGGGGCCTCTGGCCGTTCTCGCAATGTGGACCGCGGGCTCGTGGTGGTTCGCGCGGTCTCAGTTTGCCCGAGCGATGCGCCTCGAAGAGTTCAGCGCCCTGCCGGCAGGCCAGGCGGCGCCACGGCGGTCCAACGGGTGGCTCGAAAAGTTCTACCGGGCTCCAGCGCTGCTCTTTCCGGATCCGTTGGCTGCCGTGATGGAGAAAGAGTTGCGCCTACTCTTAAGGGCGCCGCGCTTCCGGCTGGTGTTGCTGATGGCCTGTACCATGGGCCAGTTGCTCTGGCTACCGATCGGAATGCGTCGCGGCGCGGAAGAGGGCTTCGTGACGAGCAACTACCTCACGCTCTCGATGTCGTATGCGCTTCTGGTCCTGAGCGATACTCTCCTGTGGAACGTGTTCGGGATGGAGCGCGGGGCCGCGCAAGCGTGGTTTGTAACACCGGTAAGTCTGCGCACAGTGCTGCGCGCCAAGAACCTGGTGGCGGCCTTTTTCCTGTTGTTCTGCCTGTTGATCATCTCAACCATCGTCATTGTGCTGCCGGTCGAGTTGACGCCGATGCAGTTTCTCGAATCCGCCGGAGTGTTGGCAGTACTGGCATTGATGCTGATGGCCGTTGGGAATATGTCCAGCGTCCACTTCCCGCGGGCAGTGGACCCCGGACAGAGTTGGCGCAATACGTCGGGTGGCAAGGCGCAGGCGTTCATGCTCCTCGTGTATCCCGTGATCTCGATCCCGATTTCGCTGGCCTACGTGGCGCGCTGGGCGCTCGAATCGGAAGCCGCTTTCTTCGGCGTGCTTGCCGTCGACTTGCTGATTGCGGCCGTGATTTATTGGGTAGCGACGGACTCCGCGATCGAGGCTTCCGATGCCCGAAAGGAAGAACTGATCGGCACCCTCACCGCCTCGCAGCGAGAGGGGCCGATTTCGCTCAACTAACGATCAGACGATTTCGCTGATCACTTGCCCATGCACTTCGGTGAGCCGTTCGCGGCGGCCGAGGTGGAGATAGCTCAGCGCGTCCTGCTGAAGGCCGAGCTGATTGAGAATCGTCGTATGGATATCGCGGAAGTGGTACGGATTCTCGATCGCGCGGAGGCCGATGGCATCCGTGGCGCCGACCACTTGGCCGCCCTTGATGCCGCCGCCCGCCATCCACATGCTGAAGCCGAGGTTGTGATGGTCCCGGCCTTCGGTTCCTTCCGATTCCGGAGAGCGGCCGAACTCACCGCCCCAAACCACGAGCGTCGAATCGAGCAGACCGCGCTGCTTCAGGTCCTTGATCAACGCGGCGACGGGCTGGTCCGTGTGGCCAGCCATGCGGATATGGTTTTCTTCGATGTTCGAGTGCGCGTCCCACTGCATATTGCCGGGGCCGCCGCCGGCGACGACGGTGATGAACCGGACGCCGCGTTCAACCAAGCGCCGGGCGAGCAGGCAGCGCCGGCCGTAGTCGTCGGTCTCTTTCTTGCCGATGCCGTAAAGTTCGCGCATCGCGTCGGTCTCTTTCGAAATGTCGAAGGCTTCGGGCGCCTCAGTCTGCATTTTGAAGGCAAGATCGTAGGCCGAGATGCGAGCTTCGAGCTCGGCATCGCCGGGCTTCATCTCCGCTTCGTTCAAATTACGAAGCAGGTCGAGAGTGCGGCGGCGCTGGGGCGTGGTGATGCCTTCGGGCAGGTCCAGATTCAGTACGGGCCGGGCGCCGGCACGGAGCATGGTGGGCTGGTAGACGGCCGGCAGGAAGCCCTGTGTGTACATGGGCTGTCCCGCTTCAAGGGCGCCCTTGGGGTCCGGCAACACGCAATACGCTGGCAGCGATTCGCTTTCCGTACCTAGGCCATAGGCTACCCAGGACCCCATATTTGGGAAGCCGGGGAGGATGCGCCCCGTCATCAACTGATACTGTGCGGCCGAATGGACCACCATGTCCCCGTGGCAGGAGCGGATGATGGCCAGATCGTCCACGATACTGCCTTGATGGGGAAACAGGTCCGAGACCTCGATGCCGCTCTTGCCGTAGCGTTTAAAGGTACGCTTGGTGCCGAGCAATTTCGCAGTCTTTGAGACGAACTGATATTTGGCTTCGCCGAACTCCGCCGGCCGGGTCTGGCCGTTGAGCTCGTTAAGCAGCGGCTTAGGATCGAACGTCTCTATGTGGCTGGGGCCGCCGGCCTGGAACAGAAAGATGACCGATTTGGCCTTCGCCTTATCGGGCATATGAGGCGGCTTCGGGGCGAGTGGATTCTTCGCGGCGGCCTGCGCCGTCATCTGGGCAAAGGCGAGCGAGCCGAATCCACAGAAGGCGTGGGTAAGAAATTCGCGACGGTTGCGGGTCCAGCGGATATGTTCAGACATCGTTAGTCCACGTATAGAAATGCGTTGAGGTTGAGGACGGCGAGGGCGAACTCCCGGATCGGTTGGCCTTCGGTGAGATATTGGGCGGCGAGGGTGCGTTCCTTGGCCGAGGGAGGGCGGCCGGTCGTGAGTAGCCACGCACGTTCGACAAGCTTGTTGCGGTCGCCTTTCGATTCGGCTTGCAGACGGGCCGCGAAGGCGTTAGCCATACGAGAGGCCAAGTCGCCATTGGTCAGTTCGAGAGCCTGCGGGGCGTGGGTGGACGACTCGCGGCGGGCGCAACTGATCTGAAGGTCGGGCGCGTCGAAGGTCTCCATCATCGGCAGGCGCAGATTACGTTTAGCCATCAGGTAGACGCTGCGGCGATCGTGTTCAGTGGCGTCCGGGGTGATCGCCCATTGGGAAGGCTTGTAAAGGAAATTGACGAGCTCGGGGTCGACGGGCACGATAATGCTGGGGCCGCCAGCCTTCAGGTTCAACTTGCCGGCCACAGCGAGCAGGCTGTCGCGAAGTTCTTCGGCCTCCAAGCGCCGTCGGCTCCAATGCCACAGCAGCTTGTTCTCGGGATCTTCCGCTTCGGCCTTGGCCGAGATGGGCGATTCAAACGACTGCCGCCAAGTGCTCGAGGTGAGCAGCAGCTTATGCATCGGCTTCATCCGCCAGCCACCGGCGATGACTTGATTGGCGAGGTAGTCGAGGAGTTCGGGGTGCGACGGGCGGAGGCCCATCTTGCCGAAGTCGTTGGGCGTGGCGACCAGGCCGCGGCCGAACTGCCAGTGCCAGATACGGTTGGCGATGACGCGCGAGGTCAGCGGGTTGTCGGCGTCGATGAGCCACTCGGCCAGCTTAGTCCGCGGGTTCTCGGGGAGAGTCGTCCGTTCGGGCGCGCCGTCCGGCAGCAGGACGCCGAGGGGACGGGCACCGACCTTTTCCTTCGGCTGGTTGTACTCGCCGCGGTTGAGCAGGTGAATCGGGGACGCCTTAGCAAAGTCGTTCTCTACGCTGTAGAGAGCGGGGAGCGGAGCGGGCAGCCTATCGTTCGCCGCTTCCAACTTCTTTTCGAGATCCAGACGCTCAGCTCCCACCTTGCCCCGTAGTTCGGCGCGGAGGGCCTTGATCTCGTCCTGAGCTGACTTGGCCTTCGTTTGCCACTCGGCCTGTTTCGTCTCCGAAGCAAGCGGGATGTCCTTCTCATGCGTGGCCGAGAAGTAGGACTGAATCCGGTAGTAATCGGACTGGCGGATGGGGTCGAACTTGTGGTCGTGGCAGCGGGCGCAGCCGAGCGTCACGCCGAGGAAGGCCGCGCCGACGACATTGGTCATCTCAGTGAGCACTTCGTTGCGAGAACTGGCCACTTCCTGGTTGCCGGCATTCTTGCGGAGCGGGCCCATGCGCTGCAGCCCCGCGGCGACCCGCATCGGCTCTTGTTTCGGCGCGATTTCATCTCCGGCGAGCTGCTCCATCAGGAACTTGTCATAGGGCTTGTCTTCGTTGAACGACTGGATTGCGTAGTCGCGGAAGCGCCAAGCGCCATTGCGGTGGGTATCGTATTCAAAGCCGTCGGATTCGGCGAAGCGGACGACGTCAAGCCAGTGCTGGCCCCAACGTTCGCCGTAGTGCGGCGAGGCGAGCAGCCGGTCCACGACTTTCTCCCAGGCATTCAGAGAGGTGTCCTTGACAAAGGCGTCCACCTCTTCCGGCGTGGGCGGTAAACCAATCAGGGTAAACGTGGCGCGGCGGATCAGCGTACGGCGGTCAGCCTCCGGCGCCGGGCTTAAGCCGGCCTTCTTCAGGCGGGCGAGCACAAAGGCATCGACGGGGTTTTTGATCCAGGCTTTGTCGGCCGCATCGGTGAAGGCGGGGATATCGGGCGTAGCGCGCTCCTGAAAAGCCCAGTGGCGTCGCTCGATGGCCGTGTACGTGCCAAGAGGGGCGACCGTCTCTTCCGCGGCGACTTGGAAGACTAAGATGGCCGAGAGCAACGCGGCTAATCGGTGAGAGCGCATATATTACGAATCATACATTTCCGCTGGGCCGGTGACAAGGGGTAGTCTGCGAAACTAAACAGGATGCGGATCCTCATGAATTCAATTGCGCTATGCAGTTTGAGCTTCGCCCAGGTAGCCGAGGTTCCCGTGATGGCCCCGGTTTCCCAATGGGAACCACCGGCGGCTAAGATGGCGATTTCGCTTGCTGAGAGCACCGGGGCGGCGCCGAAGAACCTGTTGACCGTGGGAGAACGATCGGAATGGAAAGAGACCGGGCGGTACGCCGACTCGGTCGCCTATGCCCGGGCGCTCGAAAAGGCCAGCCCATGGGTGAAGACGATCTCTCTCGGCAAGTCGCCGCAAGGGCGCGATATCATCGCGACGATTGTCTCGAAAGACCGCGCGTTCACGCCGGAGGCGGCGCGGAAGACAGGCAAGCTGATCGTACTGCTCGAAAGCTGCATCCACCCTGGCGAGGTGGACGGTAAAGAGGCCGGCGAGATGCTGCTCCGCGATATCGCGGTGACCAAGAAGTATGCTGCGTGGCTTGACCAGGTGATCCTGATCAACATCCCGATCTTCAACGTCGATGGCCACGAAATCTGGAGCGGCTATAACCGGATCAACCAGCAAGGGCCCAACGAAATGGGGTTCCGCGCCACGGCGCAACGGCTGAACCTCAACCGCGATTTCCTAAAAGCCGACGCGCCGGAGATGAAGGCATGGCTCCGGTTCTTTAACGCTTGGCTGCCCGACTTCTTCATCGACAATCACGTCACTGACGGCGCTGACTTTCAATACGACATCACGATTGATACGCCAATGAACCAGGACATCTGGGAGAACCTGGCCAAGTGGACGCGCGAGCGTTACCTGCCGGCGCTGAACGACGCGATGACAACCGATGGGCACGTGATGGGACCATATGGCGGCTTCCGGCAACCGGGCCGGCCGGAAAGCGGCTTTCAAACGCTGGGCGTGACGCCGCGGTTTTCAAACGGCTACTTGGCCGTGCAGAACCGGCCGTCGCTGCTCGTCGAAACCCACAGCTTGAAGACCTTCAAGACACGGAGTTGGGCACACTACAACATCATGAAGCGGTCTATCGAGATCCTCGTGCGGGATCCGAAAACGCTGCAGTCGGCGGTGCGGGAAGCGGACCGGGCCGTGGCGGCGTTGGCCGGCTCGGCGACGGCGGTGCATTTGGACGGAACGTCCAGTGACGAAACGAAGCCATTTACGTTTCGGGCTCTGAAGGCGGTGGCGCGGCCGAGTTCGTTGACCGGCGCGCCGGTGCTGGAGTATCAGAAAGAGACGCTGGATACTCCGACGACGATCTACGACCGGATGACCACGACGCTGGCGGCGACCGTGCCGAAGGGCTACTACGTGCCGTCGGAATGGACCGAGGTGATCGAACGGCTGGAACTGCACGGCGTGAAGACGGAGCGGACGACGAAGGAGATTCGCGGGGAGTTCGCGACCTACCGCCTGAAAGAACCCAAGTGGAGCGCGATTCCGTTTGAAGGCCGCCTCGCCGTGGACTTTAAAATAGTGCCGGTGAAAGAGAAGCGGACGATTCCGGCCGGCAGCGTCTATGTGCCGATGAAGCAACGGGCGGCGCGGGTGGCGCTGAACTTGCTCGAACCAGTGGCGCCGGATTCACTCGTGCGCTGGGGGTTTCTGCACTCAATCTTCGAGCAGAAGGAATACTTTTCCGATTACGTCTTCGAGCCGATCGCGCAGGAGATGGCGCGGCGGAATCCGAAGATGAAGGCCGAGTTCGAAGCGAAGGTGAAGGCCGATGAGAAGTTCGCGGCGAACCCGCGGGCGCGGCTTCAGTGGTGGTACGAACGGTCACCATATCTGGAGCCGGACAAGGACGCCTATCCCATCGTTCGCGTCGAGTAGCTAAGCCAGCAGGGCCTTGACTACGTGGGCTTTTTCCACGCCCGTCAGCTTCTGGTCGAGGCCTTGGAACTTGTAGGTGAACCGCTCGTGGTCGATGCCGAGCAGGTGGAGCATCGTCGCCTGGAAGTCGCGGACGTGCACCGGATCCTTCGTGATGTTGTAGCTGAACTCGTCGGTTTCGCCGTGGGTGTAGCCGCCCTTGGCGCCGCCGCCGGCCATCCACAGGCTGAAGCAGCGGGGATGGTGGTCGCGGCCGTAGTCCGTGGCCGTCAGCTTACCTTGCGAATAGATAGTGCGGCCGAATTCGCCGCCGAAGATCACGAGCGTATCGTCGAGCATGCCGCGCTGCTTCAGATCCTGGACCAGCGCGTAGCAGGCCTGGTCGACGTCCTTACACTGCGACGGCAGCACTTCGGGCAGCAGACCATGGACGTCCCACCCGCGCATGTAAAGCTGCACGAAGCGGACGCCGCGTTCAACGAGGCGCCGGGCCATCAGCGCCGAGTTGGCAAACGTACCGCCTTCGCGGGCGGCCTCGCCGTAGAGCTTGAACGTCGATTCGGGTTCGCTCTTGATGTCAGTGAGCTCCGGCACGGAGGCCTGCATCCGGAACGCCATTTCGTACTGCGCGATGCGGGTACGGGTTTCGGGATCGCTCAGCTTTTCGGCCGTGATCTGGTTCATTTCGCCGAGGGCGTCCAGCATGCGGCGGCGCATCTGCGTCGGAACGCCGTCGGGGTTACTGATATAGAGCACCGGGTCGCCGCCGCTGCGGAGAGAGACGCCGGAGTATTGGCCGGAAAGGAACCCAGCGCTCCAGAGACGGGCGGAGATGGCTTGCACGTTCGCCTTCGGGTGCGAGTGCTTCGCGTTCAAGACCACAAACGCCGGCAGATCCTGATTGGTGCTGCCGAGGCCGTAAGAGGCCCAGGAGCCGATGCACGGTTTGCCAGCGATCATGAAGCCGGTCTGGATGAAGGTGATGGCGGGCTCGTGGTTGATCGCCTCGGTGTTCATGGACCGGATGAGCGTGATGTCATCAGCCATCTTGGCGGTCCAGGGCAGGAGTTCCGAAAGCTCCATGCCGCTCTTGCCGTGCTTGGCGAACTTGAAGACGGTGGGCGCGATGGGGAATCGGGCCTGGCCGGAGGTCATGGTCGTCAAGCGCTGCCCCGAGCGGATGGATTCCGGCAGGTCCTTGTCGAACCAGTCCTGCATCTTCGGCTTCCAATCGAAGAGGTCATGCTGGGGCGGGGCGCCGACCATGTGGAGGTAGATCACGCGCTTGGCCTTCGGAGCGAAGTGCGGCAGCCCAGGCAGTCCGGGCAGACCGCCTTCGGCTTTCGGCGCGCCGGACAGCAACTGCGAAAGAGCGACCGCGCCCAAGCCACCGCGCAGCAGTTGGCGGCGGCCTTCGTTGACGACGCACTCTTCGGTGGGATCGAGATTCGGTTTGAGAAACGGGAGCAGGCTCATTTGGTGACGACCTCGTCGAGATTCAGAAGTTGGTTGGTGATCATGGTCAGCGCCGCAAACTCGGCCGGAGGCAGGGATGTGTCCGGCTTCGATTCGCCAACGGCGAGAAGCTTCTTCGCATCGGCGGGGTTTGAGTCATAGTGGCGAAGATAGTCGCGATAGGCGCCTTGGGCGATCGTTTGCTCGCGGACGTCGAGGGGACGGGCGAGCACAGTACGGGCAATGAGATTCAACTGCCCGGCGGGATTGTTCTTTTCCGCGAGCAGTGCGCGCTGGGCCAGCGCCCGGGCGGCTTCGACGAACTGAGGATCGTTCATGGTGACCAGCGCCTGCAGCGGCGTGTTGGTTCGTTCCCGCCGGACGGTGCAGGATTCGCGCGTCGGTGCGTTGAAAATCTCCATGTTGGCGGGCGGGGCGCTGCGTTTCCAGAACGTATAGAGGCTGCGGCGGTAGAGGCTCTCGCCGGAGTCCCGCTTGTAGAAGCGGGTGTTGCTGCCGTCCATGGCAACTGTCTCCCAGACGTTGTCCGGCTGATACGGCTTCACGCTGGGGCCGCCGATCTTGACGGTAAGCAGGCCGCTGGCGGCAAGGGCATAATCGCGGATCATTTCACCATCCATCCGGAAGCGGGGTCCGCGGGAGAGCAGGCGGTTGTCGGGGTCGGCCTGCAGTTTGGCTGGCGTCGCAATGGCAGCCTGGCGATAAGCGGAACTCGTGACCATCATGCGCATCAGTCCCTTCACATCCCATCCGGATTCGCGAAATTCGACGGCGAGCCAGTCGAGCAGTTCGGGGTGCGTCGGCGCTTCGCCTTGGCTGCCGAAGTCGTCGGCCGTTTTGACGATACCCGTGCCGAAGATCTCCTGCCAGAAGCGGTTGACGGTGACGCGGGCCGTGAGCGGGTTGTTCGCGTCGACCAGCCATTGAGCCAAGCCCAACCGATTCTTCGGCGCGCCGGCGGGTAGCGGTGGCAGCACGCCGGGGACGGCGGGTTCCACCTTGTCGCGCGGCTGATCGTATTGGCCCCGGTACAGGATATTGGACATGGGCAGGGAGTCTGCGTTTTCCTGCATCACGTGGGTGATGGCGCCGCGGCGGCGGATGGCGAGGCGTTCCGTGGCAAGGGCGCCGATATTCTGATAGGCGGAGCCCGCGCCAGGATCCACATTGGCGAGATAGTAATGTTCGGCGGCGGCCCGGTCCCCTTGCTGGAGTTCCGGCCACAGGGCGATGCTGCGGGCCTCTTGGACGCGGAGCGCGCGGGGATACATTCGGAGATCGCTAATCTTGCCGCCGGCAAAGAAGCGCTTGTTGCCGTCTCCGCCGAGGCGGAGCGGGGCCGGCGTTTTGATTTCGCCCATCAGGTCAAAGAATGTTTCGCTAGCACCTTCGAAAGGCACCGCTTCTCCGTTGACGAACAGCGAAAGTCCGTCGCGGAGGCCCGTGCCATCGTAGGTGACTGTGATGTGGTGCCAGGCGTCGACGGCCATGCGGCGGTCGTTGGCGCCGCGAACTTGAATGGCCTTATTGTCGTCGCCCACCAGCCGTAGAAACGGGCGGCGATCATTCACTTCCACCGCGATGCCGCGAGCCTTGTCGTCCGGGTAGCGTTCGAGTTGGCTGAGGACCGTGAGGTTCTCCGTGCTCTTCGGGAGGAACAAGCGGACGGCGATGGAGAACGCCTGCCCGCGGGCGAACAGCGGTTGGTTCGGCAGCTCGCGGGTCTGCTTGGCGTCGAAGGACATCTCACCGGCGGGAAGCCGGAACGCTTCGCCGTCGACGGGCAGCTTCACTTTCTTATGGCGGCCTTTGCGGAACCACTCCGCAAAGCCTGGCGCGGCGGCGGACTTGGCGGCATCGAGGCGGTCGCGCGCGGCGGTCTCCTCGGCCGGCAGACGGGACCAGCGATCCCGATCCTCGGCGCGAGGTATGACGAGAATCGGCGGCGTGTCGTAGATATTGCCATCGAGCGGGCGTTGCAGTGTGTTGCGATAGAAGGCCGTGAGTGCGTAGAAATCCTTCTGCGAGATGGGATCGAACTTGTGGTCGTGGCAACTGGCGCAGCCGACGGTCATGCCCAGGAATACGGCGCCAGTTGTGTCGGCGCGGTCCTTGTCATACATGGCCTGCACTTCGTCCGGAATCACTCCACCTTCGTTCGTCGTCACATTGCAACGTTGGAAGCCGCTCGCGATCTGCTGCTCCATAGTCCGATTTGGGAGCAGGTCGCCGGCTACCTGCCAGAGGACGAACTGATCGAAGCGGAGATTCTTGTTGAACGCTTGGATTACCCAATCGCGATAGGGCCACATCTCCCGGTAGTTATCGATGTGGAGGCCGTGGGTATCGGCGTAGCGGGCGGCATCAAGCCAAAAACGGGCGCGGTGCTCGCCGTATTGCGGCGAAGCCAGGTAGCGATCGACGAGCTTCTCATAGGCGTCGGGTGAGGCGTCGGCGACGAAGGCATCGACATCGGCGGGTTGTGGCGGCAGACCGGTAAGATCGAGCGCGAGGCGGCGGGCGAGGGTGCGGCGATCGGCCTCTGGCGCGGGCGCGAGCCCGGCGGCTTCGATGCGGGCGAGGAGGAGTTGGTCGAGAGGGCTGCGAGGCCACTCCGTGTTACGTACGGAAGGCAGCGAAGGCTTGGCGGGCTGTTGGAATGCCCAATGTTCCTGCCACTTCGCGCCTTGCTCGATCCAGCGGGTTAGGGTGGCCCGCTGTTGGGGCGAGATCTTTTTATGGGATTGGGGCGGCGGCATCAACAGCGCCGGATCCTTGTGCGTAATGCGTTGCAGGATCAGACTGTCGCCCGGTTTGCCGGGCACTATAGCTGCTCCTTTCTTGCGGACGGCGAAGGCGCCATCGCGGGTATCGAGCCGCAGGTTCGCCATTCGAGTCGTGCGGTCCGGGCCGTGGCAGTGGAAGCAGTTGTCGGAGAGGATGGGCCGGACTTCGCGCTGAAAATCAACCGGTGCTTGGGCCAAGGCCAGGCCCGACGCCATCGTAAAGAAAACGACACTCCGCATTCATCGACTATTCTATTGCACGGGGGCGGGGCCGAACTGAGGGTCGAATCCGGTAACGGTGGTGATATACAGAACGCGGCCGCAATTCTCACAGGTCATGAACGTCGGGTTGGCGCGCAGTTCCTGCCAAAGTTGCAGGCGGATTTCCATATAGCAGCCCTGACATTGCGTGTTCACCACTTCCACCGCGACGACGCCGTTCTTGTGCTTCTTGCGGAGTCGCTCATAGAGGCTGGTGACCTGGGGCGTGAGCGTAGCCAGGGCCGTCTTCCGCTGTTCAGCCAAGGCCGCCAGTTCGGCGAGGCCGGCCTTATGACGGGTAAGCGCCTGTTGACGCTCCGTCTCGAAGTTCTTCTGCATAGCGAGGAGTTTGCCTTTGGCGACGGCAATGTCCGCGCGCAGTTGCTCCTCTTCCATCAGCAGTTCGAGTTCGCGTTCTTCGGCTTTGGCGATGGCTTGATCGGCCCACGTGATCTCGTGTTCCAGCGCCTGCGTCTGTGTGAGGTTCTGCGCCTCGTTGAGTTGCTTTTTGAGTTTGACGATCTTGCTCTTATGGAGCTCGACGTCGCCTTCGAGTTTGCGGCGTTCGGTCTCGTCGGCCTTTAGGCTGGCTTCGAGCGTCGCGAGGCTCTTAGACTGTGCGGCGACCTCTTTCTGCAGGGCGTCAAGCCGCTTTGGCAACTCGGCGAGTTCGGTCTCCAGGCGCGTGACGGAGTGATCATAGTCCTGCAGGCGGACTAACGCTTGCACTTCGGGTAGCATACTTAGCGGAGTCTAGCACGCAAGCGCGACAGAGGCCGTTCGAGAACGTCGGCGGCCAGCGCCATCTCGTCGACGCCAAGCATGCGGCAGGCAAAGTAGTAGACGGCCAGGCCGGACGGGATGGAAAGGGCGAGGTCAACCAGGTAGCGCATGCGGCCCGGTTCAAGGCGCGAAGCAACGAACCAACTGGTCGCCCAGACGGCGGCGGACATGGCCGCCGCGGCGATCAGAATCCGCAGGACGCTGGCCAGAAGCGCGCGCCCATAAATGCCGGTCATGCGGCCTTTCAGAATGGTGAACAGAATGAGACTAGCGGAGATGGCGACGACCGAAGTCGACATGGCAAGACCGGCCAGTCCGAAGCCGGGCTGCGAGGTCATAGTGGAGACGACCGCGTAGTTAATGGCGATGGAGCCGAGGCTGACAAACATCGGCGTGCGCGAGTCCTTGAGCGCGTAGAAGGCCGGGACCAGAACCTTGAGAGCGCTATAGCCGGCAAGTCCAATGGCGAACCAGCCGAGGGCCAGCGCGGTTTGCTGCGTGTCGTAGCTCGTGAATTCGCCCCGTTCAAACAAGGCGCCGATGATGGACGGACCCAGGACGAAGAGACCGGCAGAGGAGGGAATGGTTAGCAGGAAGACGAGGCCAAGCGAACGGGAGAGCGTACGGCGGAAGTCGTCCATATCGCCGCGGGCGGCGCTGCGCGAGATGGCCGGCAGCGTGGCTCCGCCGATCGCGACGCCAAACAGGCCAAGCGGAAGCTGCATCAGACGGAAGGCGTAACCCAGCCAACTCATGCCGCCGTTGATCTCGGAGGCGAAGCTGGTATTGACCATCACATTGATCTGCACCGCTGCATTGCCGAGGATGGCGGGACCCATCAGGCGGAGGATCTGCCGCAGGCCGGAATGGTCCCAGTCGATAGCCGGACGGAAGACGAAGCCGCTGCGGACGAGCGCGGGAAGTTGGGCCGAAAGTTGGATGAACCCGCCGGCCAGGACGCCCCACGCCATGCCTTCGATTGGCGGGATGCCGAGATAGGGTCCGGCAACGAAGCCGAGCGACAGACCAACAGCCAGCGAACCGACGTTGAACATTGACGACGACAGCGCGGGCAGCGCGAACTGGTTGCAGGCGTTCAGTATGCCCATCGCCTGCGCCGCCAGCGCGACGACGAGCAGGAACGGGCACATAATCCGGGTGAGGCGGACGGCGAGTTCATGCTTGCCTGCAATCTGCCGGAAGCCGGGCGCGAGCAGGTCGACCATCTCCGGCGCGAAGATCATCCCCGCCACGCAGAGAGTGCCCACGACCATGATAATGGCCGTGGCGACGAGGTTCGCCAAGTGGGCCGCGTCCTGCCGGGACTTCTTCTGCAATGTTTCGACGAAGTTCGGCACGAAGGCCGAACTCAGGGCGCCCTCGGCGAATAAATCGCGCGTCAGATTCGGGATCCGGAAGCCCAGCAGGTAGGCGTCGTATGCCGCGGACGCGCCGAAGAAATGCGCGAGCGTGATCTCGCGGACCAATCCAGTAAGGCGGCTCGCGAGGACGGCAATGCTGGTGACCCCGGCTGATCTCGCCACCGATTGGCTGGACGAGACGGAGCCGGGAATCCCGGTCGCGTTACTACTCACTTACGCTCCGTACTGTTCAAGAAAATGGGCAACCGTGGCGATACCTGTGTAGTAGTTCTCCACGGCAAACTTCTCATTCGGCGAATGCAGTCCGTCGTCGGGCAGGCCAAAGCCCATCAGGATGGTGGGGATGCCCAGGTGTTGGGCGAAGTCCCCGACGATGGGGATGGAGCCGCCGCTGCGGACGAAAACGGTCTTCCGGCCGAGCGCATCCGCAAAGCAACGGGCGGCGACGGCCATGGCGGGATGGTCAGGATTCACGAGCAGCCCCGGGCCACCACTCAATACGCGGACGTCGATGCGGACGCCTTCGGGCGTGTTCGCGGCGACCCATTGACGAAACGAAGCCACCACGACTTCGGGATCCTGATGCGGCACGAGCCGCATGGAGACCTTTGCGACGGCCTTGGCGGGGATGACAGTTTTCGCGCCCGCTCCGGTGAAGCCGCCGGCAATGCCATGCACTTCAAACGTCGGCCGGGCCCACGTTTTTTCAAACGTGCTGCGGCCGGGTTCACCGGTGAGAGCGGAGGCGCCGACCTCTTTCAAATATTCGGATTCGTCATAGGGCAGGCTGGCCCAGCTTTCGATCTCGGCCGGTGACGGCGGGGCGACGGTCCCGTAGATGCCAGGAATCTGGATGGTGCCGTGGTCGTCCTTCGCTTTGCCGAGTAATTGGACAAGGCCATAGACAGCGTTCGGCGCCGCACCCCCATAAAGGCCGGAGTGGAGATCGCGGCCGGGGCCGGTGGCTTCCACTTCCATATAAACGAGGCCGCGGAGACCAACGCAGAGCGTGGGGAGGCCGGGTGCAAACAGGGCCGTATCGGAGACGAGGGCGACATCGGCCTTCAACTTCTCCTGGTTCTCGGCGACGAACTTGGCCACGGACTTGCCGCCAATCTCCTCTTCGCCCTCGATGAGGAACTTGACGTTCAAGGGCAGACTGCCGCCGAGCGCCCGCAGCGCTTCAATGGCCTTGATGTGGGTGTAGAACTGGCCCTTGTCGTCGGCGGAGCCGCGGGCGTAGATGTTGCCGTTTTCGATGATTGGTTCAAAAGGTGGCGAGTTCCACAGTTCGAGCGGGTCCGGCGGCTGAACGTCATAGTGACCGTAGCAGAGAACGGTGGGCTTGCCGGGCGCGGCGAGACTTTCCGCGTACACCAAGGGATGGCCGGCCGTAGGAATGATTTCGACATGCGGCATACCGGCCGCCCGGAGGGCCGCCGCCGTGAACTCGGCAGCCTGGATCACATCCGGCTGATGCTCCGGCAGCGTGCTGATGCTGGGGATGCGCAGAAAGTCGAGAAGCTCACTCAGCAGGCGCTCTTGCTGTGCGGTCACGTATGTGGAAATCGCTTCGTAGCCTACCATAATAGAAACCTCCATTCTACGATGTTAGAGATGCTCTCCCGTCGAACTCTATTGCAAATTCTATCGGCCGGTCCGCTGGCCGCCGCGGGCCGCGATCTGCGCTCCGATGTCGCGATTGTTGGCGGCAGCACCGGCGGCGTGGCCGCGGCGCTGGCGGCGCTGCGCAACGGGATGCGCGTCGTGCTGACGGAAGAGACCGATTGGGTGGGCGGGCAATTGACGTCGCAACTGGTGCCGCCGGACGAACATCCGTGGGTGGAGAACTATGGCGGCACGCAGCTTTACCGCCAATACCGCCGCGCTGTCCGGCAGTATTATCGCGACCACTATCCGTTGACGGCGGAGGCGAGAGCCCGCGAGTATTTGAACCCCGGGGATGGGTCCGTTTCGCGGATCACCCATGAACCCCCGGTGTCGTTGCACGTGCTGGAGGCGATGTTGGCGCCTTGGATCAGCGCCGGACAGTTGACGGTGCTGCTCCGCCACAAGGCGGTGAAGGCGGATACGAACGGCGACCAGGTTCGGGCCGTCACAGTGAAGAGTCTCGCCACCGGCCAGGAGTTGACGCTGACGGCGCCCTACTTCATCGATGCTACCGAACTCGGCGACGTGCTGCCTCTGACGAAGACCGAGTACGTCGTCGGGTTCGAATCGAAAAAGCAAACCGGTGAGCCGCATGCGCCCGAGACCGCCCAGCCACAGAACCATCAGGCGTTCACGGTCTGCTACGCCATCGACTATCGCGAAGGCGAGAACCACACGATCGACAAGCCGGCAGAATACTCGTTCTGGCGGGACTATGTTCCGAAGATGACGCCGGCGTGGCCCGGCAAACTGCTGGGCTGGGCGATGTCCGATCCCATTCGGCTGACGCCGCGCGCGGTGACGTTTGATCCGCGCGAGCGCTCGGGTCGCCCCGGTCCCTTGAACCTTTGGCTCTACCGGCGGATTGCGAACAAGGCCAATTTTGCTGGGCCGTATAACGACATTTCACTCATCAATTGGCCGCAGAACGACTATTGGTTGGGGAACCTTTGCGAGGTGCCGGAGGCCGAGGCGGCGAAGCATCTGGCAAGGGGCAAGCAGCTTTCGCTCAGCCTGCTGTACTGGATGCAAACCGAGTGTCCCCGCGAAGACGGCAAGCAGGGGTGGCCGGGGCTGCGACTTCGCTATGACTTGACCGGAACCGAAGATGGGCTGGCGAAGTATCCGTACATTCGCGAGTCACGCCGGATACAGGCCGAGTTCACCGTGCTCGAACAGCACGTCGGCACGGAGGCACGGCGGCAGGTGGCCGGGCCGGAGGCCGGGGCGGCGGAGTTTGCCGACACCGTGGGTATCGGCAGCTATCGCATCGACCTCCATCCCTCCTCCGGAGGCGACAACTATGTCGACGTGAGTTCGCTGCCGTTTCAGATTCCCATGGGAGCGCTGTTGCCGCGGCGCGTCGAGAATCTGCTAGCCGGGTGCAAGAATCTCGGGGTGACGCACATCACCAACGGTTGCTACCGGCTGCATCCGGTGGAATGGAACATCGGCGAATCTGCCGGGCAGATTGCGGCGGAAGCGGTACGTACGGGGCACCCGCCGAGAAAAATTCGCAACGACAAGAAGCTGCTGGCGGAGATGCAGGCCCGGATGACGGCGCAGGGCATCGAGTTGGCTTGGCCCAAACCGACACCCCGCTGACCAAAGCTTAGAAAAGGAAACGGAGGGCGAACTGCACCTGCCGCGGGTTTCCTACCTGCTGATTGTTGCGGTCATAGTTGCCGTTGGCCGTGCGGAGCCGCATGAAGCGGGCGTCGATGGGCGCCAACTGGCCGGTGGCGGCGAGAACGCCGGGGCCGTAGATTCCGGCGCCGCCGGCGAAGACGACGTTGTCCGCGTCTAACAGGTTGAAGAGTTCCACTGAAAACTGGATCCTCGACCGGTCCGACATGAGTCCGAAGCTCTTCATGAATCGCATGTCGAAGTTGCTCGTGCCCCGATTCCGGAAGTTGTTCCGCGGCATCGGCTGGCCAGCCGCGAGGTAGGGCCGATCGTTGTTATTGCCGTCGCCGTTCAGATCGGAGCCAGCAATCGCGTTGAAGGGCAGGCCGGAGCGAGCGCGGAAGATGCCGCTGACTTCGAAGCCCCAAGGCATGGAGTAGGTGCCGTTCGAGGTGAACTGATGGCGAATGTCAGTGTTTGCGTAGTTGTACTCGGGCTTCAGGTTGAACGAGTTCTCGTACGCAAAACCGCCGGCGTCGCGCTCATTGTCGTCGTCGGAGAAATTCTCGGCGAGTGTGTAGAAAGACTGGAACTGGAACTTGTTGCGGCGGTATTGGGCGGAGAAGGTCGCCGCACGATACATGCCGCGGGAAGAGCTTTCGCGAACCGTGAACTGGTTGATGCCGGCGATGGGACGGACCCCGAAGAACGGACGCTGGGAAAGGTCCGTTGCCCGAACGATCGGGATGGGCAGATTGTAGTTCCGGTTCCGCATCAGGTGGGCCGTATTGACGTAGTGAAGCTGAGCGCCCGTCGTGAAGCCCTTGAAAAGTTCAGACTCTGCTCCCAGGCCCATCTGGAAGGCGCGTGGGTTCTCAAAATCCGCCGCCATGGCCAGGACGTTGGCGTTGGCGAAGGGATCACGCGCCGTGCCTCCGGCGGCGAAGGTGGCCGCGGACTGAAGCTGTTCAATGCTGAGGACCGGGAGTTGGTCGATCGGCGTCCGGTTCAGATCGATGCCCGCGCGGAGCATGGCTTGATAAATGGTCAACTGGCCCGGCAGGTTGCCGAACTGAAGCGAGACGTCTCCCGGCGGCAGACGAAAGTTGTTGACGGCGCCAGCGAAGCTAAGCATCGGCGTCGCGCCATAGAAGAGGCCGGTGAAGCCGCGGATGACGAGCTTGGTCGGCTCGTTCAGCGGGCTGTAGGCGAAGCCGAACCGGGGCATGAACTGATTCGTCGAATTGGGGATCGAAGTAACGTTTGTGACCGAACCGATAGGCACCGTGATGTTGTTCAGCCGGCTGACCAGATTCGTATTGTTAGCCTCGACGGTGGGATTGTATTGGCCCTCCCAACGGAAACCAAGGTCGACTTTAAACTTTCGGGTGATGTTCCAGGAGTCCTGCGCGAAGAAAGAAAGTTGTCGCACGTCGAAGGACGCGGCCCCGTTGCCAATAGCACGTGCGTAGGTCGCGGCGGGTATGTCGAATCGGTTGACGCCGTTGGCGCCGTTGGCGCTCATAGTCCGGAGGATCGTGTTGAGGTCGGTGGTCGCGAACCCAAAGGTGCCAAACTGATTGAACGCAAAAGTTTGGCTCGCGCTCAGGAAGTTGAGATCGACGCCGAGCTTAATGGTGTGCCGGCCCCTTGTCATGGAGAGGGCGTCAGAGATCTGCCAACGCTTATCGCTCTGGGTGGTCGGCAGGAAGTTGCGCGTGCCAAAAGCACCGATTGTGTTCGTCACCAGCGGGAGGCTGGAGTTGGCCAGGCGAGGGCGGACTTCCGCAGACCCGGTGAAGCGGAGGTCGTTGACCGTCGTGGCCGAGATCAGCTTCGTGAACTGGGCATTGCCGTTGTGGATGCCATCCTTCTCCGTACCTTCGTTTGAGATGGCGGCATTGCTGAAGGGGTTCACGGCCGCGCCCGTGGTGACGGCGTTGTCTTCCGTCGAGCGGGAGTTGTTATACCGGACGGTGAGCCGGTCGCTGGAGGCCAATTGATAGTCAGTCTTGACGGTGAGGGCGGTGGCCCGGTTGGTTTGTTTGAAGGGCTGTTCGAGGCTCTTATAGTAGTCGTAGGCGGCGCGGGTTTCCGGGGTGGGCGCGAACGACGCCAATTGGGGGAACAGGGTCTGGCGGGGGATTTCAGAGCGTTGGCTTTCGATTGCGCCGAAGTAGAAGAGCTTGTTCCTGATAATGGGTCCGCCCACACCGCCGCCAAACTGCTGCAGCGTCTCCGACGGCTTGACGAGGAAGATCGGGCTTTCCGAACTCAGTTCCCGGTGGCGAATCTGGTAAAACGCCTCGCCATGAACGTCGTTGCCGCCGGACTTCGTAATAGTGTTCATGATGCCGCCTGTGGAGCGGCCATACTCGGCGGTATAGCCGGTGGGAACAACCTGGAACTCCTGGATGGCGGCCTGTGGCACCGTGATAATGGAACCGGACCGCTCACCGCCGCGGATGCCGCCAAAGAACGGCTGGTTGTAGTCGGCGCCGTCGAGCATGATGTTCGAGTAGATGGCCCGCTGACCGGCGAACGAGATCTGGCCGCGCGTCGCGTTATCGACCTGCACGGTGGGGGTGAGGAGCGCGAAATCCTGGAATCGGCGGCCGTTGATGGGCAGGCTGGTGATGGCGATGTTGTTCACGGTGGCCGTCTGGGCCGTGGTTTGGACGTCGATCATCGTTTCGCCGACCTCCACCATGGTGGAGGTGGCCTGGATCGCGAGGCGGACGTCGATGCGGGCGGCGGAGCCGACAGTGAGCGTGACGCCGGTGAGCTTGGTCTCCGCGAAAGAAGGACTGGTGACTGCGATCTCGTACACGCCGGGGTCAAGCAGCGATGCGCGGTACTCGCCCTGTTCGTTGGACTTCAGGTCGCGAAGCAGGCCCGTGTTGGAGTTCTTTATCTTGACGGAGGCATTCGGGACCACGGCGCCGTTGGGGTCGAAAACCGTGCCGGAAATCTGGGCTTTGTTAGCGTCGGTCTGGGCCGCCAGGTGGCAGCCAAGCAAGACAAGTATTAAGGCGAACCGGAAAGCGAATACCATAATTGAGACTTCTCCTGGGAGCGGTAGTTACTCCAGGCTAGCGAAGTTAAGTTTCAATTTGATAAACGCGCGGCCGGTACAAACTGGGCGGCAAACCACACGACGGAGGTTACCAACAGGATGAGGGCTGATGGCTGGGCGTAAGTGGTGCGGGCCAGAGTTAACAAACCTACGGCGCCGGCGGCGAGGGCGGAACTGGCCACCAGACTGCCGTAGAAGGAGGCTGAGCCGCCCGCCGGGATGCCCAGGCCGAGTAACAGCCCGACGCCAGCGACTGCGGCCCATCGATGGCCGGCATCCGGCAGCAGCCAGACCTCAAACGCCAGGTAGCCGACGCCGATGGCCGCGGCGGCCTCTACGAATCGGGGTGAGGCGGGCAGGGCAAGAAAGAGCGACGCACCTTGCCCTGCCGCTACGGCCAACGCAAAAGCCGCGGCCTCCCATCGCCGCCGCGCCGCGAAACCAATCGTGAACAGCAGCAGAATGCGGGCCCAGCCGGAGAAGGCTTGCCGAAGGCCGTCCATGGCGGCGCGAAGTGGGTCGTCGCCTTCGCCGAAACGGAGATCGGCCTCCCGCTCTGAGCCCGAGAACACCTGGCGGGCGATGGCGCCGTCGCGTTGGGCGGTCAGCACGTGAACGTGATTCGCTGCGAGCACGTCGGCAAGGCGGCAAATCACGCGCGGGTTGGCCGGCACATTCGTAAATAGATAAGTGCAGGTCAATTCTTCGTTAGTGGTGGTGCACGTGCGTCCGGCGAGAGTGGCTCCGGCGATCTGATAGGCGTCGCCGAGCATCTTCTCGCCATCCGGCACCTCGTAAGTCGGCACACGCAACACCAGTCTGGCTGTCGAACCGGTGATCTCCATCTGCCCGCTGCTGAGGCTGACCATGTGGGCGGCCAACGGCCCCGCCAAGAGCCAAAGGAGCCATCTCATCGCAAATGCCGATAGACCACGCGCATCGTGGCCATGATGGGAACGGAGAGGAACAACCCCGGAATGCCCGCGATGGTTTCGCCTACCAGCACGCCAAACAGCACGAGCAGTGGATGCAGTTCCACGCCGGAACTCAGCAGCCACGGCGACAGCACATAGTCCTGGAAAATGCGGTAGACGAGGAGAAAGACGATCATCCAGCCCCAGTACGGGTACCCGCTGAAGAGGGCGACCGAAACGCTCAGCACCATACCGGCCAGCGGACCTACCACCGGGACGAATTCGAAGACAGCAGCGGCGCCAGCGAGCAGGAGCGCATAAGGAACCCCCGCGACTTCGTAGTAGAGACCATAGGAGACGAATGTGGCGATCACTAACAGCAGCACCGCCCGCATATAGGCGCCGAGACAGAGATTGACGTCCGCCAGGACGCCATCGATCCGCGTGCGGTGGCCGTGGTCGGCAATGAATTCCCCGATGCGAGCACGGAATGTTGGGGCCTCCAGCAGATACAGAAAACTCAGGATCGGGATCAGTATCAGGTAAAGAACGCTGCTGGCGCCGGTGATAAGCCCTCGTCCAAACGAACCCAAGAGAGGAACTAACTCCTGAACATGCTGTTGGATGAACACCCGGATCTGTTCGCGGTATGGCTCGATGGGCGCGGGTAGGGGTTGATCGAGCCAGGCGCCTCCGCTCTCGACGAGCGCTGGCAGTTTCGATGCCAGTTCGGTGGCCTCGCGCGCAATATGGGAAGTGATAAGGAAGACAATCGTGCCCACCCCGCCGAACAAAACCAGAAAGACCACGCTGAGTTTGATGCCATACCCCCATCGTCGGGGCAGCCAACGCTGCGCCAGTTCCACGCCCGGAGCGAGCAAATAGGCGAGCAGGAGCGCGACGACGAAGACGAGCAGTGCGCCGCGGGCGAGCCAGATCAGCTCGGCGATGAGCAGAATGAGGAGAACGGTCCAGGTGGCGCGCGCGGCTCTGGTATCAATGCCCAGCATGAATCGTTATCCTAACCTTTGTGAATTCACTCCTCAAAGTGTCGCAGGAAGGCAGAGTCCGGCGGTTGACCCTGGCCCGCCCGGAAAAAGCCAACGCCCTGAATCGGGAATTGCGCCACGCCCTTTTGCGCGCGATGCACGAGGCCGAAGAGGACGCTGGAACGGCGAGTCTTCTGCTCGACGCGGAGGGAAAGATCTTCTGCTCCGGCGTTGACTTGGAGGAAGATCCGGAAACGGATCCATCCTACGAGCGGTTGTTCTCAGTGGGTTCCCGGCTGACCAAGCCAATTGTGGCTGCGGTGCAGGGCCCGGTGCTTGCTGGCGGCATGGGCCTGCTCGCCAATTGCCACTGCGTGGTGGCGGCAATGGGTTCGAGTTTTGGATTGACGGAGATGCGCCTCGGGATGTTTCCGATAATCTTGTATCGCAGCCTCGCGGGGGCAGTGGGGCAGCGTCGGGCGTTGGAATGGGCGCTCACTGGACGCATTTTCCAAACGGACGAGGCCCTTCGCAGCGGTTTAATTCACGCCGTCGCGCCGGAGTTCGAAGTGGACGATCGTGCGACCGCGCTGGCAACGCAAATAGCCGGTTTTTCCCCCCTGGCAATTCGCGCCGGAATGTCGTTTGCGAATCACCAAGCAACGTTGGACGATGGGTCGGCGGCCCGGTTGGCGGTGCAGGTGCGGGGGGAACTGGCCGGCCACCCGGACTACGCAGAGGGAATCGCCGCACTCAAGGAGAAACGGCAACCGGTATGGCCTTCTCGAGACTAGCTTGGCTCCTCCTCTCGCTGCCGCTGTTTGGTGAGGAACTCCGGATTTCGGGCCTGCGCGGACCTGTCGAAGTGCTGCGCGATAAGTGGGGAATTCCCCATATCTACGCTCAGAATCAGGACGATCTGTACTTCGCTCAGGGATACATGGCAGCGCGGGACCGCTTGTGGCAGATCGATTTGTGGCGCCGGGCCGGGTCCGGGAAGTTGTCAGAGGTGCTGGGCCCCGCTTATCTCGAACGCGACCGGACGGCGCTGCTACTCCGCTTCCGTGGGGATTGGAAGGCGGAGTGGACCTCCTATGCGCCCGATACCTATAACATCGCCCGCGCGTTCACCAACGGAATTAACGCCTACATCCGACAGGGCGGCCGCCGGACGAAGGAGTTTCAACAGTTGGGCTATGAGCCCGGCCTCTGGCAGCCGGAGGATGTCCTGTCCCGCGTGGCCGTGTTTTCGATGATGAACAATGTGCTGCGCGAAGCCACCCGCGCCCGGCAACTTGATGCTTTCGGCGCGGCAAAACTGGAACGGATTCGTCCCACCGACCCACCCGTTTCAATGCGCGCGCCGCCCGAACTGAACCTGAAAGACATCAGCCGCAGCTCTATCGCCGACTTTGACGATGCCACCGATCCGGTTACGCTTGAAGCCCAGGGGTCGAATAACTGGGTGGTTTCAGGCAAGCGCTCCACCACCGGAAAACCGCTACTGGCGAGCGACCCGCACCGCGCCCTCCAGATCCCCAGCCTGCGGCGGACCGTGCATCTAGTCGCCCCTGGGATCAACCAGATTGGCGCGGGAGAACCCGCGCTGCCGGGAATTGCGCTGGGCCACAACGAATCGATCGGCTTTGGGTTCACGATCACAGGCACCGACCAGCAGGACCTGTACGTCGAACAATTGAGCCCGAACAACCTGGATGAGTACCTTTATGCCGGGAAGTGGAAACGGATGACGGTGGAGCGCCATCCGGTGGTGCTGAAGGGGGGGAAGAAAGAGATCGTCGAGTGCCGGTACACCGTCCACGGGCCGGTGATCGGCCTCGACCGGACGCGGAAGCGGGCCTACGTGATGCGTTGGGTTGGTTCCGAGCCAGGCACGGCAGGCTATCTGGCTGGTCTATCGCTGGCGCGGGCTCAGACTTGGCCGCAATTCCTCGATGCCGTGGCGCGGTTCAAAGCGCCGGCCGAAAACCTTCTCTATGCCGATACCGCCGGCAACATTGGATTCGCCGTCGCCGGTCTTGCCCCCATCCGCAAAACCTGGAACGGGTTGCTGCCCGTGCCCGGGCAGACCGGAACGTACGAATGGGCCGGGTTCCTCGATCCTGCCCAGTTGCCTCGCAATCTTAACCCCCGCGAAGGCTTTCTCGCCACAGCCAACGACAACATCTTGCCGCCCGGCTACCCGCATATACTGAACTACGAGTGGGCGCAGCCGTTCCGGGGGAACCGGATCCGCGCCAAATTGGCCGCGCGCCCCAAATGGTCCCTGGATGATTTTGAAAGGCTTCAGACGGATATCGTCTCGGAGCCGGCCAAGCGCTTTCAGAACATTCTGAGGCAGTGGAAGCCCCATCCGCAGAGTCCCGCTCGGGAGATCCTGCCCGCTCTGCTGGCGTGGGACGGGCGAATGGCCACTGATTCCATGCCCGCCGCCGTGATGGCGGTCTGGATGGGCAAGCTTGGCTCCGCGATCTTTCAACCAGCTAATCTCGGCGCCCTGGCCGGCCTGCACACCGTACTAATGGCGCTGGAAGCCAAACCCAATCCCGAGGCCCTCGAAAAGACGCTCGCCGCCACCCTGGACGAATTTGCCAGGACATTAGGACCGAATCGCTCCAACTGGCGTTGGGGCGCGATTCATCTTCTCTACATGGCACACCCCAGCCGGATCAAACACTTCGACCGGGGCCCCATTGCCCTGCCTGGCGACGGCAATACGATCAACGCCTCCGGCGGGGCCAATTCTCGCGCTACCCATGGCGCCAGCTTCCGGATGTTGCTCGATACCGCCGATTGGGACAAGAGCCGCATGACCAACACGCCTGGAGAGTCCGGCGATCCTGATTCGCCGCATTACAGCGACCTCTTACACGATTGGGCGGCCGGGAAGTATCACCCGATGCTCTACACCCGGACAGCGATTGAGGCCAACTTGTCCGAGCGCATCCGGCTGACCCCGAAATAGGGCGTTATATGTCCCTCACACAACCAGACCCTTGTGACCCATACGGCGCAAAACGAAGCGTCAGGGCGTCGGGACGGCTTGCCACAGGTAGAGCACATCCCACAATCCCGCCTCGTCGATCAAGGGTGCCGCTTTTCCCCAACGCAAGTAACAACTGAGTGCCATAACTGCATCGCGAAACCAGTCGCGCCAAATGTATTGGTGCCCGAACTCGATTACTGAATCGCGCGCTCCTTCTCCGCCACCCGCGACAGAATCCGCCCCACATAGTTCTGCGTCTCCGGAATTGCTGGAATGGCGCCGTCGCGGTCGACGCGCCCCGGGCCGGCGTTGTAAGCGGCCAGCGCCTTCGCCATATCTCCCTGGTAACGGTCAAGAAGCGACTTTAGGAATCGGCTTCCCGCGGCGATGTTCTCGGCGGGGTCAAAGGGGTCCTTTACTTTCAACGTCTCGGCCGTCGCCGGCATCAATTGCATCAGGCCCATCGCCCCTTTCGGCGAAACCGCGCACGGCAAGTTGGCCGATTCCTGCTCAATCACGGCATGGAGCAGCGTCTCGCTCAAGTCATTTCGTTTGGCTTCCCGCTCCACCATGGCCTGCAGGTCCATCTTCGGCATGGGCGGACAGTTCGCAGCCTGAAGCGCCTCGACATGGGCCTCCGGCACCGGCGCCCCGGCCGGCACCGTCTGCCGCCAGAAGGTCGGATATTGCTCCTGTAGCGTTTGCACCTGGCGACCTACACTCTCCGCCTGCCGCCGGAGCGAATCCTCAAATGAGCTGGGCGGCGGCTCGGCCGCTTTCTTGCGGGAAGGGGGTGCGCGGGGCGGCTTCACCAAGGGTGGCGCGGCCGGTGGGGCAGGCGCGAGGGCTGCGGCCGGCTCTTCCGGCAGCGGCTCCATCGGTACGGTACGTACGGGGGGCTTGGATTGGGCGACTAGCGAAAAGACAAGAAGTAGAAGAACTACGAAAACTTTCACTAAGAGATTAATCGACACAGACCCGGAAAATCGCCAGACCAGATGAATCCGTATCGCCTCTCAGGTCAGCCTTACCTCCACGCCGCCGTATACTGGAAAGTAGCTACGTTCCTCAATGAGCTCTAACTGGATTAACCCTTCATTTAACCGCCGCTCTCCCCATCCGGTTCAAATTGTAGGCGAACGCAGAGCCCTGTTTAGTGCCGCCCGAGAGGCGAGCCGCCGCAGCGCGCAGTCGCTGATCGCGATCCAGAAACCGGACGGCCACTGGTGCGGGGAACTGCTCGCTGACGTTTCGCTCGAAGCCGACTATGTTCTGTTGCAGCTCTGGCTGAACCCTCCGGTCGATGGCGTGTGGCATCCCGCTTCCCAGCCGCGAATCGAAAAGGTCTGCCGCAGAATCCTCTCGCAACAGATGCCCGACGGCGGATGGCCTATCTATCCCGAAGGTCCAGCCGACGTCAATTGCACCGTCAAGGCTTACACGGCGCTTCGTCTATGCGGGTACGGAACGGAGTTTGAGCCCCTGCGCCGCGCACGGAACCGGGTCCTCGAACTGGGCGGGTTACAGTCCTGCAATAGCTACACGAAGATCAATCTCTCTCTCTTCGGCCTCTATCCGCGTAAGTACGTCCCCACCATCCCCCCGGAACTGATGCTGCTGCCCGGCGGCAGTCTGTTCCCCGGCGGAGTGCTATACGAGATGGCCTCCTGGACCCGCGCCATCGTCGTACCTCTCTCCATCGTGCAGGCGGTAGGTGGCATTCGTCCCGCTCCGGCCGGCATCGACCTCAACGAACTGCTCCATTCCGGCAACAACCTCAGCCTGCCGAAACGCGACCGCATTCTTTCGCCGATTTTTCACCAGGTCGACCGTCTGCTGAAGCTTTGGGAACGCCGGGGCCACCGCGATTCCCGCATCGCCGCCATCCGCCAAGCCGAACGTTGGATGCTCGAACGCTGCCGCCACGCCGACGGCCTCGGCGCCATCTACCCTTCGATTATGTATTCCATCATGGCGATGGAAGCGCTCGATTACCCGAAGGATCATCCCGACTTCGTCGAAGCCCTCGCCAAGTTCGACGCTTTGTTCACTGAGTCCTGCGACGACCTCTATTTCCAGCCGTGCTTTTCGCCGACCTGGGACACCGCCTATGCGGCATTCGCCCTCGGTGAGACCAACCATCTCGACCCCACCGCCCTCCGACAGGCCGCCGACTGGTTAATCACGAAAGAGGTTCGCCGTCGCGGCGATTGGTCTGTGAAACGGCCGCACCTGCAGCCCGGCGGTTGGGCCTTCGAATACTCAAACGAGCACTATCCCGATATCGACGATACGGCCATGGTGCTGCTCGCCCTCGAACACTGCCAGGCCTCCAGGCCCGAGCAGCAGGCTGCCGTGGAGGCGCGGGCGATGGCGTGGCTGAAAGGTATGCAATCGCAGGACGGTGGCTTTGCGGCCTTCGATGCCGACAACGACTGGGGCGTCCTGAACAGCATCCCGTTTTCTGACCACAACGCCATGCTCGACCCCACCTGCCCGGACATCACCGGCCGCGTGCTCGAAGCGCTCTGCCGCCGCGGGATGTCTTCTTCCGATCCCGTTGTCCACGGCGCCGTCAACTTTCTGCTGAAGACGCAGGAGCAGAATGGGAGTTGGTACGGCCGCTGGGGCGTGAACTATCAGTACGGCACCTTCCTGGCGTTGCGTGGTTTGCGCGCAGCCGACTCGCCCGACCTGAACGTTTTCCGCAAGGCCGCTGACTTCGTTCAGGCAACGCAAAATACCGACGGAGGCTGGGGCGAAAGCTGCCTCAGCTACGAGGTCAACCGATTCGTCGCCGCGCCGTCGACGCCGTCGCAGACCGCCTGGGCGCTGTTGAGTCTCCTCTCGGCCGGACGGCACGATTCCGCCGCCGCCGAACGGGGCCTTCGCTACCTCATCGATACGCAGAATCAGGAAGACGGCGCCTGGGACGAAAATCTCGCCACCGGCACCGGCTTCCCGAATGTGTTCTACCTCAAGTACACGATGTACCGGCACTACTTCCCGATGCTCGTCACTGGGCTCTATGGCCGCTTGGCCGGCTTCTAAGCACCTCCGTGGATACGCATACCGTAGAAGCTGCGCCAAACAAAATACAGGCCTATGGCTAGGAACACCACCGTCAGAAGCCCCGTGATCTCGGAACCCTGCGCCTTGAAGCTCTCCGCCAGTTCGACGGCCAGCAGGCCGAACAGCGTCGTGAACTTGAT
>JBBQRA010000039.1:0-30069 GCA_038215275.1 Bryobacterales bacterium | reverse complement strand
CGGCAACGCCACCCTCGACGTCCCTTCAGGAACGATCAACCTGGTGTCCGCCCGAATCCAGCAGCACAAGGACGCCGAGTCCCTCCTCGCCCGTCTGGAGGGAAAATCCACCGATTCCGCCGAGTCCCTCTCCCGCCTTTTCGGAGAGGAACTCCCCAGCGGCCTGGTCTTCGCAAGCGCCGACTGAGTGCGGATGCCTTTGTTCACAGACACTTGAGATATTTCCTCATCGACTAACTCGCTATTGTTCAACCGCTTAGCAGGCTCCCCCGTCCGCCCTCTCCCGGCTTGCTCCCGCCCTCCTGGCTACGCTGAAAACATCTCAAGCCAGGAGTCTTCTTCATGACCGACGAACAAAAGCAGCGCCGCGCGGAAAACGCCCGCGCCAATGGACGCAAAAGCAAAGGCCCCGTCACCCCAGCCGGAAAATACCGCAGTTCCATGAATGCCATCTCCACCGGCGAACATACCGAACTCCATCAGGAAGATCTGCCGTCGTTCTTCCCTTCGCTTTCCAATGACAATCGGGCCAGCTACATCCGAAGCTTCCAGGATCACCTTCGTCGATTCCAGCCAGCCTGCGAGTACGAACGGAGTCTCGTCCGCCGGATGACCACCGAACTCTACCTCTTCGATCGCCAAACAGAACTGGCTACCCAAGCCGCCCAGGAACAAATCGACTGGGTCCTCGCCAACGATCCCGAAAGCGAAGCCCCGGAACAGTTCCTCCGTGGCCATCAGCGGGTCTGCAAGCAGAGGGACCTCCTCCGCATGATCGATCGGAATAAAAGAACCCACCTGTCCGCCTACCAAAATTTCATGAAACTTTTCGTCCAGTCGAGGAATCAACTCGGCGCGAAACCGGAGCCTCTGCCAGAAGTCGTCGCCGAAATCCTCGCCGTGGCCGACCAAGCCAAGAAGGAACCCAGCTTCACCCCTCCGCTGTATGTCGTTAACTTCTTGAAAGACAAGGACTTCATGCAACAGATGGCCCCCGGCTACGAAGTCGCGGATCTGCTGAAACGCTTCGCCCGAATTCCGCCAGATACCGCGTTTCATATGAAAAACGAAAGTGCAACCCGCAAACCGCGCTCTCTGCGAAGTGTTACCCTTTAATGACAAGTGGTTCTCCCTCTTGGCTACCACTCCTTAGGAGGTCTATAAATGAAGTTACCTGCGCAACGCTGGTATACCCCAGCAGCTTTGTGTCTCGCCCTCGCGCTGCCCGGCCTGGCTCAGCTAGCCAGCAATACGTCGATCGGCGGAAAGGTTGCCGACGCCACTGGCGCTTCCATCGCCGGAGCCCAAGTCACGGCTCTCAACCAAAACACCGGTGAAACAGTCAACGCCACTTCGAACGACAGCGGCAACTACGAATTCCAGTTCCTGAAGGCCGGTGTCTACACCGTCACCATTCAGAAGACCGGCTTCTCCACCTCGGCCGTCAAGGATATCAACCTCTCGGCCAACCAGACCGTCCGTTCGGACTTCGCCCTCAAAGTCGGCTCCGTCGACACCCGCGTCGAAATCACCGCCGACATCCCGCCCATCAAGACGGACGAAGCGTCGATGAACGAGTTGATTTCGACCAAAAGCACGGCGGAACTGCCCCTTAACGGCCGCAATCCCATGCGCCTCGCCATCACTACCCCCGGTGTCATTCTCGGCGCCCGCGGCACCAATAACCCCGGCGGCGGCGAAGCCTATATCGGCGCCGGTCTCCGCGAGATCACCAACAGCATCTCACTCGACGGCGTCAGCATCATGTCGAACCTCATCACCACCACGACGCTTCGCCCCTCGGTCGATGCCATCCAGGAAGTGCAGGTCCAGACCGGCACCTATCCCGCCCAGTACGGCGGCTACCTCGGTGTGCAGGTCAACATGATCACCAAGTCGGGCACCAACGCCTTCCACGGCGCGGCCTATGAGTTCCTCCGCAACGAGAAGCTCGACGCCAAGCCCTTCTTCCTGGCTCAGGGCCGCGACAAGCCGCCGTTCCGCCAGAACCAATTCGGTGTTCAGTTCAACGGCCCCGTGGTCATCCCAAAACTCTACAACGGTAAGAACAAGACCTTCTTTATGTTCGGCTGGGAAGAGCTTCGGCTTGTCTCGCAGGCTCCTGTCATTGATAGCGTCCTCACGCCGCTGATGCGCCAAGGCAACTTTAGCGAAACCTCCACCATAGTTCGCGACCCCCAGACCGGCAACCCGTTCCCGGGCAACATCGTCCCGTCGAACCGCATTGCCCCCCAGGCCACTCGGGCCTTGGCTTACATGCCCCTGCCCAACGGCACCGGCTTGCTGCAGAACTACAATACCAACGTCGCCGCCAACAACACCGGCCGTCAATACATCGGCCGCCTCGATCAGTCTATCGGAGAAAACAACCGCTTCTTCTTCCGGTATATCACCAACTCGACGCTTCTCCTGAACGAGAACTCGAACCCGTTCAACGGCTCCGAACAGCCCGTCGGCGACAGGAATTACGTGATCGGCTACACCAAGATCTTCAGCTCCGCTATCGTCAATGACTTCCGCTACGGCGATCAGCGCACGACGATTGACGCCCTGAATTTCTTCACTCCCGGCAAGCGCTTCCCCGCTACGGCCGGAACTGATATCGGCATTCCCGGCTTCACCACCTCGGCCGACAATCCCGGTCTGCCCTCGCTCGGCATTGTCAACTACATGGCCATCGGCGGTCAGAACATGAGTTCAACGAACTGGTTCCAGCAGGACGCTACCCACCAGATCTCGAATACGACCAGTTTCCTGAAGTCCGCCCACAACATCGCCGTCGGTATCGATAGCCGCAAGGTAATCACCAACCGTTCGGCGAACAACAATCCGCGCGGCGGCTTCGGCTTTAACGGACAGCTCACCGGCTATGCGCCCGCCGACTTCATCATCGGCCTGCCGCAGTCCATCACCACGCCAGGTCCGCTCGTCCCCGGCGGCGCCGAACAATGGCGGCACGGCTTCTTCGTCCAGGACAAGTGGCAGGTCTCCAACCGGCTGACCCTCACCCTCGGCCTGCGTTATGAACTCCCCATCGTGCCCCAGTCGACCACCGGCAACGGCACCATCCTGAATCCGGAGCAGACTGCGTTCATCCCCAGCCCGGTTCCGCAAAAGATTCCGTACCACCAGGCCGACCGCAACAATTTTGCGCCGCGCTTCGGCTTCGCCTACCGCATGCCGTCCAAGTTCGTCGTCCGCGGCGGCTTCGGGCTCTACTACAACCCCAACCAGATGAACAGCTTCACTCTGGCCACCACCAACCCGCCGTTCTCGACCATCTTCACGTTTAACAACTCGCTCGTGAACGGCATCATTCCGTCGAACGCACTGACGCTGTCGAATCCGCTTCCAGCAGCTGGCGGCTCGCTCTCGGCTCGTCCGAACGCGTTCCACATCAGCCCCTACCTGCCGAACGGCGCCATGAACCAGTGGAGCCTCAGCATTGAGCGCGGCCTGTGGCGCACCGCGGGTATTGCCGTTGAGTATCTCGGCAACTACGCCTACCACCTCGACCGCAGCTTCTTCCTGAATACGCCGACCCCGGGTCCGGGCAACATTAACGACCGCCGCCCGAATCCGCGCTATGCCGTCATCCGTCAGATCACCAACGACCTGAACTCGAAGTACAACGGCCTCAGCGTGGTCTATCGCCAGAATGGCTTTAAGGGTCTCACCACCCTCTTCAGCTACACCTTCTCGAAGGTCCTTGACGTCGCCACGGACTCCAATAGCGGCTCCAACGTCATGAACCCCTTCAATTGGCGCTTGGACTATGGCCGCGCCAACTGGGACATCCCCCATCGCACGGTCGCCAGCTACAACTACGAGATCCCGCTGTTTGCCGGCTCCTCCAGCAAGCTCCTCAAGAACACGCTCGGCGGCTGGCAGATGAACGGCATCACCACCATTCAGTCCGGGCTTCCGTTCAGTGCGGTTCTCGGGATTGACCGGGCCAATGTGGGCCAGGGCACCCAGCGCGCGGACTTCTCCGGCACGCCGATCTCGGTCGATTGCGGCAGCGGCAAGCTCATCAACTGCGTCAACATCGGCGGGTTTGCTCTGCCGGCGCAGTTCACCTACGGCAATACCCCCCGTAACTTCATGCGTGGGCCAGGCCTCGTCAACTTCGACTGGAGCCTCTTCAAGAACTTCACCATCACCGAAAGCTTGAAGATCCAGTTCCGTTGGGAGACCTTCAACACCCTCAACCACCCGAACTTCGCCAACCCCAATAGCACCTACGTTGTGGGCGCGACCAACTTCGGCAACATCACCGGCACCGCCACCAACATGCGCCAGCAGCAGTTCGGCCTGAAGTTCCTCTTTTAGAGGCCAGCTCCATACCAGCAACCCAAAGGGCCTCCCCACCGGGAGGCCCTTTTTTCTTGTCCGGCTCAAACATCAGCGACGCTAGACGATATGCCTAGTGGGAACTGTAGTCGTCCGCCCATGCAAAATCCCCTTCATTGGATCGCCGCCGCAATCAGCCTGCCGGCTCTCGCGGCCGCTGTGTATCTCCTGTGGCCCGCATCGCCATACCGCGTCTTCCGAATGGGATATTCCCCCACCCCCCCGGCAATCACTATCGCGCCGGACGGCAAGGCCGACGGCCCCATTCCGGAGGGCATGAGCGAAGCGGCGGCCAATATCGGCCTGCCCCTCCAATGGGTACCCACGGAGAACGGCGCCGAAAAGTCGCTGTTCACTGGCCAGATCGACCTCCTGCCCCTGGCCGGCTACCGGCCTGACGGCCAGGCCCGGATCTATGTCAGCGCTCCGTACGTCCGGCTCGCCTATTGGATCATTACCCGGGACGGTCAACCGCTGCCCGCCAACTGGAAAGGCCTCCGGCTGGCTCGCGCCCGTGGCAACCAAGCCCTCGTCTGGAGCAAACGCATCGCACCCGGCGCCACCCCGGTCGAAGCCGCCAATCAACTCGCGGCGTTTGATGCGTTCTGCCGCGGAGAGGCCGACGCTGCCCTCGTGGCTGAAGGCATGAGCGACGGAGTCCTCTCCGCCAAGCCGGAAGCCTGCGGCGGCCGGCGCGTCAGCTTGCATACCCATCCTGACTGGCTCCTGCTCTTCGGCATCGCCGCCAACCGGACCGACCGGGGCGCCGTCCGCGCCGCGGACCGGCTCCGCGAAGAACTGAGCGTCATCACCCGGAGCGGCCGCTTCGCCTCCATCACCTTCAATTGGGGGCTCATCACCTCCAGCCAGCTCTTCACCATCTCCGAATACCTGGAATCGGGCCGCCGCACCAGGGAGCTTTCCTACGGCATGTCCGTCCTCGCCATCGTCTGCCTGCTCCTCGGCTGGCAAACCCTGCGCCTGCGCCGGGCCCGCGGCGCCGCCGAAAGTGCCAGCCGCGCCAAGTCGGCCTTCCTCGCCAATATGAGTCACGAGATTCGGACTCCCATGAATGGCGTCCTGGGCATGGCCGATCTGCTGCGGCAGACGCCTCTCTCTGCTGAGCAGCGGGAACTGGCAACCACCATCCGCGAGTCCGGAGAAGCCCTGCTCGAACTGCTCAACGAGATCCTCGATCTTGCCAAAGTAGAGGCGGGCAAGCTCGAACTCCGCCTGTCTCCTGTATCCCTCCTCGCCCAGCTCAATGAAGTCGAACGGCTGTTCCGGGCCCGAGCCGCCGAGAAGGGCATTAGCCTCCGCATCAGCGCCCTCACGGACGACCCCCTCGTGGTCTCCGCGGACGAACTTCGTCTGCGGCAGATTCTCGTCAACCTCGTCAGTAACGCGGTCAAGTTTACCGACCACGGCGAAGTGAATATCGGCCTCTCAATCGAAGCAAAGGGACCGGAAACCATCGTCGCGCAGGTCACCATCACCGACACTGGCATAGGTATTTCCCCGGCGGATCAAGCTCGTCTCTTCGAGGTCTTCACGCAGGCCCAAGACAAAGCGGCCAGCCACCGCGGAGGCTCCGGTCTCGGCCTTGCCATCTCCCGGCGTCTCGCGGAATTGATGGGCGGCAACGTCACACTAAACTCCCGCGAAGGCGAGGGCTCCACCTTCACGCTCACGCTTCCGTTTGCCCGCGCAGCGGCGCTCCCAGCCTCCGTCTTCGTCGAAGCCGGCTCGCCTGCGGCCTCCGCCCGTATCCTCGTCGTCGAAGACAACCCGGTGAACCGCCGGGTCCTCCAGCTCATGCTCGAACGGCTGGGCTGCAACTCGACTCTGGTCACTTCAGGCGAGGAGGCGCTAGCCATCACCTCCACCCAAACCTTCGACCTCATCCTGATGGACTGGCAGATGCCCGGCATGGATGGGATCGCCACCGCCCAAGCCTTGCAGCAGCGCTGGTCCGAGGCGGAGCGCACCCCCATCATCGCCATCACCGCCAACGCGATGCAGGGTGACCGCGAGATCTGTCTCGCCGCCGGCATGGCCGACTACCTCACCAAGCCCATCGACCTCGCCAACCTCAGCGCTGCCATCGAACGCTGGGCGCCTACCAGTGCATCACCTGTCCTCCGTCGACGTTGATCGTCTGTCCTGTCACCGATGAAGACCGCGCCGAGGAAAGAAACGCGACCATATCCGCAATCTCCGCCGGCTCCTGCCACCGGCCCAACGGCGCTACGGCCTTCACTTTTTCGCCTGCCCACTCGTCATACGTACGCCGCTGCCCCTCGGGCTGCTGATCGTGCCACGCCTGCCACACCGCCCGGTTCAACGGCGTCTTCACCATTCCCGGATTTACGGTATTCACCCGCACCCCATACCCCGCCAGATCCTTCGCCAGGCACTGCGCGAAGTTGATGTTCGCCGCCTTGCTCGCCGAGTACGGCGGATCCGTCTGCGACCCGATCTGCCCCGCCACCGAGGCAATGAACACCATCGTCCCCCCGCGCCGTTCCATCATCCCCGGCGCCAGCACCTGCGCCACGTTCACCATCCCCATAATGTTCACGTCGAGCACCCGCGACCAATCTCCCGGCTCCAGGTTCAGAAACGGAAAGCCGAATTTGCCCGAGCCCGTCGCCGCCGCGTGCACCAAGTGCCGCACCGGGCCAAAGTTGGCCTCCGTCTCCCGTAGCGCCTCCCGCACGGACTCGAGCGAACTGACGTCCACACTGCCCGGCCCGCGCCGGTCCCATACCGGCACCCGGCAGCCTTCCCGCTCCAGCGCCTCCACACAAGCCAGCCCAATGCCGCTCGCCCCGCCCGTCACCACGGCGACGCTATCTCTCAGTTCCAAATCCATCGCGCCAGCATATCCTACGGCGGACAGTTGCAGCCGGCGCCGCCCAACTCCTTCACCAGCTTGCACCATCCCGTCCGGAACTCTTCCGTTTCCGTGATCACCGGCCGCAGCTTGTCGGGCGCCGCGACGTCGCGGCAGCCGTAGCTCGCGCGCAACGCCCGCACCACGTCCGTACCTTCGAACACCTCTTCGCCGGTCTTCGTCTTCACGGCGATGTACCGCTGCAACATCCAATGCGTGCCGAACGAGTCCGCTGTCCGCAGGGCCAGCGGCATCGCGACCATGTGGAAATGCACCTGCGGCAACTGCCTCGCCAGCTCTACATTCAACTGCCCGGCAAACTGCGCCCCGGCTCCCATCGCCGAGGCGATACCGCGGTCCTGGCTGAACTTCTCGCTCACCCCCGAAGCCTCCACCACCACGACATGAATCTCCGGCGGCGCCGGGCACGCGGGTGCTTGCTCCCGCAGCGCGAACAGCAGCATCTCCAATCCGCGATTGTCCGCCGCGCCGCCATCGGTCACCCAATATCGATTCTGCTCGCCCACATCCACCGCTGCGTTCGAAAAGACGGGAGGAAAGTTGGCGCTCAGCGCCGCCGCGTCTTCCAGTCGCGTGTGCGGATCGTCAATCAGCACCGGCAACGGCTCCTTCGGCACAAAGGGCAATCTAACCTGAGGAAACGCCCCGCGCAGCGAAAGATTCGTCAGCAACAATCGTCCACCCGCCACGTCAGATTTTGTCTCGCTAAAGCGGACCGACGCCAACTTAGCGAGCGGCAGATCCGGGTGCCCCTCCCCACGGCGAAAGCGCCCGGCCAGCGTGGTGTTGAGGATCAGCCCGAAGTCCTTCACCTGTCCCATCTCCTGCCGCTCCCGCAGCCCCCAGCGCCGTTGAAAGCTCTCCGCCAGAAGAATGCCGAGCCGGCCGCCCTTCACCATGCGCCACTCGGAGGCCCGTTCAATCACGTCGGCGATGAATGGCGCGGCCATCGTCTCGTGAAAGCGGTCCCAAGCGGGTTGATCCGGCCGAACGAGCTCCGGCCGCTTCCCGGCATAGTAAGCGAGGGCCGCCGAGCCGCCCGAAACGCCGCTCCCCGCGACGATCGCGCCCTCCGGGGCGCGCAGCGTGATGCCTTCCAGCACCGCCGCCGTGAACAGCGCCGCCCGCGTGCCGCCGCCAGAGGCCGCCACAACGATCCGCGGCCCGCCCGCACAGCCCAGAACCTCCGCCAAAGTCTTGCCGTTGCCTTGCCCCGCCTCCGCCTGCAATCCGGGCACCTGCGTCTGTTTGCTCAACCACCACGCACCGCCACCCAACAGGGCCGCCACCAGCAGCCCAATGGCCGCGAAGTACTGGCTCAGCCGCCGGTCGATCTGCCGTGGCTTCGGCTCCGCTTTGCCACCGGGGTTGCCCGTCGCAGCCAAGTGAACGAACAGGTCCCGAAACGCCCAGGCTTCGAAGTACGGCTCTTCCGGCTTTCGCGGATTCGGGCGATAGGCGACGAAGCGGCCGAGGCCGTGCAGCGCCAACGTCCGCTGGTCGGGCGGCACTTTGGTCACCGCCGGCCCGATGTAGGGGTAGGGAATCTGGCTGTCGGGACCGGCTTCATTCCTGAGAAGTCCCAACAGTTCGCGCCCCACCAGGCGCTCCATCCAGTAGTCGTACCACCAGGTGATCGCGTACGCGAACACCAGATACAGGACGATCCCCAGCCCCGGCGCGCCGTCGAACAACGTCGTCACATAGGAGACCTCGGCGATCCGCGCCGCGCCCAGGGCGATCAACAACAGCGAGACGCCCAACGCCGCATTGCGGAAGAAGCGGACCGTCAGGATCCGCAACATCGCGTAGAGCCGCTCGTTCAAAGCCGTGAAGACGACCATCAGGGCCATCCCGCCCAGCACGACAGCACCGGCCAGGAACGTATACGCTGGCGGCGCCACCAGCACCGCAATGGCCGCCGGCAACAGCAGCAGCAATGCGCTGCCGAACAGTCCAGCGAACACCTGCCACACCAGCGCCGAGCCCACCGCGGCGTGGCGCCCGCGCGACTGAAACAACTCTGTGACCGCTAATCCCTGCCGGTACGTAGAACCTTCGCTCAGCGGTGCGAACAGGCTGCGCGCTAACCGGGCCGCCAGCAATAGGGCTACGCCGACCACAACCGTCACCGGGATCAATAAATGGCGATAGACGCCACCATCTCCCGTGGCCCGATCCGAGCCGAAGATCCAAATCCCTCCGCCGAGCAGAACGAGCACGGCCACTTGCACGATGAGAAGCTGCCGGCGTCCGGCCCGGAAAATCCCATAGGCTATCAGGCCGACCACAAGGCCTATCGGCGAGTGCCAGCCCAAAGAGGGCATTCCGGTCCAGAGTGCGGCCGCCACCAAGCTGGGCCAAAGAAACGCATCCGCGTTGTGGCCGTCCGGGCCCATCCGCTGCCAGCGAATGTCCGCGAAGCGCATCCAATCGTCAAGCCAGTTGGCCCACCGGCGCAGGGTTTCGATCATGGTGGCCAATGGTACTAAATACGTTAGCCGCGTGCCATTGTCGTGATGGCCCGGCCGAAGCGGTCTACGTCGGGCATCACCCGCGTCCGGACAGAATCTTAAAGACCTCAGCGCGCCGATGCCGCACGATTGCTCCAGGGAATCCGCGATCAATAACTGCTTCCGCAACGCGCCCAACCCCCTTTCCGCGCCGCCCTCTGATCGAGACTGCTGAACATGCTCGGTTAGTCCTGCGTCGTCGTGACCACCTCATCGCCCGGCTTCAGATCCAACCCAAGAATCACCGCGTGCAGACCTTCGTTCGCGTTCCGCGTCAACGCCAGCTCTTCGCGAATGACTTCTGTCTCCGGCAGCAGCAGTTCGTCGACGTAGTGCTACGGCCATAGGTTAAGGCGGCGGCCAGCGCTCCCAGAAAAAAGGCGACGAGTAGGCCCTTATGGTAGCTGCCGGAACGCGGCCATGGTGACGTCGGAGGGCTTATAATTGCCGAACCTGTAGCCTTCGGCAATCCGCATCGGGGTCCAGCCGAACTTGTTCTTCTGGTCCCAGATCTCGCGCTTGGCCCCGCGCTTCGCCAGCAGCAGCACTGCGCCGGGCAGGTTCTTATACGCCGCGCCATGCATCGCCGTTTCGCCGTTGTTGTCGACGGCGTTGATGTCGTTGCCGAGTTCAAGGGCGACCTCGATCGCCTCCATCACTTCAGCCTCGGTACCGGCGTCTTCCCCCGGAGACCGGGTGCCCAGTCCCGCCGCTGCCATCAACGGCGTCGACCCATCGGCATTCGGCAGCTTCGGGTCCGCGCCCAATTTGGCCAGCAGCCGCATCAGCTCTGCGTCCGCCGTCCGCGCAGCCAGGAAGAACGCGGTGCCGCCGGCGGTGTTCAAACCAGTCATGCCCACGCCGATCTTCTTGCTCATGCGCGAGTTGATATCGGCGCCTTTGGCCACCAGCACTTTCACAAAATCGAGGCTCGTCAGGTTGCCGGATCCGTCCGGCGCGGGGTCGTTGTCGCCGCCGCCGGATTTGCGCACCCACGAGACGGTATGCAGCGCAGTATAGCCAGGCCCATCCGCATTCGGGTTAGCCCCGGCGTCGAGCAGCACCTTGCCGAGTTCATAGTGCGCGTTCAAAGCAGCGAGAATCAACGCCGACGTTCCCGTCCGCGGCGCGCGCGGCGGCGCAGAGCGGCGGCCGCCGGCCGGCGTCGTGTCGTTCACATCGGCACCGGCTTTCAGGAGCGCTTTCACGGCCTCGATCTTGCCCTCGCGCACGGCGAACAGCAGCGGGGAGTAACCGGAGTCCAGCCGATCGTCCACCGGGGCGCCGGCCTTCACGAGTTCCGCAATGATCGCCGCGTGGCCTTCCGCCGCCGCCCAGTGCAGCGCGGCTTGCCCCTGCTTCTTTTCTTTGGCCTTCACGTCGGCGCCTTTGGCGATCAGCGCCCGCACGGCCTCCACGCTGCCGGTGCGCGCGGCGGTCATCAACGCCGTCTCGCCGCCGGGCAGAACCGTGTTCGGATCAGCCCCGGCTTCGAGCAGCCGCGCGACCATTTTGCCGTTGCCGTTCGTGGAGGCGAGCGACAGGGCAGTGATGCCATAGCGATTCGCTTCCTTCACGTCAGCGCCGCCGCGGAGTAACTGCTCCACCGCCGCCAGATCATCCTGATACGCCGCTCGGTGCAGCGGCGTCGTGCCATCCGACGCCAGCAATGCCCCCGCGAAAATCAGACCCAAAGCCAAACGCCGCATCGCTACACCGTCGTCAATTCAGGAATCTTGCCGGTGCTATCGGCAAAGCGGTCGAGCCGCACCCCGACGCGATCGAGCAAGGTGAGATGCAGGTTCGCCAGCGGTTCCGGCTTCGTGTACCGCAAGTGCCGTCCGCCTGCTTTCTTGCCGGCGAGACCGCCCGCCACCAGAATCGGCAGGTTCACATGGTCGTGTTTATCGGCGTTGCCCATGCCGCTGCCGTAGAGATAGATGGAGTGGTCGAGCAGGTTGCCGTCGCCGTCCGGCGTGGCCTTCAACTTCTCGAGGAAGTAGGCGAACAGCGACACGTGGAATGCGTTGATCTTGGCGACGCGCGCCAATTTCTCCGGGTCGCCGCCATTGTGCGTCAACGGATGATGCGCATCTGCCACACCGATCTCGGGATAGGTCCGCGTACTGGTCTCGCGGGCCAACTGGAAAGTCGTCACCCGTGTCACGTCACCCTGCAGCGCCAGCACTTGCAGATCGAACATGAGCTTGGCGTGTTCCGTGTACGAGGCAGGAACGCCAATGGGACGGTCGAGATCCGGCAGCGTCGACTCCGACGTCGCCTTCTCGGCCCTCTGAATCCGGCGCTCCACTTCGCGCACCGTGTCGAGGTACTCGGCAACTTTTGTCCGGTCACTCGCGCCGAGCTTACGCTGCAGGCGGGAAATATCGGCGCTCATCCAGTCGAGCAGACTGGCATCCTTGCGAAGTTCGGCCTGCCGGTCGCTGGCGCTGCCGCCATCGCCGAAGAGCCGTTCAAACGCGACGCGCGGATGCGCTTCGGCGGGAAGCGGCGTAGTGGGCGAGGACCAGGAGAGGTTATTCTGATAGACGCAGGCGTAGCCGTTGTCGCACTGGCCGACGGTGGTCAGCAGGTCCATCGCGAGTTCGAGCGAAGGCAGGCGGGTGCCTTGGCCGATCTGCTGGGCGGCGACTTGGTCAGCCGTGGTGGCCAAGTGATAGTCGGTGCTCTCGGTCCACTTGGCGGTCGCAGCACTCAGGAAGGCGGCGTTCGACGTGGCATGCGTGCCGGGATAGGCGTTGCGCAGCTCCATGTTGCTCAGCACGGAGAGATATTCCACCACCGGCGCGAGGCTGCGCAGCGTGGGCGAGAGCGTGCGCAGGTCGGCGCCGGGCGGCGTCCAATCCGTGATGTGCGCGCCCATCGGCATATAGACGTAGCCCAAGCGACGGACGGGCACAGCCGCGGCGCTCAGCGCGGGGGCCATCGCATCGAGAAGCGGTAGCGCTAATGTCGCTCCCATGCCGCGCAACAGAGCGCGCCGGGGCAGGGCTTTTTTCGTGATGATCATTGGGCTCTCCTCATCTGAAACGACGGGCTGCCGGCGATCCCCAGAATTAGCGAGGAGAACCGGAAATTGTTGTTCTTGGCCTGCCGTACGATCTGCCGTACTGCCGGGGCGTCGGTGGATTCCACCCCCCGGCCGAGCGCGTAGGTCAACAGCTTCTCTGTAATGGTTGTAGCAAAAAGCTCGGGCCGTGTCAGTAGGGCCTTCTCGAGGCCATCGACGCCATCGAACTTCGCGCCATCGGGTAGGCCGCCGCTGGAGTCAACCAGGACACCATCTTCGGCGCGGCGCCAACGGCCGACGGCATCAAAATTCTCAAGCGAGAAGCCCACCGGGTCCATGAGTTTATGGCAACTGGAGCAGGCCGGATTCTTGCGATGTTCGGCGAGGCGTTCGCGGACAGTCAACTTCTTCAGCGCCGACTTCGTCTCTTCGAGGGCGGGCACGTTCGGCGGTGGCGGTGGAGGCGGCACACCCAGAATGTTTTCAAGGATCCACTTACCGCGGATGACGGGCGAGGTCCGCGTGGCATAGGACGTGACCGTCAGGATGCTGCCCTGACGCAGTAGGCCACCGCGTTCGACGCCGGCGCCGAAGGTGACTTTGCGGAAGCGGCTGCCGTATACATTGGGCACGCCATAGTGCTTGGCCAGACGCTCGTTCAGAAAGCTGTAGTTGGCGCGGAGAAGGTCGACCACGCTGCGGTCTTCGCGCATCACGCTCTCGACAAACAGGTGCGTCTCTTTGCGGAAGGACTTGCGCAGGTTGTCGTCGAAGTCCGGGAAGGCGCGCATGTCCGGCGTAATGGAGGCAAGGTTGCGCAGATAGAGCCACTGGTCCGCGAAGTTCGTAACCAGCATGCGGGAACGGTCGTCGGCCAACATGCGGCGGACCTGCTTATCCAGCACGCCCGGTTTCCGCAGATCGCCCCGCTCGGCCAAGCCCAGCAGCTCTTCGTCCGGAATGCTGCTCCAAAGGAAGAACGACAAGCGGGAGGCGAGTTCGAGATCGCTAATGCGGTAGGCGGACTTGGCGGCCACGCCGGCGGGATCCTGCTCCACGCGGAAGAGGAACTCCGGGCTGACGAGGACCGCACGGAGCGCCATCTCGATACCGGGCTCGAAGCCTTCCTTGGCTTGGGTTTCGCGATAGAACTTCAGAGGAACGGCGAGGTCAGCGGCCTTCACTGGCCGGCGATACGCCCGGCGGGCGAGGTTGCTTACAATCTTGGTAGCGCAGGCTTCGTCCTGTGTCTGGCAGACGAAGATGGCGCGGCGGCTGGGCGTATCGCCGGGGCCCTTGGCGTTGTACGGCCCGTTCACCGTCACCGAGAAAACCGCCGGGGTGATGCGCGGATGGCGGTCCATATTGAAGTGGGCCTGATAAGGCTGCCGCTCGGTCTCGAGGATGGCCGAAGCGAGCTTGGGGAAGACGGCCGCTACCGTATGGGGCCCGGCGCTGACGCGGAGGCGGACGTTGAATTCGCGATCAACCCCGGAATGGTCCTTTCCCGGGGCGGGCGGCTTGGCGACGAAGGCCTGGATGCGTTCGCCGTCCAGAAGGAGTTCTACTGCATGTTGGCCGCGAAGCCCTTCGACATGCTCGTTCCGATCCCGCTGAAGGCGGACTTGGATTTCGTATTCGGCGTCGAGCGGGAAGGTGTAGCGCACGGCAGTGCCGCCGCGGGTGCCGAGGGGCATGTCCTCGAAATGCTCTTCCTGCGTAAGGTCCGGCGGCAGCATGACGGTCTCGCCGCCCACCTGCTTCGGGGGGATGCCGATGGCGAGGCGGCTGATCTTGCGGGCCGCGCCGAGGTAGCGTTCGAGCAGGGTCGGCGAGAGATTGCCAACCGTCACGTTGTCGAACCCGTGGCTGGCATCGTCGGCCGGGAGGAGGCTGGTGACATCGACGTCGAGGGCGAGCAGGTCGCGAATCGAGTTCTGATACTCGGTCCGGTTGAGACGCCGGAAGGTATCGGTGCGGCCGGGGTCAATCGGGCGGCTGTCCAGCTTCTTCTCAAGCGAGGCGACCAGGGTCTGATAGTCCAGCTCTTTCGGCCGCGGGAGACCCACTGGCGGCATGGTCCGGCCCCGCACGCGGCGCAGTACTTTCTCCCACGTGGCCGCGTCGTCCGGCTTGGCTGTATCGAGCGCCAGACCGGCGGCCTTTGACTGCGTGTTGTGGCATCCGACGCAGTACTGGTTGATGACGGGCTCTTGGGCCAGCAGCAACGCCGGGAGGAAAGCTACAACGCGGAGCATAACTAAAGTGTATCGCGTTCAGCCCTACTCCCAGGGTCGGTCCTTGACGAAGCCGGCGTGTTCGGTGAGCGGCTGCTCCGTCCGAAAGTACTTTCGATACGCGGCGATCCAGTCGGTGGCGATGTCTTCCTGGGCGGTGGCAAGCTCCAGACGGCCATTGCAGACCATGTTCCTGAGATAGTCTTCGAGGGCATCTTTGACCCGGGCCGTCCAGACACTGCCGCCGTAGGGCTGGGGCCAGAGGTTGCGGACGTCCTCGGCGCCGCCGAGGGCCGGGGCGATGAGATAGTCGACTTCGTAGGCGCGGGGCTGAGGACTGCGAATGCCATATTTAGTAAACACCTGCTCCGCCATGGCACGCGGAGCAATCCGGTCGTCGTCCTGGGCGAGGGCGAGGCAGACCTCCGCTTGGGTCATGGGCCGGGTGGCGCCGGGGGTGAGGTCCGCGTTGGGCAGGTCGGGGCGGCTGCGCATGAGCCACAGGCCTGTTGCGGCGACCAGGAAGAGGGCTGCTGCGGCGTAGCGCCACCAGGCGACGGGGCGGCGGCCCCGATGGATGGCCGTGAATTCGTTCAGGGCGCGTTCGAGTTCGGCGTAGCGGGCGCGACACTGCGGGCAGGAGTCGAAATGGTCGCGGGGGGCTTCGCCGTCCATGATGGCCATCAGTTCGGCGTCGGTGCAATGGGTCATCGTCCCTCCACCGCCGTCAGTTTGCCGACCGAGCGGGCGAGGGAGGCCGCGACGGCGCCGAGCGAGACGTCGACGACTTCAGCGATCTCGCGGTATCGCAGTCCCTCGGCGCGGAGCAGGAGGCACCAGCGGTCACGGTCCGGCAGCGCGGCGACGACGGCCTGCAGCCGTTCCCGGCGATGACTCAGCAAGGCGAGTTCTTCCGGGCTGGGGGCGGGGTCACAGACCTCGATCGTCTCGACGGCGCGGCCCATCTGTTCGCGGCGCTTGAGCGCAAGGTTGTGACCGACGCGGAACACCCAGCCGCGCAAATTCGCCCGGCCGCCGTCGCGCCGCAGGTGATGGCAAAGGGCGAGGAACACTTCCTGGGCGACGTCCTCGGAGTCGGCGTTGGGGAGGCCCAGCGCGGCCAGATACCGCAGCAGCGGCCCGCGCCACTGCCCGTACATTCGGGCGACCTCATCGGCGAGCGGCCAAGGCTGACCGGGCCATAACGCTACATTCGACACTCTATAAAAATACTCTGAACAAACCGGTCTTTGCTGACATATGGTTCTGTGAACGTTCTTCTCCTCTTCGCGGCGGCGCTTTCGCTGACCGTCACAGACCCTTCCGGCGCGCCGATGGCCGTTGCCGGACAACTCGACCAATTGTCGAGCGGCGTGAGCACCCGGTTTACGACCGACGCGGAAGGCAAGGCGACCGTCGATGGCCTTTCGGGCCGCTACCGCTTGGCCTTATCGAAGGCCGGCTTCGTTACGCATTCCGAGGTCCTCAATCTGGACGGACCGGTTTCAAAAACGGTGGCGATGGCCGTCGGCGCTCCGACCTACACGGTTTCCGTGGTTGGCACGACCCCTCTGCCGGGGTTGAGCCGGTCGCGGGACGAGATTCCGGCGCCGGTGCAGGCGGCGACGGCGGCGGATCTTACGGCGTCGGGCGCGATTGACTTGGCGGATTTCGCCAATCGGCGTTTGGCGGGCGTGTTTGTGAACGAGATTCAGGGCAATCCGCTGCAGCCGGATCTGAACTATCGCGGCTATACGGCCTCGCCGCTGCTCGGCACACCGCAAGGCGTTTCGATCTATATGGACGGCGTGCGGCTGAATCAGCCGTTCGGCGACGTGGTGAGTTGGGATCTGATTCCGCGGTTGGCCATTGCAGAGATGGAGCTGATCCCGGGGTCGAATCCGCTGTTCGGATTGAATACGCTAGGCGGGGCGGTATCGATGCGGACGAAGGACGGACGGACGCATCCGGGATCGGCGCTGACGTTGAGCGGCGGGAGCTTTGGCCGCAAGGTCGCTGAGTTCGAGCATGGCGGCAGCCTGCAGAATGGCTTCCACTGGTTCACGGGGGGCAACCTGTTCTTTGAAGACGGGTGGCGGGACTCCTCGCCGTCGAACGTGCGGCAGCTTTTCACGAAGGTGGGGTATCAGCGGGAGCGCACGGCGATCGGCCTGACGATGGCGTACGCCAACAACGCGCTGGTGGGCAACGGGCTGCAGGATATCCGTCTGCTCGAACGCGATTTTGCGAGCATTAACACGAAGCCGGACCTTACCGGGAACCGGTCTCCGTTCGTGAACCTGACGCTGCAGCGCGCGCTGACCTCGCGGCTGACGTTCTCCGCCAACGCGTACTTCCGGCACATCCGGACGCGGACATTGAACGGGGACATCAACGAGGACTCACTGGACCAGGCCGTGTATCAGCCGAACGCCGCCGAACGGGCCGCTCTGACGGCGGCTGGCTACTCCGGCTTTCCGCTGAGCGGGGAGAATGCCGCGAATACGCCGTTTCCCAAGTGGCGCTGCATTGCCAATGTCCTGTTGGTGGATGAACCGGCGGAGAAGTGCAACGGGCTGTTGAACCGGAGTACGACGCATCAGCGGAACTACGGCGTTTCGGGACAGGTGAGTTGGGTGGCGGGGAAGAACCAGTTTACGGCGGGCGCGGCCTATGACGGCAACAACGTCGGCTTCAGGCAGTCGACCGAATTGGGCTATCTGAATCCGGACCGCAGCGTTACGCCGCTGGGGGCGTTCGGCGACGGGGTAACCGGTGGCGAGGCGGACGGTGAGCCGTTCGATACCCGGGCGAACCTGGCCGGACGGATACATACGGCGAGTGTATTCGCGACCGATACCGTGCGCCTGGGGAAGGTGAACCTGACCGCTTCCGGGCGATTCAATCGCACGTCGATCGACAACCTCGATCTGATCCGGCCGGCGGCTGGCACGGGCTCGCTGACGGGGCAGCATACGTTTAACCGGTTCAACCCCGCGGTGGGCGTGACGTACCGCTGGCTCTATGCGAGCTACACGGAAGGCAGCCGCGCGCCGACGTCGATTGAGCTGGGCTGCGCCGATCCCGAAGCGCCGTGCCGGTTGCCAAACGCCTTGGCCGGGGACCCGCCGTTGAAGCAGGTGGTGACGCGGACGGTGGAGGCCGGCATCCGGGGCGGCGGGGAGAGCAGCTTCCATTGGAACGCCGGATGGTTCCGGTCAGACAATCGCGACGACATTCTGTTTGTGGCGTCGGAGCAGGTGAGCTATGGCTACTTCAAGAACTTCGGCAAGACGCTGCGGCAAGGTCTTGAGGCGGGGGCCAGCGCCCGGATTCGGCGGGCCACGCTTGGCGCTAGCTACACGCTGCTCGATGCAACGTTTCGCAGTCCGGAAGAGGTGAACGGCGAAGCGAACAGTACGAACGACGACGAGTTCATCGACATTCGTCCTGGCGATCGGATTCCGCTGATTCCTCGTCACATGACGAAGGTATATGCCGACGTGCAGGTGACGGAGAAGTTCGTCGTGAACATGGGAGTGGTTGGCACGTCGAGTTCGTTCGCGCGGGGGAATGAGAACAATCTACACCAGCCGGATGGTACGTTTTTCGCGGGGCAGGGCACGTCGCCGGGCTATGCGGTATCGAATCTGGGGGCGCGGTATGACGTGCATCCGCGGGTTCAGTTGTTCGGGCAGATTAACAACTTGTTCGATCGGCGGTACTACTCCGGGGCGCAGTTGGGGCCGGCCGGATTTACGCTGGAAGGGAACTTCGTGGCGCGGCCATTTCCAGAGGACAACGGGGAGTACCCGGTGCGCAAGTCAACCTTTTACGCGCCCGGGGCTCCGCGCGGCATCTGGGGCGGCCTCCGGCTCCGCTTTTAGAAAGCGGCCGAGGAAGTCGAGGCCGATGCTAAGTGAGACGCTTGAGTCGAACCTGCTGTCCGCTGCCAGGCCGGACGAAGGCTCCGCTTTTGGCCCCGGCCCGGGTGGAGCTTTCGCGTTCGCGCGTCAGTTCGAGCTCGCCGTTTACGAGGCGGCCGGTGAAACGAACTTTGGTGTCATTGACTTCGTTGCCAGCCTGTTCGGACGTGATGACAACGAAGGTGACGAGTTCGCCGGCGACAATGCCGGTGGCGATCGGCGTGCTCTGATGATCGCCGTAGAGCTTGCCGCTGAGTTCGCTGCCTTTTTGGACGAACTGGAAGGAGACCTGAATCGGATCGCGATCAGGCCGTCCACTGTCAATCTCGCCAACCCAGATGCCCGATAGGTCGGCGGCCCAGGCACTACCGGCGAGCAACAGCAGAGCCAGGCTACGCACGGAGCAACCCCTTCAATGGACCGGTGCTATCGGCGAAGCGCTCCACCGGCGTGCCGAACGCATCGAGCATGGAGACGTAGAGATTTGCCATCTGGCTGTCTTCGGCGTAGACGAGGTGCTGGCCCGCGTTGATGCGGCCGCCGGCGTTGCCGCCGAGGACGAGAGGCAGGTTCCGCGGGTTGTGGCGGTCGCCGTCGCTGAGGGCGGAGCCGAACAGGATCATCGAGTTGTCGAGCACGGTCGATTCGCCCTCCTTCATGCTCTGCAGGCGGCGGAGCAGGTAGGCGTACTGCTCAATGTGCCAGCGGTTGATGAGCTCATACTGGCGGAGTTTGTCTTCGTTCTTCTGGTGGTGCGAAACGTCGTGGTGGCCGGCGCTGACGCCTTCGAGGAAGCGGAAGCTGACGTTGCTGACGGCGTTGCCGAACATGAACGTCGCGATGCGTGTAGTGTCGGTCTGAAAGGCGGTGGCGATCATGTCGAGCATCAGGCGGACATGCTCGGAGTGGTCGGCGGGGCGCTCGGTGGGGATCGCCTTGGGGTCCATGGCGACACGGGGCTTCCAGGTGCGTTCCTTGGTGCTTGACGCACGCTGCACGCGCTCTTCGAGCGAACGCATCACGGAGAGATACTCATCCAGCCGGACGCGGTCCGCGGTGCCGACCTGATTCCGCAGCTTCTTGGCGTCGCCGAGGACACGGTCAAGCAGCAGTGCGTCCATTTTCGCTTCGTTGCCCTGGGGCCCGGAGGAGGCGCGGAAGAGGCGCTCGTAGACGGAGCGGGGGTTGAGCTCGCGGGCGAGCGGCGTACTGGGGCTGCTCCAGGCAATGTGGGAGCCGTAGACGCGGGTGTAGCCGACAACAGCGTCAACCCCGACAGCCACCGGCGTCACGCCAAGTTCGAGCGACGGCAGGGGCGTTTGGCCGGCGATCCGTTGGGCGGCCAACTGATCGACGGAGACGCCGTTGGCGATGTCTTCGCCGGGGGTCTTTCTGATGGTTTGGCAGGTGAGCCAGGCCGCTTCCTTGACGTAGTGGCCGTCGCCGCCCTTGGAGTTTTCGTTCCAGAGGTTGGTCAGGACGGTGATCTGGCTCTTCAGATCTTCAAGCGGCTTGAGCGTGGGCGAAAGTTGGAAATCACGGCCCGTGCCTTCGGGCGCCCACTTCCAAGGGTTTACGCCGTTCGGCATATAGAGCGCGGCCATACGGATGGGTGCCTTGCCGGTGGAGTCGGCTGTGGCGGCCATGGCTTCGAGCCAGGGAAGGCCGAGGCTGACGCCGGCTCCTCGAAGAATGGTGCGGCGGGAGATGCTCATGATGTCTTTTTCTCCTTAGGGCGCTCTTTTTGACGGAACGGTGTACTTAATACGATGCTTTCAATCAGCGCTTGGGCGCTGTAGTCTTTTGCTTTCACTTCGGCGACAATGGCGTCGACGGTGCACGAGTCGCGCAGAGTGAGCCCGCGGCCGAGGGCGTAGCCGAGCAGCTTGTTGGTTAGATTCCGGAGGAACAGATCCTTGTGCTGCATCAGGGCGGCCTTCAGTTGGGCGGGGCCTTGAATCTTGGTGCCGTCGGTCATTTCACCCGAGTTGTCGACGGGCTTGCCGGCTTCTTCGGTGCGCCAGCGGCCTATGACGTCGTAGTTCTCGAGGGCGAAGCCGAGCGGGTCGATGCGGCTGTGGCAACTGGCACAGACGGCGTTCGAGCGATGCTTTTCAAGGCGTTCGCGGACCGTGGTGGGCGCTGCTCCGGCAGCCGTTTCTTCAAGCGGCGGGACGTTGGCGGGCGGCGGAGGCGGCGGGGTGCCGAGGAGGGAATCGAGGATCCAGGTGCCGCGGAGGACAGGGCTGGTGCGATACGGGTACGACGAAACGGCGAGCACGGCGGGCATGCCGAGCAGGCCGCCGCGGTTGGAGTCCTTGGGGAGTTCCACCCATTGCGGCTGCTTCGATGCGTTGGCGCGAACGGCGAGTTTGAAGCCGAAGTGCTTCGAGAAGTTGCTGGTGGCGACCGTGTACTCGGAATCGATCAGGTTGAGCAAAGAGAGGTTACGGACGAGGAGCTCGCGGAAGAACTGCTGCGGCTGGATGCGGATATCGCCTCGGAGATCTTCGTCTTTCGCATACTCGGGGAACAGCTTCGAGTCCGGGGCCTTGTCGCCCGAGAGTTCGCGGGTGTGTAGCCACTGCTCGGTGAAGCGGCGGGCCAGGTTCCACGAGCGATCGTGCTTCAGCATCCGGCGGGTCATTTGGCGGAGCACTTCGGGGTCCTGGAGTTTGCCGGAGGCGGCGAGGTCGGTGAGCAACTCGTCCGGTTGGCTGCCCCAGATGAAGTAAGAGAGGCGCGAGGCGAGTGCGAAGTTATCGACCTTGTCGACGGGTTCGGTGCGGAAGAGGAACAGCGGGGAAACCAGGGAGCCGCGCAATGCGAAGAAGATCGCCGGCTCGAAATCGTCGCCGGCCTTGCGGGCGGAGCGAAAGAGTTCGAGATAGGGCAGCAGGTCGGCTTCGGTGACCGACCTACGGAATGCACGGGGTAGGAAGGCCTGAAGGATCTTTCGGGCCGCTTGGTCCGGTGTGACGCCGGGGCCGGGCTTGGCGACCAGGATACGGGTGCGGGACTTGTACTCCTTCGCGGCGAAGTCCATGGCGAGCTTCGCCGTCTCCATGTACTTTTCGGAATGGAGGGGCGAGAGGAAGAGGGTCTCGGCGGCGTTGTCGAAGCCTTCGCCGCCCGCGCCGTCGATGGGCAGCGCGTGGCCGATGTCGAGGTGGATATCGAGCAGGTCCTGGACGGTGGCCGTGTACTCGTCGCGGTTCAACCGGCGAAGGGGCGAAGGGCCGGGGGTGATGCCGGAGGCGCAGGCAGTGGCGCGCAGGGTTTCGTCGACGTACCTGGCGAACTCTTCGCGTGTGTTGAGGTCGGGCGAAGGAAGGCCCTTGGGCGGCATCTCGCCATTGCGGACGCGCAGGGCGAGGCGGGACCAATCGTGGGCTGCGGTCTCGAAGCTTCGCGGACTGTCGACCTTCTCTAGCCGGAAGCCGCCGACTGCCGAGTTGCCCGTGTGGCAGTTTTTGCAGTAAGTCGTGAGGAATTTCTGACTGCTGGCAAAATCGGGCGCAGCAAAAGCGCACACCGCGGACAACGCGACTGAGGCGAGGAAACGCATGTCGACGCCTCCACTATATACCTATTAAGGCTCCTTCACAAACCGGTACCCTACGCCGCGAACCGTCAATAGGTGGCGGGGTTTAGCGGGATCGTCCTCGATGTACTTTCGGAGGCGGACGATGAAGTTATCGATGGCGCGGGTATCGGTGTCTTCGTGGAGGCCCCAGACCTCTTCAAGCAGGACTTTGCGGGAGACCGGCGCGCCATCGTGCTGGATCAGGTAGCGCAAGACGTTGGCCTCCATCAGCGTCAGTGGATACGCCTCGGCGCCGACGCGGAGTTCCAGCCGGTCCAGGTCGACCGACTTGTTGCCGAAGACGAAGGCGGCCGGCTTTCGGAGCCATTCGCGGCGGCGGAGCAGGCTGCCTATGCGGGCGATGAGAATGGCGAGTTCGAAGGGCTTGGGCAGGTAGTCATCGCAACCGGCGGCGAAGCCGTTCAGGACGTCGTCGGCGTGGCCGCGGGCGGTGAGGATCAAGACGGGGACAAACAGTCCGGCGGCGCGGAGTTCGTGCAGCACGGTGAAGCCGTCCTTGCCGGGCAGCATGAGATCGAGGACGACAACATCGAAATGGATTCGTTTCGTCAAAAGGGCAGTGAGCGCCGCTTCGCCGTCATCGACCACCTCCACCGTGTAGCCTTCGGCTTCGAGGTTGAAGCGCAGCCCTTCGGCGAGGGCCCTTTCGTCTTCCACCACGAGAAGCTTGCTCATATCTTGAGAGGGAATTGCAGGATGAAGGTGCTGCCGGAACCGGGTCCGGCGCTTTCCGCCCACGCTTTGCCGCCATGCCGTTGAGCGACGCTGCGGACGATGAAGAGGCCCAGGCCGGTCCCCTTCACCTTAGCAGCCAGCGCGCCGGGCACACGATAGAACCGTTTGAAAATCTGCTTGAGCTCGGTTTTGGGGATGCCGGGCCCCTCGTCGCGGACGCGGAGCTGAACATGCTTGCCGTCGACCAAGCGGGTTTCGATCTCGACCCGCGCAGGCTTGGCGGAGTACTTGATGGCGTTGTCGAGCAGGTTGGAGACGGCGGCGCGGACGTCGTCGGCGTCGGCGCGCATGGGGACGGGTAGGGCGGGGGCGAAGGTGAGATGCATGGCCGGCTCCGGGTGGATGGTGCGGAGGCGGTCGAGGCACTCGGTGACGATGGCGTTGAGGTCGAAGGAGGTGAGGTTCAGTTTGCGGCTCGCGCCTAAACGGCCGGTGCGAAGGACCTGCTCGATCGTCGAATGCAGCCGGTCGTTTTCGGCCAGCATGATGCGATAGAACTCCTGCCGTTTAACCTCTTCGACGGGCCGGCTTTGCAGGGTTTCGAGGTAGAGCCGGATGGAGGCGACGGGGGTCTTCAGCTCGTGCGTGACGGCGTTGATGAACGCGTCATGCTGCTCGTTCCGCCGGATCTCGCGGACGAGGAAGATGGTATTCAGCACTACCCCGCCGATGATGATCGCGAAGAGGACGAGGCCGAGGAAAAGCAGAATGCCGGTGCGCCAGTTGAGCAGCACCCAACCGACGTACAGCAGCACCGTGATGGAGACGAGGCCCGCGCCTAACGCGATGAAGAACGCGATGGATTTCCGCCGGCCGGTGACGATCACACTACCAGACTACGCCGCTTTTTCGAGCGGGACTTCGTCGTCCAACCGGGCAACCTTCACGGACTTCGCGATGCCCAGCTTTTCGAGCAGCTTGATCTGCAGGAACGACGGATCGAACTCGTACCAAGCCAAGCCGTGACGGGCCGAGACGGGGTGAGCGTGATGGTTGTTGTGCCAGCCTTCTCCGAAGGTCATCAGCGCGACCCACCAGTTGTTGCGGGAGTCATCGCGGGTGGAGAAACGGCGTGCGCCCCACATATGGGTGGCCGAGTTCACAAGCCACGTGGCATGCAGGCCGACGGTGACGCGTACGAAAGAGCCCCACAGGAGAAACGGCCAGCCGCCGACAGCAAACAGCAGCGCCGAGAGGACGACGAGCGGCAGCCAATGCCAGTTGTTCAGCCAGACGTAGAAGGGATCTTTGGCGAGGTCCGGAGCGTACTTCGACATCCGCTTCGTATCAAAGTGATCGGCCGGGCCGACCAGCATCCAGCCCAGGTGCGCCCACCAGGCGCCGTCGCGCGGCGAATGGGGGTCACCGGGTTGGTCGGACTTCTGATGATGGATGCGGTGGGTGGCCACCCAAAAGATTGGCCCGCCTTCGAGCGTCAGCGCGCCGCAAACGGCGAAGAAGCGCTCAAGCCAGAGCGGGACCTTGTAAGCGCGATGCGTATGCAGCCGGTGGTAGCCCATGCTGATGCCGAGGCAGATGGTCATCCAGTAGAGGAAGGCCGCCACGCCCAGGGCGGCCCAGGAGAAGTTGAACAGCGCGGCAATGGCGCCGGTATGAAGCACGATGAGGACAATCACTGTTGGCCAGTTCATATCTCAACGCTAACAGCGCCTCGCGCCAGGCCATGTATTAGTTGTGTAATAGCTTACCGAGGATGGCGACGGCTTCTTCGCAGGCGGCTCGATCGACGTCGAAATGCGTGACGGCGCGGAGCCGGTGCGGCCCCATGGCGATCATCACGACTCCCTTCGCGAGCAGCCGGCCGGCGACCTCGGCGCCGGTCATGCCGGTGCCGGAGACGTCGAAGAAGACGATGTTGGTGCCGGCGTAGGGCTCGACGGCAATGCCGGGCAACTGCGCCAGCGCTCCGGCGAGATAGGCCGCGTTGGCATGGTCCTCGCCCAAACGGCTCCGCATGTCTTCGAGAGCGATGAGTCCGGCGGCGGCCAGGACGCCGGCTTGCCGCATGCCGCCGCCGAGGCGTTTGCGGAGCAGACGGCCCTTGTCCATTTGCTTCTGGGTGCCAACGAGCATGGAGCCTGCCGGTGCGCCGAGGCCCTTTGAGAGGCAAAACATGACGGTATCGGCGTACTGGGCGATCATCGTGGGTTCGACGTTGAGGGCGGTGGCGGCGTGGAAAAAGCGGGCGCCATCCATGTGGACGGGCAGGCCGCGGCTTTCGGCGCCACGCTTGATTTCGGCGAGTTGTTCGAGGGGGTAGACCGTGCCGCCGGCTACATTATGCGTATTTTCGACGGCGATGAGGCCGGTGGGCGCGGCGTGGGGCCCAATGGGGCGGATCTCTTTCGCGACGGCGTCCCAGGTGAGGTGACCCTTGGCGGTCGGGATGGCGCGGGCGAGGCAGCCGGCGAACCAGGCCAGCATGGAGAGCTCATAGTTCAAGACGTGGGAGCGGGAATCGCAGATCACCTCCTGGCCGTGCTCGGTGTGGACAGTGAGGCCGATGGTGTTGCCCATGGTTCCGGTGGGGACGAAGAGGCCGGCCTCCTTGCCCATGATGGCGGCGGCTCGGGCTTCAAGGCGGTTGACCGTGGGGTCTTCCTGATAAACGTCGTCGCCGACTTCGGCTTCGGCCATGGCCCGGCGCATGGCGGGGGTGGGTTTGGTGACGGTGTCACTGCGGAGATCGATCATAAGAATTCCTGGAGTACGTCATTTGAAAGGAGCACGCCGCGGGGGGAGAGGCGGAGGCGGTCGCCGTCGCGTTCGAGCAGCCCGTCGGCGAGGAAGCGCTCGATGGGTTCGGCCCAGCGGATCCACTCGGATGGCTGGGGCTGAATACCTTCACTGAGGCGGAGGCCGACGAAGAAGCGCTCGCTGGCGGGGTCGGCGGGGGTGGCGTCCTGGCGGCTGGGGCCCTGTTCGACGTAGGCGAGGGCGGTTTCGGGGTTCTGCCAGCGCTGGCCGGCGACGCTCGAATGCGCGTCGGCGCCGAAGCCGAGATACTCTTCGAGGCGCCAGTATTTCAAGTTGTGGAGCGAAGGCTGGCCGAAGTTGGAGACCTCGTAGCGAGGCAGGCCCATGGCCGTGAGCCGCTCGACGGCTCGTTCATACATAGTGGCGATGGCGTCGTCGTCCGGGATATCCTGGGCGCCGTATTTCGGGCCGTTGTTGAGAATTTCGAGGCCGAGGCGGGAGTCTTCATCGACTTCGAGCATATAGACGGAGGCGTGGGGCGGGGCGAGGCGTTCGATCCAGTCGAGCGAGGTTTCCCAACTCGCCCGGGTCTGCGCGGCGAGGCCGGCGATGAGATCGAGGTTGATGTTGGGGATGCCCTCTTGCCGAAGCAGGGCGACATCGGCCGCGACGATCTCGGCGGTGTGCTTGCGGCCGGTTTTGCGGAGCTCCGCTTCGACGAAGGATTGGACACCGAGGCTGACGCGGTTGATACCGGCGTCGCGCCAGGCGGCGACCTGGTCGCGGGAGAACGAACCGGGCGCGGCTTCGAGGGTCGCTTCGGCCCAGGGGCGGCCGGGGATGCGGGTTAAGAGTTCGCGCAGGTCGTCATTGGCGATCTGGCTGGGGGTGCCTCCACCGAGGTAGACGGTCTCCGGCGCCCAGGGCCACGCGGCGTGCTCCAGTTCGCTGCGCAACACCGCATGATACCGGCCTTCGAGTTCGCGCGGAAACACCCCGGAAGCAAAGTTGCAATAGGTGCATTTTTGGGCGCAGAACGGAAAGGAGAGATAGACGCCGGGCATTTAAGAGAGGCTGACGGTCTCGCCGAGGTGCTCGCTGACGTGGGCCGCGATCAACTCCGCGAGCGATTGGCCGGAGTCGGCCAGGACGAAGGCGTTGCGGGCATCGACCCAATCGAGTTTGAAGCTTCGGGAGTGGGCGGAAACCCAAACTTGGCGGACCGGGGTTTGCGGGCTGACGACGAACTTGGCGCGCGGCTCGTCAAATTCGACGGTCAACGTGCCATTATTGAAGTCGGCCTCGAAATCGTGTGCATCCGAAGCGGTAGCGAGCGCTTTGAACAGCGCTGTCATGGCATCTTCACATTTCAGGCGAAAGTCTTGTTCGTCGAGCATGAATCTTCACGGTAACAGAAAGCATCATTTGATAGGCTGATCTTTTAGAGGATGACAACGACCTGTATCCGGCACACTGAGCTGCCGAACACCTCCCGGCTGTTCGCCGATCTGGTCTATCGTTTCGACCGGGTTTCATCCTTTTACGCCCATGCTCCGTATGAGCCGGAATCGTTCGCGGCGGCTGCGGCGGAGATTCAGTATCCGGCGGAGCGCCGGGCGGCCATGGTGGCCGCGCTGGCGGAACAGAACCCTGGGAACCCGTCGCTTGAGGTTCTCGCTCGGGAAGGCACCGTAGCGGTGGTGACGGGGCAGCAGGTGGGCCTCTTTTCGGGTCCGTGCTATTCCGTTTTCAAAGCGCTGTCAGCCATCCGGCTGGCCGAAAACTTGACGGTGCAAGGAATTCCGGCGGTGCCGGTGTTCTGGCTGGCGACCGAAGATCATGACTTAGTCGAGATCAATCAGGCGTGGGTTTTCAATACCGCGCATGAGGTGGTGGGGCTGAAGACGGCGGCTGGGAACCCGTTGGGTGGCCCGGTGGGGCCGATCCCGGTGGGCGAGGCGCCGCTCGACGAATTGGCTGCCGCCTTGGCCGGCTTGCCGTTCGCCGATGAAGTGATAGCGATGGTGCGGGAGTGTTATGCGCCGGGGGCCACCTTCGGCAGCGCGTTCCGCGCATTAGCGGAGAGGCTGTTGGCCAAGTGGCCGATACTGTTTTTGGATCCGCTCGCTCCGGCTGTGCGGGCGGTTGGCGCACCGCTGCTGGAGCAGGTGGTGGCGCAGGCGCCGGAGTTGAACGCGGCGCTGCTGCAACGCAACCAGGAGTTGGCGGCGGCCGGCTATCATGCGCAGGTTCATGTCGAAGCCGACAGTTCGCTGCTGTTCTCGCTCGAAGGTGGGAAGCGGACGCCTTGGAAAGGCGCGCCGATCACCACCAGCGTGCTTTCGCCGAACGCTTTGCTGCGGCCGGTGCTGCAGGACTACATGCTGCCGACCGTCGCCTACTTCGGTGGTCCGGCGGAGTTGGCTTATTTTGCGCAGTCGCAAGTGCTCTATAGCAAATTACTTGGGCGCATGCCGGTGATGCTGCATCGCGCCGGGTTCACGCTGCTTGACGACCGTACGGCGAAGATTCTTTCGCACTACGGTCTGAGCGTGGTTGAGACGTTGGTCCACGAGACCGGCCTGCGCGAACGGTTGGCCGCGAAGTTGATTCCGGCTGGGATCACCGAGAAGATTGCGGCGCTGCGGGCGCACTTGGGCAGCGAAGTGGAAGCGCTGTTTGCGGATGTCCGAGCGCTCGACCCGACGCTTGAGAAGGTTCTCGCCAAGGGCAGCGCGAAAATGATCTATCAGCTCGGCAAGATGGAGCGTAAGACGGCGCGCCAGGCGCTGCGCCGGGATGAGCAGGCTCAGCGGCAGGCTCTGTACCTGCACCATGGCCTGTATCCGCATCGCCACATGCAGGAGCGGTTCTACAGCATTCTTCCCTTCCTCGCGCAGCACGGCCCGGAGCTGATGGATCGGATCTACGAGCACGTGGAAGTGGGCTGCCCGGATCACCAGGTGCTTCCGATACACTAGCGCCATGCGCTTGAACCCCGTGAAGCAGGCCTTGCTGGCTGGCAAGACCGTGTTGGGCACCTCCTATGGACAGCTCCGCGATCCAGAAATTGCCCGGATCCTAAAAGCAGCCGGATTTGACTACGCCTACCTGGATGGCGAGCACGGCTGCTTCGGCATCGAAACGCAGCAGGACATTTGCCGCGTGGCCGGCCTGTGCGGGCTGACGATCTTTGCCCGCGTGGCGGACATGCAGTACGACCTGATTGCGCGGTCGCTCGACTGCGGCGCGGACGGGATCATCTTTCCGCGCGTCGAATCGCCGGAGTTGCTTGAGCAGGCCGTGAGCTGGTGCAAGTTTCCGCCGGTGGGCATCCGTGGTTTTGGGCTGACGACGATGCAGGCCGATTACGAGGCCGTCACTATTCCGCAGATGATGACGCATCGGAACGAGAACGGCATGGTGATTCTGCAGATCGAAACGCAGCGGGCGTTTGAGGCGCGGGAGGAGTTGCTTTCCGTGCCGGGCATCGACGTCGTTATGGTGGGGCCGGTGGATCTTTCGATTTCGCTGGGCGTCCCAGGGCAGTTCGACGATCCGAAGATGGAGGCCACACTCGACGCCATCCGCGAGACGTGCGACGCCAAGGGCATCGCGCCGGGCATTCAGGCACGGAACCTGGCGCTGTCGTCGAAGTGGCGCGACCGCGGCTACCGGTTCCTGGGAACGGCTTCCGAATGGGCCATGATGCTCGAGAAGGGTAAGGAAATCGTAGGCGCGCTACGAAAGTGAGCAATGGTGCCGAAGGTGGGAGTCGGAGAAAGTGAAGATGGTGAAAGCCAATGAAAACAAGCAAGTTGTTGATTTCATTGGTCCATGGCTTGCGGCTTAAAGCGCTTAAAACGCTCAAACCGCATATCTGCGACACACCAGCGGCACACGACCCGAGCGAACCGTCTCGCCGTTCACTAGAAAATCCAAAAAAGAAAGGCCAGCTTAGGGGCTGGCCTGTGGAAAAATCTAGTGAACGATTCCAGTGTAAACCAATCC
>JBBQRA010000038.1:0-30367 GCA_038215275.1 Bryobacterales bacterium | reverse complement strand
CCGCTACAGACTCTTCGTCCAACGACGGACATGACTTTCCCGTTCGAGCTTATCTGGGGCCGCGAAAGGTCGAAGTGGTTGGTAACCTGCATTGTCTGCCCGGCGACCGGGATCGGTGGCAGTTGGATGCGGGGACGCTCCAGGTATAGCTGGAAGCGTTCGGAGCCCACGCGAAAGATGCGTCCCGGAGCGCCTGCGGGCGATGTGGTGCCGGGCTGGGCGAGCGATAGCGTCGAGGCGAAATAGGCCGTGCTCCCGTCGCCGGACGTCGCGAGATCGAATAAGTCGTACTGAGCGGAGGCGGTTTCGATGACGAAGACGAGCAGGAATAAGATCCGCATGCTCCGAGCGTAACATGCAGTTAGCTTCCGGGATGTCCGGCGAGCCTGAACGGAATTCGCGAGAATGGTGGGGTGACTCTTCGTTCTTCTTTTTCCTATTCCCCAGTAGAACTCAAGTTCGGCACGAGTGGCCGGCGGGGGGAGATTATCCATCTGACGCCACTGGAGATCTATTTAAATGTCCTGGCGGAGATCGAGTATCTGCAGACACTGCCGGCCGAGGAGGGGGGTATTCGCCGCGGCGACGAGTTCTACTTCGCTTGCGATCTGCGGCCGAGTTCGCCGGAGCTAGCCGTGGCGGCCGTCGAGGCGCTGCTAGATGCGGGCCTGAAGCCGGTGAACTGCGGCCGGATTCCGACGCCGGCTTTGACGTTCTACGCGCTGTTTCAGGGGAAGGGGTCGCTGATGGTCACGGGGAGCCACATTCCGTTTAACCGAAACGGCTACAAGTTGAACACCTCGCGCGGGGAGTTGCTGAAGCATCACGAAGACCCGATTAACGCCCGGGTGGCCGCCGTACGGAAGCAGCTCTATGAAGAGGCTGCGGAGACTTCGCGATTTACTGCGGAGGGTAAGTTCAAGAGTGCACCGGGGGCGATGCCGGCGGAGACAAATGCGGCGGCGGAGTTGTATCTCGACCGGTATGTGACCTTCTTCGGGGATAGATCGCTGACGGGGAAGCGGATTCTGGTCTATCAGCATTCGGCGGTGGGAAGGGATCTGCTGGCCGAGGTGTTGCTGCGGTTGGGGGCAGAAGTGGTTCCTGCGGGGCGGAGCGAGATTTTCGTGCCGATCGATACCGAGAACATCGAGGCATCGCAGTTGGCGGCGATCCAAGATTTGGTGGATGGACCATACGACGCAGTGGCGTCGACGGACGGGGATAGCGACCGGCCGTTGCTACTGGGCGTGCAGACGGACGGAACGTTGCGGTTCTTCGGCGGCGACTTGCTGGGGATGGTGGTGGCCGAGTATCTGGGGGCGGATGCGGTGGTGGTGCCGATCAGTTGCAACGATGCGATTGACCGGGGGGCGTTGGCGGCGGTAACGGAACCGAAGACGCGGATCGGGTCGCCGTACGTGATTGCCGGGATGGAGCAGGCCATTGCGGAAGGAAAGAAAGTGGTTTGCGGATGGGAGGCAAACGGAGGGTTTCTGCTCGGTTCGGACTTGCCGACGTTGCGAGCGTTGGCGACGCGGGACGCGTTTTTGCCGCTGCTGGGCGCTTTGTTCGCGGCGGGGGACGGGACGTTGGGAGATCTGTTTGACCGATTGCCAGCACGGTATAGCCGGGCGGCGCTGCTGAAAGAGTTTCCACGGACCACGAGTTTGAAAATTCTGGAGAAGCTGACGCCGGAAACGATCGGCCGGTTCTTCAATGCGGAAAGGGGCTTCGGGGCCCTCGACCGGATCGATCGGACCGATGGCGTGAGGATGCTGTTTACCAACGGGGACGTAGCGCACGTGCGGCCATCAGGGAACGCGGACGAGCTGCGGATCTACGCGGTGGCGGATACGCAGGCGCGGGCCGATGCGATCGCGGAAGCCGGGGTCGCGCCGGGAGGGATTCTACGTCGATTGGAGGAGTTTGTGCGTTAATCAGAGGTGACTACGGGAGGACCTTGACCGTCAATCGAGATCCGTCAGGTCCTCCCAGGTAGATCCGCTGAGTCGCCTTCACGAAGTCAGCGGGCCGAGCGTTCGGGATGTCCAGAAACTTCTGGGGGTTGCGGTCGGTCAGAGGGAACCAAGAGCTTTGAATCTGCATCATGATCCGGTGGCCTCGGCGGAACGTATGGGCCACATCGGGGAGATCGAACCTGATGAAGTCGGGCTGGCCTGGAACAAAGGGCTCCGCCTTCTCCATGCTCTTGCGGTACTTCCCTCGAAAGGGCTCTCCACGAACCAGTTGCTGGTAACCTCCCATCTTGATCGCGTTGGCGGGCTCGACGCGGGGAGGGGCCCCGGGGGCAGCGGGCGTAGTATTGAAATCGGGATAGTCGCCCGGGAAGACGTCGATCACTTTCACGACGAAATCAGAATCGGTTCCGGTGGTCGAAACCTTGAGTTCGACCCCAATGGGCCCGGTCCAGGTCACATCTTCTTCGAGCGGTTCGGTCTTGAAAACCAGCACATCTGGGCGTGTGGCGGCGAAGCGCTGGTCCTCCGTCATGTAGTCGCCACGGACCGCTAGCGATACGTGGGCGAGATAGGGGACGGGGCGGTTAGGATCCGAAATGTACTCCTCGTGAGAGGCACTAGCGGATGCCGCAGAGGCGATTCGACCGTTGGGAGCCAAGTGAAGAGTCATTGTCACCGCTGCCTTGGGAGGCCAACTCTCGAACCGGCGCCATTGGTTCATCCCGGTTTCGAAAATCCAGGCCTTAGCCAGGTTGCCATCGCCTTTCTGCTTCAAGTAATACATAAAGAAGGGAAGCTCAATCTGTTGACGATAATACAGTCCGGTCTTAGCGCCAAAATTCACATTACCAACCCGATCTCCGTCGCCGCGCGCGAAGCCTCCGTGCGTCCAAGGGCCCATCACGAGCATGTTTTTTCCGACTGGGTCGTTCTTTTCGATTTCGTAAAACGTCCGCAGCGGTCCCATGGCGTCCTCCGCGTCGTACCAGCCGCCGACCGTCAGCACGGCTGGACGTGTGTTCTTAAAATGCCGCCAGATAGAACGGGATTTCCAGAACTCGTTATAAGCCGTGTTTTCCATATGTTGCGTCCAGAAAGGCTGGCTTCGCTTGAAGTATTTCTCCTCTGCGTTAGCTAGAGAGCCAAGGTTCAGGTAGAACTCGTAGCCGTCCGGTGTTCCGAAGTTGAACGGCGGGCCCGGCTCAACTCCCTGGGGACGGAAGCCTTGATAGAAGCGGAATCGGTGGGCGAGCATGAAGGCCCCGTTGTGATAGGAGTCGTCGTTGAGATAGTAGTCCGTGACGGGGGCTTGCGGAGAGACGGCAACGAGCGCTGGATGCGAATCGATGATCGAAGCCGAGGCGAAAAACCCAGGCTGCGAAATGCCCCATATTCCTACTCTTGGAATACTCCCTTTAATGTTTTTGGTGAGCCAGTCCACCGTGTCGTAGGCGTCGCTGGATTCGTCAGTATCGTTCGGCGAAGCCTTAGTTGGCCGGTGGGGGCGCGTAAGGGCAAAGTCGCCTTCGGACTGGTTTCGGCCTCGGACATCCTGATAGACGAAGATGAACTTCTCGGCCAGGAAGAGGGGCGAGGGGCCGAGGCTGGCGGGGAGTTGGTCGACGCCGTATGGGCGGACGGAATAGGGGGTGCGCTGAAGAAGGATGGGATAGGTTTTTCCATCAGTGATCACGTCCTTCGGGACGTAAACAGCGGTGAATAGCTTGACGCCATCTCGCATCGGGACGCGGTACTCATACTTAGAATAGTTCTCGCGGACGGCTGCAACTTGAGCCACGACTGGAACGACAAGGAAGAATAGAATGAAGCGCATACAATTAAACCTTAAAGAGCGGCGGCATGAGAGTGTGCCACTTTGTGGCGGTCTGGAAGGCGTGGGCGACTCGGGCCATCTTTCCTTCTTCATAAAGTCGGCCGGTGAACAGGAGACCGGTGGGTTCGTTTCCCTTGGCGAACCCGCAAGGAACTACGATTTGGGGGTGGCCCGTCAGATTGGTCATCGTCAGGCTGGGGCTGCCGGTGGGGGAGACGAGCACGTCCCATTCGGTTTGATATTTGGCCCACGCTTGCATAAGGAGCGTCCTGGCACGGGCAGACCGGATATACTCAACCGCCGGAACCGTCCGGGCTGAGCGGAAGGAGGTGGGCCAGTCATTGGCCTTCTGGCCAGAGAGCAGAGCCACGCGGTCGTCTCGGGTAATGTCATCGAAGGCGGCGGCCGCTTCGACGTTGAGCATCAGCAGGAGACCGGCGAGAGGAAACTCCGGGAGGGCGATTGGCGTAAGCTTGGCGCCGGCACGGCCGAGATCGGCCAAGGCAGTTTCGTAGATCTTCTTGCGCTCGGGATTCTCGATTTTTTCGAACTCGGTTTGGAGAACTCCGATTCTGAGGGCGCGGAGGGGAGAGGTGGGGGACCAGGCGAGCGGGGCGCGTGTCTGGGTGGTGGGGTCGAGCGGGCCGGGGCCTTGGATAGCACGGAGGACGAGCATGGCATCCGCGACGGAGCGCGTCATGGGGCCAATTTTGTCCATCGTCCAGGAAAGGGCCATGGCGCCATGACGCGATACCCTGCCGAAGGTGGGGCGGAGGCCGGTAATGCCGCAACGAGTGGACGGGGTAATGATAGAGCCGAGCGTTTCGGTCCCGATTGCGAAGCCGACGAGGCCGGCGGCCGTGGCCGCTCCGGAGCCGGCCGAGGAACCCGAAGAAGTCCGTTCCAGATTCCAAGGGGTCTTGGTAAGGCCACCGAACCATTGGCCTCCCATGGCCAGAGCGCCCATCGAAAGTTTCGCGAGTAGCACGGCTCCAGCCTTGTCGCAGCGTTCAATAACCGTCGCGTCAAAGTCGAGAGTCTGGTCGGCAAAGGGTTCCGCGCCCCAGGTGGTTTTGTAGCCTTTGGAGGCGAAGAGGTCCTTGACGCCGTAGGGGACGCCATGGAGAGGGCTGCGAAACTTGCCTTGGCGGACTTCGCGGTCGGCCTGTGCGGCGGCATCGAGGGCCCTGGATTCGGTGAGGGTGACGGTGCAGGTGAGGGCGGGCGAGTGTTCCTTTAAACGATCGAGGTAGAGCTGGGTGAGTTGGCGGGAGGTGATTCTGCCCGCGCGAATCAGGGCGGCGAGTTGGTTTACGGGTTGGAAGGCGAGTTCCGCAGGCTTCTTGAAGCGCGGAAGAATGGCGGGGGGCGTTGCCAGGAAGGGAGAGGCCGGAGGAAGCTTCTGACCGGGCAAGAGGGGGTCGAAGCGGAAGGCGGGGGGCGTGTCGAGGGGGATGGGGAGCGCTCGGAGGTCCGCGATGGAGGTGAAAGCGCGGTTGACGCTGGGGAGCATCAGATCGAGGTAGCCCTCCTTGAACTCAAGGCCGATTAGGGCGAGGGCTTGCCGGAGTTGATCCTTGGAGATGCCGGTGGGTTGGGCGGGAGTGGATTCGGCGAAGACCAAGGAGAGGGCTGGAAGGAGACGGGCGAGGTCGCGGCGAAGCATTTTTCGAGTGTCGCATGAGTTGCAATGATGGGCGAAGTTGCATACGCTAGGCGGTACTATGCGAACCATTCTGACTTCCATGCCGTTGTTGGGCCTTCTGCTAATTGGTTGCAAGTCCTCTGAAGCGCCGTTCCGGGGAATGGCGACCGTAATTCCGGAGACGAAGGCCGAGTTGATTGCGACCGATGGCTCATGGGGAAATACCGAGGGACCTGCGATTGATTCGAAGGGAACCCTATACTTTACGTCCCGGGGGACTTACAAAGGGATCATCTCGTGGACAGAAAAGGGGGGGGCGAAGCAGTATCTGGCAGTGGCGACGAAGGAGGGGCCGGGCGGACTGTGGGTGGACGATCAGGACAATATCTTCGTGACGGCGACAGGGGAGCAGCAGATTCTGAAGATCACGCCGGATAAGAAGGTGACCGTGGTGGCGGAAGGGTTTGACGTGATGCCAGGGGTCAGCAAGGGACCGAACGATCTGGTGGTGCATCCAAACGGGACGATTTATTTTACGCAGCCGAACGGGTATGACGGCTCGGCGCCGAAAGGGACGATATACGAAATTCGGCCAGGAGAAAAGGCAAAAGTCTTCAGCCAGGACATTACCGGACCAAACGGCATAATCCTGAGTCCGGACCGCAGGACCTTATATGTGGCGCACAACACTGGGCCGAATACAGCCAAGATCGTCTCATTTGAGTTGATCGCGGACGGTTCGCATACGACGTCGAAGGAGCTTGCAACAATTGAGCCATGTGTGGCGGACGGGATGGATGTTGAAGAGTTAGGGAACATCTGGCTGACGTGTTATTCGCACGGCACAGCTTACCGCCTGACGACGGCAGGAAACATCCTCGAAAAAATCACAACGGAGCAGAAGGCATTGACGAATATTAAGTTTGGGCGGGGGAAGGATAACCGGACCCTGTATATGACGAGTTCGGATATGGACCGGGTCACGGGGTATGTCTACAAGGCAACCGCGAAGTCGCCTGGGATTCGCTAGATGGGTAGACTAAACGGGAAAGTAGCAATTGTGACCGGCGGGGCGTCGGGAATTGGGTTGGCGATTGTGGAGCGTTTCCGGACGGAGGGGGCCGTGGTGGAAGTGCTTGAACGCGAGGCCGGGGAGGGCCAGATCGCGTGCGACGTCACGGACGCGGCGCGGGTCGAATCGGTGGTGGACGAGATCCGGCTGCGTCGGGGCCGGATTGATATTCTCGTGAATAACGCTGGAATCGCGCATGTCGGGAACGCCTTAACAACTTCGGCCGAGGAGTTTGAACGGGTTCAGCGCGTCAATGTATTTGGCCCGGCGAATTGTTTGCGGGCGACACTGCGGCATATGGTGGCGGACGGAGGAGGAGTAGTATTGAACTTGGCGTCGTGCTTGTCGGTGATGGCGATTGCCGACCGGTTCGCCTACGGGACAAGTAAGGGCGCGGTGTTGGCGATGACTTACTCGGTGGCTAAGGATTTTCTCGATAAGAATATCCGGTGTAATGCTTTATTACCGGGGCGAGTACATACCCCGTTTGTAGACGGCTTCATTGCGAAGAACTACGCCGGGCGAGAGGCGGAAATTTTCGAGAAGTTATCCAAAGCGCAGCCGATCGGACGCATGGCGCAGCCGGAAGAGATGGCTCATGCGGCGCTGTTTTTGTGCAGCGACGAAGCGGCGTTCATTACAGGTGTGGGATTGCCGGTCGACGGAGGGACGCTGTCGATTCGCTAAACTCTAGAAATGAAAAAAGCCTTCGTGGTGGCGGTGGACGATGACTTGGCCGTGCTTAAGGCGGTCGAGCGGGACCTGAAAGCGAAGTACAGCGCCCAGTTCCGTGTGCTCGTGGCGGATGCACCGGGCAAGGCCCTGGATTTGGTGAAGCAATTGACGGTGCGGGGGGACCGGGTGGCGCTGTTTCTGGCGGATCAGCGGATGCCGGGGATGACGGGGACGGAGTTTCTGCAGGAGGCGATGAAGCTGCAGCCGGCGGCTAGACGCGTGCTTTTGACGGCGTATGCGGATTCAAACGCGGCTATTGACGCCATCAATACGATCAAGCTGAACCACTACTTGATGAAGCCTTGGGCGCCACCGGAGCAGCATCTTTATCCCGTGTTAACGGACCTGCTGGAGGAGTGGACGGGGGCGAATCCGGCGGAGTTCGAAGGCGTGCAGGTGGTGGGGCCACGGTGGTTGCCGGAGACGCATCGGATCAAGGACTTCTTGGCTAAGAGCCAAGTGCCTTACCGCTGGAAGGAGCCAGAGGCTGAGGCGGGGGCGATGCCGCTCGTGGTGTTTCCCGATGGGACCGTGATGGAGCGGCCGGAAACGGGGGCCGTGGCGACGAAATTGGGATTGGCAATGACGCCGAGCCGCAAATTCTATGATGTGGTGGTGGTCGGCGCGGGGCCCGCCGGGCTGGCCTGTGCGCTGTATTGCAGCACCGAGGGGTTGAACACGGCGATGGTGGAACGGGAGGCGGCCGGCGGGCAGGCCGGGCTGAGCTCGCGGATTGAGAACTACCTGGGCTTTCCTTCTGGGTTGAGTGGGGCAGACTTGGCGCGACGGGGCGTGACGCAGGTAAAGCGGTTCGGGACGGAGGTTATTGCTCCAGCCGAGGCGGTGGGGCTGAAGGTGGAGGGGGGCTACCGCGTCATCACGCTTTCGACGGGGCAGGAACTGGCGGCCCATGCGGTCGTGATTGCGGCGGGGGTGCAGTGGCGGCGGTTGGATGTGCCGGGTCTGGACCGGCTGACGGGGGCGGGAGTCTACTACGGCGCAGCGACCACAGAGGCATCTTCGTGCCGCGATGAGGACGTCTACATTGTGGGCGGAGCAAATTCGGCGGGCCAGGCGGCCGTGCATTTTTCCGAACTTGCGCGATCCGTGACAATGATCATCCGGGGGGAGGCGCTGTCGAAGTCGATGTCGTACTATTTGCATGATCGGATCGCGACGATTTCGAACATCCACGTGATTCCAAATGCCGAGGTCGTCGGCGTGAGTGGCGAGGAACGCTTGGAAAGCATCACGATCCGGCAGGATGGGGCTGAGGAACAAACGCTGCCGGCGGGAGCATTGTTTGTGTTTATTGGAGCCGAGCCGCATACGGACTGGTTAGAGGGGGTGGTGAAACGGGATGAGAAGGGCTTTCTTGTGACCGGTGTGAATCTGCCGCGGACCGGCAACCGGGACCCGTACTTGCTCGAGACGAGCGTTGAAGGGGTGTTTGCGGTGGGGGATGTGCGGGACTCGGCGATCCGTCGGGTGGCCAATAGCGTAGGAGAGGGATCGATCGTGTTGTATTTCATCCGGCAGTATATGAGGAACCGGTGATGTTAGCAGACGAGTTACAAGGGATGGATCTATTTGCGGAGGATCCGCGGGAAGCGATTGAGTGGATCGCCGAGCGGATGACGGTCCGGGAGTTGGCGGCGGGGACGGTGTTTGTCGAGCCGGGAGATCCGGTGAACGAGTTTATGGTGATTCTGGACGGCGAAATTCACCATTCGCGGGAGTCAGATCCGAACGGGAGCATTTTTGTGCGGCGCACCGGGCAAGCGCTGGGGGTTCTGCCCTTCTCGCGGATAAAGGCTTCCCGGGGGCGGGGGCGCACGGTGGTGGATACCCGGCTGGGCGTAATGGACGCGCGGCATCTGCGGGAGTTAGTGTACAGGGCGCCGTGCCTGGCGCAGAAGTTAGTTTCGGAGATGACGGACCGGACGCGGGAATCGACGCAGATGGACGAGCAGGCGGCGAAACTACAGGCGTTGGGTAAGCTGTCGGCGGGCTTAGCCCATGAGTTGAACAACCCAGCGGCGGCGGTAGGGCGGTCGGCGGCGCGATTGCGGGAGTTATGGGGGGAGGTGGCGCCGACGGTAGAACTGGACGCCCTGGAGCGGGCGGACCGGGAAGAGGCGATGGAGGAATGGCTGCGGGCGCACGGGATGGACGAGGGGTTGGCCGGAGGCTTAGTGGACGCGGGAGTATCGCCGGAGGGGTTGCAGGAAGATGAGTTGCGGCGGTTGGTGCAGTACCGGGAGATCGGGTCTCTAACCCGGGAGATTGAGGAGGCGGCGGGGCGGATTTCCGAGCTGATTCATGCGGTAAAGTCGTACACCTATATGGACCAGACGGCGGTGCGGGAGGTGGATTTGGTGGAAGGGTTGGAGGTGACGCTGCGGATCTTTCAACACCGTTTGAAGCACGGGGTGACGGTACGGAGGGAGTTGGGGGACGGTTTGCCGGCGGTGCGAGGGAATGGGAGCGAACTGAACCAGGTATGGACGAATCTGATCGATAACGCGTTGGATGCGATGGAGGGGATGGCGCCGGAAGAGAGAGTGCTGGAGGTAAAGGCGTGCGGGGACAACGAGGCGGTGACGGTGGAGATTACCGATAGTGGGCCGGGGATTCCCGATTCGATTCGGGCGCGAATTTTCGAGCCTTTCTTCACGACGAAGGGCGTAGGGGACGGCACCGGGCTGGGGCTGGATCTGGTGCGGCGGATCGTGCGGGCCCACGAGGGGACGGTGCGGGTAGAATCTCAGGTGGGCAGAACAATGTTTGCAGTTCGTCTGCCTGTTCGGCGGGGAACCTGAGCACGCCCTCCCCAGAGACAGAAAAAGCGACCCCGTAGGGCTGCCCGATGATTGCAAAACACTCAGTTTAATGGTGCGGATGAAAGGACTTGAACCTTCACACCCTTGCGAGTACTAGAACCTGAATCTAGCGCGTCTGCCAATTCCGCCACATCCGCACGGTGCGTAACTAAGGTCAATAATATCAAGCGTGTTCGGGAACTGTCAACCTCCTCACACACCACGCAATTTTATGCGCCCCGGCCGGGACTCTGGAGCGGCGGCGGGCCGATTGCGAAAGTCGAGGAGAAGCTTCATCACGCGGGGTTCCAAGTGGTCGCGCACCTGCCGGTAGGCGCCTTCGCTGCGCCCATATGGATCAGCGACCACCCACTCATCCACTTGGCCCCGAAGGCCAGAAGGCATGACCATGCCGCTCATGTTAATAATGCGGTCAAATGTCTGATTCCGGAAAAGCTCCACACCCTTGGGATACTGTTCGTCGATCGGAATGTTCTTTTCCAGCATCACCCGGCGAGTGAGGCTCGGCACCGTGCTGAGCGGCATCATACCCGCGCTGACCACCTCGACATCGTCCTTGCCGTAGAAGCGGGCGAAGCCTTCAGCCATCTGACTGCGGCACGCGTTCCCAATGCAGACGAACAAAATCGAGGGGCGCTTCATCTCTCTATTGTACCTAGTCGAGCGGGCCGAGCTTCGCCGCTAAGTAACTGGAAAGTTGAGAGATCAGGATATTTCCGAGATTGTCCGGGCTGTAGTCCGTCTTCGGCATGCCGTCGACGGTAATCGCGACAACGAGCTTCGCACTCTTCCCGTATATGATGCCGACGTCGCTCCGCAGCGCATCCAGGGCACCGCTCTTGCTGGCCACGGGACGATCCTCATAGCGGCCAATGCCGTCGGTGTACTGTTGGCGGCGGAGGATATCGAGGATGCTCTTCGAGGCGTCAGGACTAACCAGCTTACCCTGATCGAGCGCTTCCAGAATCCGGCCCATTTCAGCGACGGTGGTGACGCCAATTCCGTATTTCTTATTGTCGCCCTGCTGGCTGAACTTACTCCACCCGCCAGGGTTCGGCTTCAAATTCTTGCCGTCGCCCATGATCTTGCGGTTCGAGCGCGTGTTGGGCAAACCATAGCGCTCCATAACTTGGTTGACGTAGTCGGCAGTAAAGCGTTCGAGGAGCAGGTTGGTACAGGTGTTGTCGCTGACGACTATCATCAAATTGGCGATGTCACGCAGTGGAAACTTCTGGCCCGGCGTGAACTCACGAATCACGCCGGAGCCAGAAACGATGTCCTCCTTATCGAGGACAATCGGCTCATCCCACGACGCCTTGCCGTCGTGAACGGCCTGCGCGACGGCAATTAGAATCGGCAACTTGATCGTGCTGGCAGTACGAACGCGTTCGTTCTCGCGTTTGCCGTAGGTCGCGCCGGTAGTGAGGTTCTTCGCGTAAATGGAGACTGTCCCGGCGAAATTCGAAATCAGCCGATTGATCTCCGCTTCGGGGTCGACGGAACGGGCACACCGGAAGCCAATGTTTGGTTGGCGCATCGTGGGCCGCACCCAGTTGCGAAAAAAAACGGTGACGCGGCGAGGCTGATCGGACCAGGCGCCTCCCCGGATGACCCGATAGAGCCCGGTCGCGGGAGGGCCACCATTGCGATAAGCGTCGCGCTCAAACCAATCCGCGGTCCATTCCGCCATGTTGCCAGCCATATCGTAAAGGCCAAAGGCGTTGGGTGGAAACTTGCCCGGCTCTCCAGGACCACGATCCGTACCGCTACGCAGTACCTTTGGGTCGAACTTGTCACCCCAGGGGTAGTCCTGCCCTTCCAGGCCCCCACGGGCGGCCCGCTCCCATTCAGCCTCGGTAGGGAGCCGCCCGTCGCGGAACTCGCAGTAAGCTTTTGCGTCGTCCCAGCTCACGTTGTAAATCGCGATGGGCGATTTGGCAAGCTCCGGCTTCCAATGGTACGGCACCGGGCGCTTCGATCCGGGGAGAAACTCGGCATACTGCGCGTGGGTAACTTCGTGGGTGTCGAGGTAGAAAGCCGGCAGCGAAACGGAGCGGGTAGGACGGTCGTCAAGCAGGACCTGCGGCCGCATTTTTGTCGCATCGTCCGGCGTGGACTTAGTACGCCCCATGGTGAACGAGCCAGCCGGAATCAGCGCCTGCTGAGCCGTCAGGAGAGCAGGAATCAGAAATGCTATATAGCGCATCTAAACAAATAGGTCGGCGATCTCATCATCGATCACCATCTCCGTGGCTCCCAGAACATCGACGTAGCGATAAGCCCGCTTCGATGGAGTATTGGTGATCTCCTTGGTCCAATCGATGCCGAGGGCCGAGTAGATGGTCGCGTACACGTTCTCCGTTTTCACGGACGACTTCTTATAACGCCAGCCGGTATCGATCACGTGTTCGCCTGCGGCGTCGGTCTTGCCAATGATCCGGCCGGGCTTGGTGCCACCGCCGGCATAGAGGGAAAGGTAGGCGAGATTGTAGTGGTGCCGCCCGGCAATGCCGTTCAGCGGACCCGGCGTGCGGCCAAACTCAGTAGCGACAACAACTAGGGTATCGTCCAGCAACGTCTTCCCCGGCGTGCGCGGCGAAGGGGCGCCGCTGAGATCGGTCAGGAGCTGCGCCAGGGCTTGGTCGAACTCATTGCAACGAATGTAGTGGTTCGACTTCTTGTCATGGTTGTAGATGTCGCGGTGGTGATCCCAATCTGGATGCACGATGTGAATGTAGCGGGTGCCGGCGTCAGCCTGAATCACGTTGCGAGCCAGGAGGCAGCCCAGGCCGACCTCGTTAGCACCGTACCGTGTGATCTCCTCTTTGCCCATCGCGAATGCGGCCGGCCAGCGGGGGTCGCCGAGGATTTGATACGCCGACTTTTGGAAGTCGCGGAAGCCACCGAAGTTCCGATCGCGGCCGCTGCGACTGGGCGCCATTACGGCGTCGAGTTCACTGAGAAGGCGGTAGCGTTCCGCGAGCACGGCCATCGCCTCCGCGGAGGTGGGAGCGGCGCCGGCCCCAGACTTCAGATTCAAATCCAACACTGAGTGGCGCGGCGGAAGGAAGCCTGTCGAAAGCGCACCGCAGCCGGAAGTGTCAAGATTACAACCGAGATAGGTGGGAAAGGTATCCGTGGGCCGGCGCTGGTTTTCAAGCTCCATCGCGATCACGGAGCCGACGCTGGGGATTTCGCTGGCTTGCGCGGGATTCAGCGGCCGCCCGGCTTGCGTGTAATATTGTCCGCGAAAATGGACGACCTCGTGGCTCTTCATGGAGCGCACGATGGAGAGTTTGTCCATCTGCCCGGAAAGCTGGGGGAAGAGCCGATAAGGAAGGTAGAGGTCGTCGCGAACGGGCCGGACGTCAAAGTCTTTCTGCGTCCCGGCGTTCTCTTTGAAATCGAACGAATCGATGTGGGACAGGGCCCCGGCCAGTTCGATCACAACACAGAAACGCGCGGTGCCGCGAGGTTTGCCGCGACCGGCCGCTCGGAGTTGCATCGGCGCGAAGGTTTGGCTGGCAAAGGATCCGAGCAACCCGTAGCCACCCAGCTTCAGCAGGTCGCGGCGGGCAGGCAGGAAATCGGCGACTCGTTTCTGCATGTTAGTAGTTGAAGAGGAACTCGGGGCTGTTGAGAAGCGCCCATTGCAGGTTAGCCGCGCCCTTAGCCCGATCCGCGCGAAGAGCCTTAAGGCTGACGGCGGCTTCGGCGGCGGTGGGGCGGCGGGACAGGGTGTGGACGAAGATCTGCCGGACGAGTTCGGGATCGTCCTTGGTGGCGCTGAGAAGACCCTTGATGAGGCCCGGCTTATCTGCGTCGATGCGGTCCGTGACGACCTTCGACTGCATCAGCAGCATCGCCTGCAGCGAAGACGGCGGAACTTTTTTCGGCATGTCATCGCGATTGGACTGGCCAAACGTCTTCATGAAGCCCTGCACGCCGGCGTCTGCTTTCTTCGGCTCCGGCATCTGCATCACAAGACCCACCTGCTCAGATCCGGAATTGAACTTAGCCGGTTGCCCGGTGGCAAGCGCAATCGCGTCGTGAAGTTCCGGAGCGCTCAACATGCGGACGTACTTGCGCGCGTAGTAAGTAGCGTATTCCGGCTTCCATTCGCCGTCGAAGCGGCTGCTGAGCTGGTAAGCGCTAGACTTCATGACGGTTTGGACGTAGTGGCGGAAGCTGTGATTGTGCGCCTTGAAGTCGTCAGCCAAAGCGTCGAGGAGTGCAGGATTCGTCGGCTGGTCCGGCTTGAGGAGATCGAAGTCATCGACGGGTTCGACGATCCCGAAGCCCATCAGCTCGGCCCAAATGCGGTTAGCGAACGCGCGGCGGAACTGGGGATGACTGGTTAAGATCCTGGCCAAAGCGTCGCGGGAATTCTCGCCTTCGCGCGGCCGTTCGCCCCCGAGAATGAAGCGGGGCGAAGCGTCGCCGCCGCGCCGAGGAACGCGGACGATGGATTCCGCCTTGGGGTCATAGGCCGGGCCGATGTCATCAACCGTGTATTCCGTGTTGGCCTGGTAGCCGTTCTCCCAGTTCATGATCTGGCGGGTCTTGCCGAAGAACGCGGCCTGTCCGAAAAACTCATCCCGCTTCTTCGAAGTCAGGAACAGATTCACCTTTTCAAGGTGATTGGCGCCATCGTGGCAGGAGATGCAGGCGAGGTTCAGTCCAAGGAAAACTTTTGAATATGTGACCGTGAACTCGTCTACCGTATCGGGCTGGTTGACCAGGTCGTGGGCGTCGGGAGCTTCGGGGTCATCCTTCGCCTTGACGAAGTCGCGGGCGTAGTACATGCCGGCCGGAACGGAGAAGCTCGACTTCCCTGCCCCGGTCAGCAGGTCGGTGACCATATCCGTGTACGGACGGTCGAGGGTGAGCCATTCGCGCAGCCAATAGTGGAACAGGTTCAGACCGCTGCCCATCCGGCCACCCGCGCGGAACAGATCCTCAAAGTAGTAGGTCCATTTGTCGACGAAGGCGTCGGAGTTGGTGAGTTGGTCCACCAGCTTCGCGCGCTTCTGCGGTTCCCGGCTGGCCAGAAATTTCTCGAGGTCGGCCAGCGGCGGAATGCGGCCGGTCGAATCGAGCCACGCGCGGCGCGCGAACTCTTCATCCGTGGCGAGGGCCGCATGGGGAATGCCGTCCTTCTGCATCCACCCGAAGACGTGCTGGTCGATAAAGTTTAGACGGGCGATCGGGACCCGGGGGCCGGCCTTAGGCCGAGCCACCTGATCGGTGAGCGCCGCGGCTGCCTTTGCCTTCTGAACCGGGGGCTGATAGAGCGGCGCGTGGGCCTGCTCCAACTCGGGCGTCTGAGCCGCCAGCACGACGGGAAGGAAAAGGAGTAGCCGTTTCATTTCGCCTTCTTAAAAATCTGGACGCGTTTGCCGTTCACTTCGGCGACGTACAGGTTGCCCCGCTTATCGACCGACATCAGGTGAGGCAGCTTCAACAAATCCGAGTCGCCCCACTCTTTTACTATTTTGCCATCGTCCAGCGCGAAGTGGAATATTTTATTCACGTCGCCCTCCGAGACGAGGAGCTCTTGATTGACCACCAGCAATCCGAAGGGGTTGCCGAATCCTTTCCACTCGGCGACGAACTCGCCACCCGGTGAGAAGACCTGGACCCGGTTGTTGCCGCGGTCGGCCACATAAACCCGGTTCTGCTTGTCGATGGCCAATCCGTGCGCGGTGGCAAACTCGCCGTTGCCTTTCCCTTTTTTGCCGAACTGGCTTAGGAACTTGCCAGCTGAATCCAGGTGCACGATGCGGCCGTTACCCGAATCGGCGACGTAGAGATCGCCGTTCGAGGCGAAGACGACGTCGTCCGGCGCGCGAAAATGGGTTTGATCCGGACCAGGGACGCCAACTTCACCAAGGGTCTGCAGAAGTTTACCGTCGGGGGAAAACTGCCGCAGGACGTGGTTGCCATTGTCGGTGGTCCAGACGTTGCCGGTCCGGTCAACACGGAGCCCGTGGGCGACTTTGAACAAGCCGTCGCCCCATCCCTTTTGGTACTCGCCTTTTGAGTTGAACTTAACGAGGCCCGGTTCACCGCGATGCAGGACGTAGATATTGCCCTTGGCATCTACTTCCACTGCGGACATGGGGCCGAGCTTCACCTCCGCAGGGATGGTGAGGAAGCCGATAGAGACGTACGGGGCTCCAGCGGCGGCAAAGAGAAGAGTGAAAAGGGGCAGCATTTTTTAAAACAAAAGCTTCAATCCGAATTGAATGTTCCGCGCATCGCGCGCCGTCGTGATCGTACCAAACGTACCGCTTTGATTGCGTCCGTTCGGACCGGCAGAGAATCCGCCATTGGGCAGGCCCAAGTTGACGGAGTTGAGGAAGTTGAAAGCTTCGGCGCGGAACTGAAGATTGAACCGCTCGGTGAGCTTCGTGTTCTTGATCAAGCTGAGATCCCAGTTGAACGTGCCAGGACCGCGAACGTCCGGGAGCGCCCGGCCGATGTTGCCGAAGGTGAAGTTGGGCGGATTGATGAAGGCGTCCGTATTGAACCAGCGGAGGGCTGACGGATCGTCCAACTTAGCCGAGACTCCGGTGGAGTTCGGGCGCGTCGCACGGAAGTTGTTCGCGCCCGTGATCAGAACGGGCAAGCCGGTCTGCATGATGCCGATGGTGTTCACCTGCCAGCCACCGATGACGCGCTTCACGAAGCCGGATCCGGATTTGCCGAAAGGAAGTTCGTAGAGCAGACTCATGACGGCGCGCTGGGAAACATCGGTCGGGTCCACGCTACGTTCCAGGCGGCGGTTGTACTTGGAGTCCTGATACCCGGTGGCGTTGGTCTGTTCAATAGGACCGAAGTTCACTGGAGTACCCAGGCCTTCCGAGATCAGTTTGCCACCCGTGAAGTTGAACATGACGCTGAGGCCCTGCGACATGCGCTTCTCCACGCTAAAAATGACCATATGGGAGTTGAAGTTGCCCATGCGTGCCCCACGAACGGTGATGCCTTGATAGTAGGGATACGGCAGGAGCGACTGCTCCCGCGAGATGGTGGCTCCGCCGAGGGCTCCGGGGACCAGACCGCGATTCGGGTTCGGCACCTGCGTCTGCAAGTCGAGACCGAGGCTGAGGTACTGCGGATCAAGTTGATTCAGGTTCCAACCGCCGGTAGTGAAGTGGCGGCCCACGTTTCCGGTGTAGGTGACGTCGACCATCCAGCGCCCGGGGAGTTGATGCTGGAGAGAGGCCGTGAACTGTTGGGACATCGGCGTGGTGCCCATCGACTCATCCAAAGTGACGCCTTGGCCCAGGAAAGCCGCAGAGCCAAGGGCTTGGCCGGCAGGCTTGAGGAGTGGCGACGGGAAGCCGTTCCGAAGTTGGAAAGCGGCAAAGTTGGGATTGGCCGACGGGTAGCTCGTGGAAGTGTTGGCGAATCCCTGAACGCTGGCGTAGTTCTGGCGCCAGAATTGGGAGGGATAGTAGACGCCGTAGCCGGCGCGGAACACGGTCTTGCCTCCGCCGAACATGTCCCAAGCGAGACCAACTCGCGGCCCGAAATCGTTAAAGTCGCCATTGCGGAAGGTCCGGCTGTCCGAGCTGGCGAAGATCGTGCCGCCTACGAGTCCGTTCGGAAGCCGGAGGCTCGGGTCGAAGTTGGTAATGCCGTTGTTGGCTTCAACGGGCTGCGTCTGGTAGTCCCAACGAAGTCCCAGGTTCACCGTCAGCCGCCGGGAAAGCTTCCAATCGTCCTGGAAAAAGATAGAGTAAGTCACGCCACGTTGCGACTCGCCGAGATGAGTGGTGCCGCTGGCGTTCCCGGCTTCACCGAGCAGGAAGGTTCCATAGGCGGAGCCGGTTCCCGCGGGCGAGAGCGGATTGCCGGTCAGGCCGACCGGGAAGTTGAAGCTGCCCGAAGGGGACGACCGCTGCAGGTTGTTTCCCTGAAGGGTGCGAAAGTCAAAACCAAGCTTCATCGTGTGGGCACCGGCGATCTTGGTGAGCATGTCGAAGAACTGGGTGTTGAGGCTGGCGCGCAGTCCGGCCGTTCCCGTGTTGAACCCCGGCAGCCCGTTTGAGATAGACGGGAAGGTGTCGGCCGGGACCGACGATGGCAGACCGAGTTTCGCCGGCCAATCGCCGCCGAAGCTGCGCACAATGAACGGGAAATACCCGCGAGTCACGCCGACTCTGAGTTCGTTGAGAAAGCTCGGGGTGAAGGTGTGCGTGTCGGAGAGGACGAAGTTCTTGTTGTTCAGGGCGTCGTCGCGCTTGGAGATGACCGGGTTCGGATAGATGTTCGTGCCGTTGTCGGTCTCGTGCAGGAAGTAGGAGTAGCGGGCAAAGAGCGAATTCTTGTCCGAAAAGCGGTGATCCATCTTGATGGTGTACTGCCGCATGTTCCGAGACTCGTTGGCGATGTTGCCGAAGTTGTTGGCGTTCGTGAAGGCGTTGGTCGGCGTACGATTCGGTAGCGGATAGAACTCGTTGATTTTGAGGGCAACCGGATCAATCCGGTTGGCGGGGATGCGGTTCCCTGGAAAAATATCTCGAACGAAGCCCGCGCCGTTGGGGTTCACGCGAGTGGTGGCCGGATCGTAGATGGGGATCAGGGCGCCGGAGGTGTTGAGGAGGTCCGTAAAGTCGCCCGTGCGTTGAAGGGCGGTGGGCATGGTACCGATTTGGGGCGTGCCCCGGCGGAAGTTGTACTGCTCCCAATTGCCGAAGAAGAAGGTCCGATCCTTGATCACCGGGCCCCCGACGGCGACGCCGTACTGGTTATAGCGGAACGGCGGATTCGAGGCGGCGAACGTGTTGCGCGCGTCAAGCTTGTTGTTCCGGAGGAACTCGTAGACGGAGCCATGAAACTGATTGGTGCCCGACTTGGTCACCATGTTGATCACCCCGCCACCGGTGAAGCCGAACTCGGCGGACATGGTGCCGGATTGCACCTTGAACTCTTCAACGGCATCAACCGCGGGGGAGATGGCCACTTCGCCGATATACGATTGAATGTTGTTGCCACCGTCCAGGGACTGGGCGTTCATGGCGTTCGGACCGCCGTTGATCGAGATCGAGCTAAGTTGAATGCCCCGATCGCCGAAGCCGGAATTCGTCGGTCCAGCGTTGGATTTAACGCTCGGCGTCAACAGGGTCAGCGCAAGGGCGTTACGACCATTCAAGGGAAGTTCCACGATCCGCCGGTTCTCAACTACCTTGCCCACCGTGGCGGACCCGGTGTCGACCAATGACGCTTCGCCGCGAACTTCGATGGTTTCCGTGGTGCCGCCGACATCCATCCGGAAATTGATCTCAGAGCGCTGGTCGACCTGCAGGTTCAGTCCACTTCTGACGGCCCGTTTGAAACCCTGTTTCTCGACGGCGATGGAATAGTTGCCGATTGTGAGAAGTGGAGCGGAGAAGAGCCCATCACCACTGGTTTCAACGACCGTAGACTGGTTGGTGTCGACGGCGGTGATGGTCACCTTAGCGCCGGGGATCGAGGCGCCGGACGAATCGGTGACGAGGCCGAAGAAACTGGCGCGGCTTTGTTGCGCAGAGGCAGGCAGTGCGGCCAGACAGGTGGCCATGAGAAAAGTTAGGGTACGTGACATAGGGACTCCCACTAGAGTGCCGCTATTATTTCACATTTCAGATTGATTGCAAGCCCCCTTCGAGGGCATCCCGATTTTCGTTCTACACTGAGGGCATATGCGATGGTTGCTCTGTTTCGTCTTCATCGCGTCGGCGCTGGCCGCGAACGTAAAGCTTTATCTCTCGGACGGGACTTGGCACTGGGTCCGGGAGTATCAGGTGTTGGCGGACCGGGTCCGCTATTACTCAGTCGAGCGAAGTGACTGGGAGGAGATTCCGCTGAGTCTGGCAGACCTGAAGCGGACGCGGGCGGACGTCGCGGCGCGAAGCGATGCCGAATCCGAGGAGAAGAAGGCCGAGGCGGAAGAGGCCCAGGTGGAGCGGGAGATGCGGCGGGAGATTAGGTCCGTACCTGCCGAACCGGGCGTATACCTGCTTGAGGATGGGGCGAAAATGAAGGCCCTTGAACAGGCAGAGCTCAAAGTGGTCAACAACAAACGCCGCTCCATCCTTAAGGCGATCGCCCCGCTTCCCTTCCTCATGGGAAAGAGCACTCTGGAAATTGATGGGGCCGCCGGCAAGCTGGTGCTTTCAAGCGAGCGCCCCGAATTCTACATGAGGCTCTCGGACGCTGAGCGATTCGGTTTGGTGAAGCTGTGGCCCGGCACGAACAAAAAGCTTCCCAGCCGGATTGTGGAGAAATGGGAGATTCTGCCCGTCGTGAAGGAAGTGATCACCGAACACCAGGAAGTGGAGATTTTCAGGAAGCAGGTAGGGGACGATCTCTACAAGGTGTGGCCGATGGAACAGTTGGCGCCCGGAGAGTACGCCTGGATCCAATTCACCGAAGGTAAGGGCAACACCCAGGCCTGGGATTTCGCTATCGTCCGGGGAAAGTAGCCACAGGCGCCAGGGAAACTTGAGGCTTGTTGCATTCTTTGTAACGAAAAGACCGGTAGTTCGCTCTTTCCATTAAGTTCTCTGAAGGGCGTCTCGCCTCGACTTCGTCGCTTCCGGTGCCCGTCTTCAAACGGAAATTCGGTCGGCGTGATACTGGCTTAAATCACTATAAGTTGTTGGCAAGAAACGAGTTTCAGTGTACTATGAGGACGTTAAGGGTAAAAAGCTCACGTGCAGAAAGATAAAAAACTACCGATATTAGAGGAGGACCCTCAAGTATGATTCGCTCGATTCTCGCTACATTTTCCCTTCTTGCTTTTTTGGCATCGTCCCTGCTGGCGCAAGGACTGAACACCAACGCAACGAAGGATGACTGGGAAGAAATCAACTTTGAAACGGGCTCGGCCGTCTTAGTCGACGGATATCCGAGCTTGCTGCGATTGGCAGAGTTGCTCGCCAAGAACGATGGCTACCGCGTAAAAGTGGAAGGCCACGGCGACCCGAATACCCCGGCGCGGGCAGCAGAAAAGCTAGGCATGGCGCGCGCCAATATGGTGAAGCAGTTCCTCGAGAAGTATGGGGCCCGCCCGTCCCAGATCTCCGTCGCCACGGCCGGCAACACTTCGCCGAAGGTGGGCAACGGATCGAAAGAGGGCCGATTCATGAATCGGCGCGTCAATCTCAATGTTACCGATCCGCAGGGCCGCAGCGTTTCAGCCGCGGGTGTGGGCGACGCGATCCGCAACCTGAATGCCGCGACCGGCGGCCCGGCCGGCTTGGCCGACCCGAAGTGCTGCGACGAAATTTTAAAACGGCTCGATAAGCTCGATGACATTTTGGCGCTCTTGCGCGGGATGAAGGCCGACCACGACGGCTTGAAGCAGGAAGTTGCCGCTCTGAAGGCGGATTCCGGCAAGGCGAGTGCTGCAGCGGCAGCCGCCGCCGCCGCTGCCCCAACGCGCGACGACATGGCTGCGGCTGCTACCCGGTCGACCGAAGAGGCAATGTCGAAAGTTGCGAATAAGAAGCTTTCGCTGCTCGGCCTGAATGCGGGCGCCGACAATGAGGGCCGCCTGACGTTTACGGGCAAGGGACGGTTCTTCAATCCGTTCAACAACAACTTTGCCTTGCAGTCAGAAGGCGAGTATATGTACTTCCGCGACCGCCAGGAAGGCCAGTTTGACCTTGGTTTAGTGAATCGCTACAAGAACGTGCAGATGGGTTTGTTCTCGAGCTTTAAGCACGTCAATATCCGCGAGTTCCAGAGCGGCGGCACTCTCGGCCAAGCGGCCGCGACGGTCGATTATGTCTTTAGCCGGGGCCGTCTTGGCATCTTCGGTACGAAGGGCTTCCTGAATAACGCGGTTGTGAATCGGGCCTCTGTCGGCAACAACGTGATTCTCGAAAACTACCTCCGGATCGTCGATCAGGTCGGTGGATCGGGATCGGTTGCTCTCTGGCGCGATGCGTACTTCGAAGGCAATCTGGGCTACCTGCGGACCTACAATGGTTCGAAGCCCGGCCTGACCGCCCGCTTGGTACAGCCGTTGAACTCTCACATCGCTCTCTCGTTTGAGGGTGGTTTGAACGAAACGCTCGTAACCCGGGACAACTCTGGCGCGTTCCGCGTTGGCATCCTCTTCGGGGGCAGTTGGCTGCGTCCGAAAGACTACGGCACGGCAACGGGCCCGGTCCCAGTGGATATCCCACGCGTTCGGTATGAACTCCTGTCCCGCCGGGTTCGGACTGGAAATGACGCCCCTATTGCCGATGCAGGCCCAGACCAGATTGGTGTCATGGCAGGAACTATCCAATTGGACGGTTCGGCCTCATACGATCCCGACGGTGACCCGATCACGTACGAGTGGCGGCAGATTGCCGGCCCCGCCGTAACCCTGACCGGTGCGGCCACCGCACGGGCCTCGTTTGCCGCGGCTGAGGACCAGAGCTATGCATTTCGTCTGACCGTGAAGGACGACCGAAACACGATGGGGACCGCCCGTGTGACCGTTACCACCCGCGCTCCGCAGCAAGTACGGATCCGCCGCTACCAGGCCAATCCTCCGACCATCACGGCGGGCCAGTCGGCCAACTTGTTGTGGTTGGTCGAAAACGCCGATTCCGTAGAGATTGACGGTATCGGCCGGGTCGACTCCAAACAGGGAACGGCTCAGGTAAACCCCACGCAGACGACCAGCTACCGGTTGACCGCGAAGAACGCGACCAGCGAGGCGACCGAAACAATTACGGTGACCGTCACTCAGCCGGCTGTTCGCATCATCACCTTCAATGCAACTCCAGCGACCATCAGCCCGGGCGAATCGTCGACCTTGGCTTGGCAGACGGAAAACGCGGAAACGGTAACGATCACTGGAGTCTCGGGTGGTCTCGCCGTTAACGGGACGACCGTGGTCAGCCCAGCCGCGACGACGACCTACACGATCACGGCGACGGGCCGTGGCGGCTCGACGGCGACAGCCACCGCGACGGTTCAGGTAGGGACCGGCACGGGCGGCGGCTTGCCGCGGATCATCCGCTTCACGCCGTCTCCGATGGACGTTCAGGCTGGTAGCAGCTCCACGCTCAGTTGGTTGGTAGAAAACGCAGACGAGGTAGTTATCTCCGGTCTAGGGACGGTTGGCTTAACAGGGCAAGCTCCCGTCTCCCCCAACTCGAATACGCTCTACACTCTGACGGCGACCAACGCCTTCGGAAGCGTAAGCTCAACGGTTGGGATCAACGTCCGGCCGACTCCGCCGGTGCCGCCGACCGCTCCGACCATCACCTGCGCCGTGAGCCCGACTGCGCTGACGACTCCTGGCCAGCCGGTGACTCTGAGCTTCACCACTCAGAACGCCCGCATCGTTACCTTCAATGGATTAGGGACATCGAGCCCGATCGTGGTTCGCCCAACGGCTACGACGACCTATACGTTGATTGCATATGGTGCGAACGATCTCACAACCCAGTGTCAAGCGACCTTGACCGTTAACGTTCCGGCCATCGTTGGGCCGAACCCGGATCCTGGCCAGAACATCGACACGATCTACCGTCTGTTGACCATCAGCGGCGCGGCTTCGACAGACCCGGAAGGGTTGCCGTTGACGTACCGTTGGCGGGCACTGGATCGCACGGCTGCAGTTCTGGATCCGAATTCTGCCACTACCCGAGTTCAGTTGGGTGAGCAGTTTGGGTCGTACGTGTTCGAACTGACCGTGACCAATTCGAAGGGCATAAGCGCTTCGAAGACAGTGACGGTGAATTTCATCAAGACAACCGTTCGGTAAGCGAACGTCAATCCTTTAAGACGGCCGGTTGCTAACCAGCACCCGGCCGTTTTCTCTTTTTCTGCTCGCATCCCGCACTCGTGGTATACCTAGCGATACCATGCGCACCTTACTCGTCCTCCTCTCCTTGAGCGCCCCAATCCTCTGTCAATCGCCGCAAGGCGAGACTTGGCGCTTCGACCGTCTGGATCGGCTGGGAAACCATCCCACGCAGGTGGAGGGAAGCCCCCGCATCATCGAGACGCCCCAAGGCAAGGCCGTGTCGTTCGACGGAGTTCGCGATGCGCTATTCGTCGATGTCCACCCTTTGGCTGGCGCTGAAACGTTCACGCTCGAAGTGATCTTCCGACCGGCTGCCGATGGCAAACCGGAACAGCGGTTTTTCCACTTGCAGGAGACGGGATCGCAGACCAGACTTCTGCTCGAGACCCGGTTGCTTCCGGGTGGATGGTGCTTGGATAGCTTCGCCGCGAGCAGCAAAGGTTCCCAGACGCTGATCGACCGCCAGAAACTGCACTCGCTCGGAGCTTGGCACCATGTCGCGATGGTATACGACGGCAAAACCTTTCGTCACTATGTTGATGGCGTCTCCCAGGGAGAAGCGGTAGTGGCGCTGGCTCCTCAGGCGGCGGGGCGAACATCGGTGGGCGTGAGAATCAACCGCGTGGACTACTTCAAAGGAGAGATCCTGGTGGCACGGATGAGCAAACGCGCATTGCCGGTGGCGGAGTTCCTCCGCATCCCATAGAAATCCGGGTTAAGGGAGCGCGTAGACAGCGTAGCCGCTATTCCCGAACACAGGCTCGGCGTCCGGGCGGGCGTGGGGCCTTTGGAGGACAATGTAGTCCGCACCGAGCCCTCGGTACGTAGGCAGGGGCTGGGGATGATAAGGACGGCCTATAGTCGAGTCGTAGCGCCGCCACCACTCCTGGGCGAGGCCATAAGCAAAGTTGACTTGACCGCCGCCCTTCCGATCAACCCAGACGGCACGCAGCGAACGGGCGCGAAAGATGCCGGGATAGAGTGCGAGGCCGGCGTCCGGGAAATGAAAGACGGCTTCTACTCGGGTGTTCTGACGTGCCCAAGCGCCGAGTTCGGCGAGTTCGGGCGTGTGCAGGCCGGGATAGTTCCTGACGCCGCCCACGTAGGGGTAGGCGCACAGGGCAAAAGGAATTATCGCCCAAGCCCAGCGCGTGCGCAGTCCGGCCGCGGCAGGAGCAGCCAACCACCAGAGACCATTGCCAGGGAGCCAGAAGGGGGCCAGGAGCCACGCGAAGCGTTCGCCCCAATGCGGAGAGCGGGCGGCAGCGATGGCGCCGTTCAGGATCGCCCCAGCAGTAACCCAAAGTAGCGCCCTGGCCGGTTGGACCTGCGGGATGACAATCCACTTGGCAACATCGAGGAGAACGTAGCTGACGGCCAAGCTGGCAGCGCCCACGAGCGGCAAGGCCAGAAGGATCATGCGAAGGGCCGGATTCAGCGTCGCCCGGATGCGCCACCATGCGCCGAGCGCGATGGTGAACAACACCGCATGCTGCACCCACCATTCCGCCTTCCACATATCGACCCAAACATAGGAGGCGCGCATGCGCTGCAGGGCTTCGAGATCGGGCGGCACCGTCGTCCAGAATGCCTGCGCTTCGGATTCGCCAACCTGAAACTTCGCCGCGATGAAGAGCGCGACGACCGCCCCCCCGAGACCCCAAAAGAGAGCGAAGTGGCGTTTCCACAATGCATAGCCGCCAAGCACGAGCCACACCGGCCAGACGGTCGGCGGATGGACCAGAAAGGCCACGCCTAAAGCCATTCCCGCGGCTCGCCAGCGCTGATGCCCGGACAAGCCGACGGCGAGCAGCAGGAGCGGAAGCGCCATTCCCCGAGGAATCGGTTCGTACTCCACCGTGAGCACGGCGGGGCCAATAATGACGGTGCCGAGGCCGAACAGACCAGCGAGGAAGAGGGCGGCGGACAGTTCGAGACCCGCCGCCGTGCCGATCAGAAAAACAGCATAGAGGCCAGTGAGCCGCGCGGCGAATTGAAGGATGCCGAGTATCGGCTCGAAGTCCGCGCCAGTTAGGCGTTTGAGTCCGACGGCGACCTCATCAAAGACGGTGTAGCGCAGGTGCGGATGGGTCGCGATGATGTCATTCGTGAGAACGGCAGGGTCGGCCGCCCGTTCGAGCATAGGCAGATAAATCTGCGTATCCGATTGGAGGTAGGTGTGCCCGGGGAAAACGTAGAACCCGAGCAGAGCAAACACGGCCAGCCCGGCTAAGGCTAGCCTCATGATGCCGGAGTTTTCTCCAACTGCTGCTTAATCCAGACCCGTTGCGGATTCAGCGAATGTGCCTTTTCGAGCGCCTTTCGCGCTTGCGGATTGCGGCCGGCTTTGCGATGCGTGAGTCCGATCCAGAGCCAGGCTTCGGGCAGCTTCGGGTTCAGAGCCGCGGCCTTCTCAAAATCTTTGAGCGCGAGATCCAGGCCTCCGCCGAGCATGGCGGGAAGGTAGTACTTGCCAACGCCGCTCGACACCCAGGCGAGAGCGGACTTAGGATCGAGACTGAGCGACTTTTCAATTTCCTGCTTCGCGCACTTGCCGTGTTGAAACCCAGCCAGCGGGTCGGCCGGGATGACCTGACCGCAGAGGGTGCCCAGCAGGCGATGGTACTCCGCTTTATTGGGTTCGGCGGCGATGGCCTCCCGGGCAGCCTTTATTCCGGTTTCAGCGGCGATGCGGGCCTCGCGTTTGTCGCGGAGTTCAAGCGCCACTTCCGAGAGATAGGACTGGGCGAGCGCAATTCGATAGGGAGAACCCGAGGCAAGCTTGGCCAGAGCGGCGCGGTCTTGCCGGTCCCGGGCAGATTCGAGCTCGTCGGCACAGGCGAGGGAAACGGAAACGATCAAGGCGAGGAGGAGCCGCATTCTTCCCAGTATCCGCTATCCGTGGTCGGCTAGCTTCCGTTGCCCTAGTAAAAACCAGAGGCCGATGGCGGCGAGCAATGCGCCGTTGATGGCGAGGGCATTGGGCACGGCGACCAGGGTAATCATCTGGCCGGTGAGGAGGCTGCCCATAGGACGGCCGCCCCGGAAGAAGACGTTATAAACACTGAGGACGCGGCCACGCATGTGGTCTTCGGTGTGCATCTGCACCAGGCTCATAACGAGGGCAAACGAGGCGATGAGGCAGCCCCCGGAAACGAATAGGATGGCGCCGCTAAGATAAAAATTGGTGGAATAGGCAAAGCCGATGTTCAATAAGCCAAGCACCACCAGGAGACCGCTGGCAATTGCGCCCTTCTGCTTTACGTTGCCGATACCAGCGACGATCAGTGCGCCGCATACGGAGCCGACTCCGGAGATGGACATGAGCTGAGAATAGCCGTTGGCCGAGAGTTTGAGAAGGTCCCGGGCAACGACCGGCAGGAATGTCATGGCCGCGAGGCCGAAGAAGGTCATCAGGAAACCTAGGGCGACGAGGGAGACCATGCCCTCGCGATGGCGGACGAAGTTGATGCCGAGCTTCATCGACTCATATGGGCTCTCGTTCTTGGGGACAACGGGAAGACGGTTGGGCAAGGAAAGCAAGGAGGCGATGACGGCGAAGTAGCTGAGTCCGTTCAGGCCGAAGCACCACGTCGGCCCCAGGCTCGCCATGGCGATACCCGCGAGGGCAGGGCCAATGACGCGGGCTAAGTTGAACTGAATGCTGTTGAGGGCGATGGCGTTGGGCAAGTCTTCTTTCGCGACAAGCGAAGGGACGAGAGCCGAATACGCAGGTCCGCCAAAGGCTTGGGCGCAGCCGACGATGAAGGAGATCGTGAGGATATGCCAGATTTGGATGAGTTGGAAGAAAAGGAGGCCGGTAATCGTAAACGCGCAGGTGAGCTGTACGATTTGAGAGGCAAGAACGATCTTGCGGCGGTCGAACCGGTCGGCGGTGACACCGCCGACCAGTGAGAGGAGAAAGATGGGGATTTCGCCGAGAAAGGTATCTAGAGCCAGAAGCTGGGGCGAATCGGAAAGCTGGTAGACCAGCCAACTCTGCGCGACCTGCTGCATCCACGTCCCGATGGAGGAGGTGCAGGCCCCCAGCCACATATTGCGGAACTGGGGGTAGGAAAAGGCTTTAAAGACCTTGTCGAGCAAGTGGGTTTCCGAGACGGTTTACGGGAGTGGCGCCGGGCGTGCGATGAGATGGAGGATGTTGCCATCGCAATCGGAAAAGAAGACGAGCCGATTGCCTTGGTTGTTAAAGGGTTCGCCGAGGAAGTTGACGTTCTTTTCCTGGAGGATCGCGAGGCCGGCGTCGAAGTCGTCGACGTCGATGGCGAGGTGGCGGATGCCTTCGTCCTTCATCTTGTTGGAGGGGCGTTCGCCTTCGCTGGGGATGATCTCCAGCATGGATCCGTTCAACGCGCGAACGAAATAGTTCCCGGCGTATTCAAAATTGATGCGGAACTCGAGATGGTCGCGATACCACTCGGCGAGCCGCTGGGGGTTGGGCGAGGCAATCGCCGTGTGTTCCAAGCCTTTAAACATAAGGACGATTGTACCTTACGCGGCTATACTGATCGCATGCGCCGCTGGACGTTTTTCCTGGTTTTTGCGTCGTTGCTGGAGGCCGAAAACTGGCCGTCGTACCGGGGGCCGCAAGGTTCCGGGGTTTCGGCAACGGCCGCGCCGGTGCGCTGGAACGCCGATGCTTCGACGGGGCCATTGAAGAACGTATTGTGGCGGACGCCGATTCCGGGGTTGGGTCACGCAAGCCCAATCATTTGGGGCAATCGGCTGTTCGTCGCGACGGCGGTCCGCACAACAGGGGAGGCGCCGTTGAGAGTGGGGCTGTACGGGGACGGGGGATCGGCGGACGACAATGCGGAGCAGTCATGGAAGGTGTACTGCCTTGACCGGGAGACGGGGCGGGTGCTGTGGGAGCGGACGGCGAAGACCGGTTTGCCGCGAGCTGCGCGGCATACGAAGGCGACTCATGCCAACACCACGCTGGCGACGGATGGGCGGCGTCTGTTGGCGTTCTTCGGCTCGGAGGGTCTGTTTGCCTACGACCTATCGGGCACGCTGCTGTGGCGCAAGGGCCTGGGGATACTGGACATGACGCCGGCCGATGATCGGACGCTGTCGTGGGGGTTTGCGAGTTCGCCAGTAATAGCCGGCGATAAGGTGATCGTGCAGTGCGACGTGAAGGCTGGGGCATATCTGGCTGCATACGCGCTGGCGGATGGGAAGCTGTTGTGGAGGACTGACCGCTCGAAGGTTTCGTTGGGAAGTTGGGGGACTCCGGGCGTATTCGGAGATTTGGTGGTGTGCAACGGGTACCCGTTTGTGGCGGGGTACGAACTGAGTAGCGGACGGGAGCGGTGGCGGGTGCCAGCGGGTGGGGACGTGCCTGTACCGGTGCCGTTTTCCGCGAACGGGTTGATTTATGTGGCGCAGGCGCATGGGAACGCCAGTCCGTTGATCGCGATTCGGCCGAATGGGGAGGTGGCGTGGCGAGAGGAGCGGAATGCCGCGTATCTCTCGACGCCGGTGGCGTATGAGGGGCGAATCTACAGCGTTACGAGCGGTGGGGTACTGAAGGCGTACGAGGGAACGACCGGGAAGAAGCTTTATGAGCAACGGTTGGGGCCCGGAGCCTACACCGCGTCACCGGTCGCGGCGGGGGGACGAGTGTATGTAACGAGCGAAGAGGGGGAGGTATCCGTGATCGAGGCTGGAGCGGAGTTCCGGGTGCTGACGAAGAATGCACTCGGAGAAACTACGCTGGCGACGCCAGCGCTGGCGGACGGAACGATCTTCTTCCGCACGCGGCGGGAAATGCTAGCGATCCGGGACTAGAAGACCTGGAAGAGGAAGACCTGGTTCGAACCTTCGGGGGTGAGCGCGTACTCGCCGGGCAGGAGGGTTTCGTTGGCCTCCAGTTTCGAAAGGCCTGGGGCAAGACGCGTGACCATCAGCCTCAGCGGCCGGGCGGAATCCTTACGCTTTTTGGGGTTGTCGAAGAAGAACACTTCGCGGGTGTTACCCTTAACTTCGAGTTTGTAGAGGGTCAGCTTTTCGGCGGGGATCGATTTCGATTCGAAGACAAAAATCGGCTCGGCCATCGGCGTGCGAGCCGACGAGGAGACGCCGGAGGAGACGTAGGCTGTACCGTCCTTCCGCTTTTCTTCCTTGGCCTCACTGACTTCGAGAGGGATGAGTTGGGTCGCGTGGCGGAGGTAGGGATGATCCGGCTTTTCCGGCTTCGGGCCATCATACTTTTGCGCCCAAGCGGCGCTCAGGCAAACCATGGCGATGAACAGTACCCGCATAAGGATAGTTTACGCAACCGGAAGGGGTTGGGTAACTTCGGAGAGCGTGGCGAGGAGTTCGGGCGCTTCCCAGTTCTTACGGAGGATGCGGATTCCGTCACCGCGGGGGGAAGCATCAAAGCCTTCGACCACGAGGACGAAGGCGCTGAGTTTGGGGCGGGCGGCTTC
>JBBQRA010000037.1:0-30532 GCA_038215275.1 Bryobacterales bacterium | reverse complement strand
CCGCCCCCCACAAACACCGCCGGCCCGTTGCACCCAGACTAATAGCCGCCCTGCGAATTCGCTTTACACCCCCCCCACTGCTTCCCCCGCACCTGCGCAATCACATACGCCGGCAACTCACGCATCGAAAACTGCCCAGCACAAATCCCCGACCTGCGGAAGGGCTGCTGCCAGCACAGCACTTCCGCAGCCGCCAATGCGGTACAGGCCACTTCATTTTTTTACCGAAGTCCCCCTCTCAGTTTCCGATCTGCTCGAGGATGATGCGCGTGAACGCATTCACAAACGGCACTCCCCGGTTCATCAGGTTCTCCCGCGTCATGTAGTCCAACTCCACGTCCGGCCGCACGCCAATATTGTCAATGTAAGCCGCCGTCGGAAACTCAGTCGTCACCACCGGCTCCCGCCGCGTCATCAACGATTGCGTCACCCGCGCCTGCACCTCGGAATACACCGTGCCGTCATACGTCACCACATTCCCGCCCAGGCCCATCGTCTGGTAACCCACAATCTTCCCCCGGCCGTTGTCCTGAATCACCGACGGAAACGAATCCCCCGCCGACGCCGAAACGTCGTCCACCAGAACAATCAATGGCTTCCGGTAGGCCATCGGCGACGGCAGCAGAATCAAAGATCCCGTGCTGTTCAACGAAATCGAACCCGTCGTACCGCCTTCCCGGTCCGCCTGCTGGATATCGTTGTAGTTGTTCTCGAGGTGTTGCACAATCCACGGTTCCGCCCCCAGTTGCCGCGCCTGCGACAATACCGACGCGAAGCTCTGCGCCCAGGAGCTCGTCGCCCGCAACTCGTAGCCCGTCGTGCGGAACGGAAACGGAATCACCCGCTGCAACAACGCCTCGTTGAACGAGATCAAGCCTCCAGGATTCCGCATCCCGTCAATGACCAATCCGTCGGTGTTCTCCTGGAAGAACGCCATCTCCCGCTCAAACAATTGAATCGCCAGCGCCGCACTTGGCGGCTGAAAGCTCGGTATCCGGATCCAGCCAATTGTCTTACCCTCCGCCATATACGTACCGCTGGCAAAGAAGTCGCTGCCGCCCGCCAGTCGCAAGCGGAATCCAGTTGGGAAGCCGTAAACCGGAGCCACGGCGCCATAGCCCAGAACGCCTTCCGGATCCCGAGGCAGCCGCGCCGTCAGTAGCGGAGAGATCGCCCGCATGTAGGGTGGCAGCGTGTCATCTTCCATCACCAAAGCCCGCGGTCCCGGCTTCGAAGCGTCGCGAGCCACCGGCGCCGTGCCCAGATCTGTGAACGCAATCCCCGTCTTCGTCCACGGCAGCGTGTACGTCTCCAGTTCGCCGCACTTCCACTTCCACGGTATCGCCCACGGATGCCGCACTCGGAGTCAGCGACTGCGGCCGGATCGTCAGGATATTCGCCGCCAGCCTCCGCGTCGCCCTCGGATTTCCGACGGTCTGATACTTCGCCAACTGGTCGATCACCGCACCCACCGGCTGGCCATCGAACGAAACCAGCTCATCTCCCACCTGAGCCGGAAAGCGAGACAACGGCTGCAGTGTCCGGTTGATCGAGTCAATCAGAACTTCTAGAAATTAAATGTCATTCCGTGTGGCTTCCACCTTGGCCAACCAAGGTTTCAAATCCAAATGGTCATATTTAAGGGCCTTCACTTTCCAGTGATAAGGCCCATAATTAGCCGCGAACGTCTGCGCCAGAACGGTAAAGTCGAATATCTTTTGCTCTTTGGAAAGAGCAGCAAAGCCCGACGAGACAAGGCATAAAAAAATTACGAAGAAACTCTTCATGCCTTGAATGTATCAATCTATTTGCGTCCTCGTACACCCGAAGAAATAACGCCATCCCACGTCCATTCGGCCTGCGGGCCGTAATCTTTCGGCAATTTATCCCAGCTCGGCCGCGCCAATCCATTTAAATCCCAATACATTTTGCCGTCGCGGAAGGTCATTTCGGCGGTAATCATTTGCGTCCCTTCCATCTTCGCGCCATAAACATCGACGAATCCGAACTTACCCTTTTGCACGGCGAAGACGGCGACGTCGGCCGGAGAACCCACCGACAAATTCCCTAATTCCGGCCGCTTAATCTGCCGCGCCGGATGCCACGTCGAAGCGCGTACCACCTGCTCAAGCGTCATGCCCATGTTCAGGAATTTCGACATCACGTTCGTCATGTCCTTCATGCCGCCAAGCATCGACGACGTGTGCAGGTCCGTCGAGATGGAATCCGGGATGAATCCTTGCTTAATCGCGGGCACCGCGTAACGGAACACAAAGCTCCCTCCGCCGTGACCGGCATCAAACAATACGCCCCGCTTCCGTCCATCCAGCAGATACTGCCGGATTTTCCCATTCTCATCGAACATCGGCACTGCCGGCAGGTAGGCGTGGGTGTACATGTCGCCGGGACGCATCCGCTTGGTGATCAACTCCTGGTGCGGCCGGTCCAAGCGGAACGCCCCGAAATCCACCATCACCGGAATATTCGCGCCCGTCCCCGCCTTTATAGCGTTGTCCACCGCCGTCCATTCCGGCCCGGCATAGTGGGCCGTCTTCACGCCCACCACAATCTGCGGATACTTCTTGGCCAGTGCAATCACCAGATTCGGGTCCATATCGTTCTGATTCTGCTCCACCGACCCGCCCATCCCGGCGCCCACAATATTCACGAACGACAACACCCGCGTCTTCGAGCGGTCGATGATCCGCTTCTTAAAGAGCTCGAAATTCTTCGCCCCCGCTGTTCCCGCATCCACCACCGTCGTCACGCCGCTGCGGAACGAGTGGGCATCCGGCAGTACGCTCAAAGCACCGTCGCTGTAGCTGGCGTTGTCGCCATAGAATACGTGGACGTGCAGGTCGACAAACCCGGGTGACACATAAAGCCCAGCCACGTCGATTACCTTCTTGGCTTGCGCCGGATCAATCGACGCTTCCACCGCGGCGATTTTGCCGCCGGCAATCGCCACGTCCCGGCGGGCGTTGATGTTGTTCTTGGGGTCGATGACCGTGCCGTTTTTCAGCAACAGGTCATAGGAGGGCTGCGCCGCCAGAGAGGCGGCGAAACAGAGTGTAAGCAGAAAGCGCATGCGAATATTCTACGCCCAGCGGCGTTGTTCGCTGGGCCACGCCGAAGCGACAATTCGTTCCAGGTCCGTATACTCCGGGCTCCAGCCAAGCTGGCTCCGCAGTTTCGACGAGTCCGCCACCAACTCCGCGGGGTCGCCTTCCCGCCGGTCGCCGAACACATGCGGCACCGGTTTCCCCGTCACCGCCTCCACCGCCGCCAATACCTCCCGCACCGAGAAGCCACGGCCTGTCCCCACATTGAAGACATCGCTCGGCCCCCCAGCCAGCAGGTGATCAATCGCGGCGATATGTGCCTTCGCCAAGTCGTCCACGTGGATGTAGTCGCGGATGCAAGTCCCGTCCGCCGTCGGATAGTCGGTCCCGAAGATCGTCATCGGTTGCCCCGTCACGACGGCCTTCAGCAATAGCGGAATCAAGTGCGTCTCCGGCACATGCCGTTCGCTCAACCCCGCCGCTGGATTTGCGCCACAGGCATTGAAATACCGCAGCCGTACGCTGCGCAGTCCACTGCATTGGTCCAGCCATCCCAACGCCCGCTCCACCGTCGCCTTGGTCTCCCCGTACGGGTTCACCGGCGCAATCGCCGCCGTCTCCGGAATCGGAGTGCTCACCGGATTGCCGTACACCGCCGCCGTCGACGAAAAGACCAGTTTCTTCACGCCCGCCGCCGCCATCGCACTGAATAGCGAGAGGCTCCCGGCCACGTTGTTCCTAAAATACTTCTCCGGCTCCTTCGTTGATTCGCCCACGGCGATAAATGCCGCAAAATGGATCACAGCATCAATATTCTGCCGCATCAGGAGCTGCGTCACTTGCTCAGTGTCAAACAACGAGCAAATGTGCAGCCGAGGCTCCGGAACCGCGTCGCGAAACCCGGTCGAAAGGTCGTCAAGCACCGTTACGCTATAACCGCGCTGTACTAGCTGGTAGACGGTGTGCGAGCCAATATAGCCGGCACCGCCTGTTACGAGGATGTTAGACATGAGAAAGTTTCAGTATGGCAGACATAGCTAATGGCGCTGCGGCCTTCCTTGGGTCGCTCAAAACTCTGGGCATCGATCGCATCTTCACCCTCATTGGCGACCATCTGAACGAGGTCCTCTCTCAATCTGCCGATACCGGCATCGAGGTCATCCACATGCGCCACGAAGCGGCCGTGGTCCACGCCGCCGATGCCTGGGCCCGCTGCACCCGCCGCCCCGCCCTCTCCCTCGTCACCGGCGGCCCCGGCCATACCAACTCCCTCACCGGCCTCGCCACCGCCAACTCCAACGGCACCCCCCTCATCGCTGTTAGCGGCGCCCCCGCCCAACTCATGCGCCATCGCGTCGTCTTCCAGGATCTCGACCAAGCCGCCATGGCCGCCCCCGCCGCCAAGTGGACCCACACCGTCACCTCGGGTGCCCAGATTCCCTTCGCCCTCGGCAAAGCCTACAGCGAGGCGTCCACCGGCCGCATGGGCGTCGCCCACCTCACCATCCCCGTCGATTGCTTCCGCGCCGCTACCCCGGCCCCGCTTCGGGCCCCGCAAGCCACGCTCCTCTCCGGCACCCCCGATGTCGACCCGCTCCTTCGCCTCCTCAAATCGGCCAAGCGCCCCGTCGTCATCGGCGGCAGCGGCCTCTGGTGGGCCGATGCAGGCCTTCCCCTCCGCGAGCTCCTCGAACGCTCGAAGCTCCCCTATTACGACGTCACCATGGCCCGCGGCCTCGCCCCCAGCCTCGGCTACGCCGACCCAGCGCTCAACCGCGCCTGCGTCGAAGTCTTCCAAACCGCTGACGTCGTTCTCGTCCTCGGCAAACGCATCGACTATCGCCTCGCCCTCGGAAGCGCCCGCCTCTTCTCTCCCGACGCCAAATTTGCCCAAGTGGACATCCACGGCCCCGAACTCGGCAACAACCGCGAACTCGCCGTCGCCCTCTGCGCCGATGTCCGCCAAGTCCTCGAAGCTCTCAACGCCAAGCTCGGCAAATGGACCGCCCCCGCCTGGGTCTCGCCCTCCACTTGGCCCGCCGAACTCGACGCCCTCGCTGCCGCTCACGCCGCTGAAAAGGTGCTCCACCCGGCGTCGTTCTTCGCGGAGCTCCGCCGCACCCTTCCCGTCGACCCCGTGCTCTCCTGGGACGGCGGCGACTTCGTCCACTGGGGCCGCTGTATGCTTCCCGCCAACCACCCCGGCGGCTGGCTCCGCCTCGGCCCGATGGCCACCATCGGCGCCGCTCTGCCCAACGCCATCGCCCTCCAGATGCACCGCCCCAAGCAGCCCGTTCTAATGGTCACCGGCGACGGCTCCTTCGGCTTCTATCTCGCCGAACTCGATACCGCCGTCCGCTACAAGCTCCCCCTCGTCATCATCGTCGGCAACGACGGCGGCTGGGGCCTCGAACGCGAACTCCAGGGCGAACTCCTCGGCTCAACGGTAGCCTGTGAACTTCGCCGCACCCGCTACGATCAGGTCGCCCGCGGCTTCGGCTGCGGCGGCGAGAACATCACCAAGCTCAGCCAGGTCGGCCCCGCGCTCGACCGGGCGTTCCGTTCCCAGGTCCCCTACGTCCTCAACGTCAACGTCCAGGGCGCCCGCTCCCCCTTCACTCAGTGGCAGTTGGACGGACGCGGTAAATAATCGTTCCCTGCGTCCGGCCAATCTCTTCGTACTGCGCGAGCCACGTCGCCAAATCGGCGTATTGTGCCAGCGCGAGCTTTGGGTTATACAGCCCCAACCCGTCCACCACATAATGCGGCCGGTAATGCACTAACCGGCTCCGGTCCCCCGCCACCGTCGCATCCGCCGAAGTCAGATGCCGGTCCGCCATCACGCCCGTCAGCGGCTGTGAATCCAGGTACGGCGTCCCCGGCCGGCACCCGCTCATCGCATAGATGTCCGGCCGGTATCCCCACACGAACAGGCTCTGGCAACCCACCAGCCTACCTGCCGCCTCCCGGCTGTCCCGCTCCATCGCCAGGTCCGCCCAACCCTCGTGCCAGTAGTAGCGCGGCCCGAACCGAACAAACGGAATCAGCAGCAGCAAACTCACCCCCAACGCCCAGCGCCGGGGCAGCAAAACGAAGCCACGGCTCCCGAGCAGCACCACCACCGGCAGCACATGGAAGTAGTACCGCGGAAAGAACCGCAGCCCCGCCGCCACGGCCACAAACGAGATTGCCAACCACAGCAGCCACCGCCGCCGCCCCGGCCCCTGCCGCAGAAACCATCCCCCCGCCAACACCGCCGCCGCCTGAAACCCCAACCAGTTTCCCGTCCGCACCAATGCCTCCCGCCAAGGTTGCACGACGAAGGTGTCCCGCGAATACGCCATGCCCCAAGCCCACACCTGCTGCCAGTACTCGCTACCCACCGGCAGCAGCACCAGTTGCGGCCCCAGCATCGCTACGCCAAAGGCTGGCAGGGAACGGTACAGCCAAAAACCGCACACCGCGGCCACAAACATCGCCTTGGTGTTCACCAGCAGCCCCGCCCCGCACCATAAGCCGCTGAGCCAAGGCCGCCCCCGCCAAGCATAGTGAACCGCCATCAGGTGCGGCACAATCAGCAGCATGTCCGGGCCCAGCACCAGCGCCGCGCTCGGCACCGTGAACGTCAGAAAGAAGGCCAGCAAACCCGCCGCAATCGCCCCTTCCCGCCTGCCCCATTCTGATCGCGCAAACCGGTACGCCGAATAGCTCGCGAGGGTAATGTATAGCGCTCCGGCTAGCCGCAGCACCCATCCCGTTTGCGCCCCCCAAAGCAGGTAAAGGAACGCGGACCCAGGCGGCTTGTCAAACCATAGATCCCGGTAGAGCCATGCGCCTTGCTGGATCGCCAACGCCGCCGCCGCCGGATACCCTTCCTCCACCCAGACGAGAGAGTGGTGCCCGAGTCGCACGGCCAGAACCGCTGCGAACAGCAGCGGAAACAGGACGCGCGCGCTGGTCATTTCTTGTTGAGCAGCTTTTCAAGAGTCACGCGGAACTCCGCGCCGTAGAGCGGATCGGCGAGCGCAAACTCGACAAAGGTCTCAAAGTAGCTCGGGAAGTTGCCGATGTCGTAGCGCTTGTCCTGCGGCGGCAGTTTCAGCGCCACCACCCGCTTGCCCTCTTCACACAGGTGCTGAATTGCGCTCGTCAATTGAATCTCACCGCGCTTGTCCGGATGCACCCTTCGGATCATGTCGAAAATGATTGGCGAGAACGCATAGCGCCCCGCCACGGCCCAACGGCTGGGAGCCGAATCCACGGACGGCTTTTCGACAATGTTGCGGATGCGCGTCCAGTCCGCTTCCCCTTCGCCGGGATCAATAATCCCGTAGTGATGCACTTCGTTAGCCGGCACCTCTTCGACGGCGATGATGCAGGTCGCCCGCAACTCCGCGAACAACTCCGACATCCGGGCCACGCTGCGCGACTGCGCGTTCAGGCCCAGAATCGAATCACCCAACGCCACTAGAAACGGCGACTCGCCCGCGAAGTTCTCGCCGCACAGGATCGCGTCGCCCAGCCCTCTCTGCACGCGTTGCCGCGTGTAATAGAACTTCGCCGCCAGGTCCTCGAACTTCAACTCGTCGAGAAGGTCCTGCTTCTTGCCCTCGGTCAGCACCCTGGTCAACTCCGGGTCGGAGTCGAAATGGTTCTCGATGGAGGTCTTGCTTCGGCCCGTCACGAAGCAGATATTCTCAATTCCGTTGGCTACGAGTTCCTCGGCCACATATTGGACGATGGGTTTTCGGGCTACGGGAAGCATCTCCTTGGGCTGAGACTTCGTCGCCGGCAGGAGTCGGGTGCCGTGGCCGGCTACAGGAACTATCGCGCTGCGGATCACTTACACAGGATACTGGACAGGTGGAGTTTCATGTCGAAGATTCGGGAAAGGGCCAGCGCCTCGATCACTATCTGCAAGGTAAGTTACCGGAGTTCAGCCGGTCCCGGTTACAGGAATGGGTCAAGGCCGGCCGGGTCCAGGTGGATGGCGCCGCCTCCAAAGCCTCTCTCGTGCTGAAGGGCGGCGAGCGCGTCGCCGTCGAGCCCATGGAGCGCCCCCCGCTCCGCGCCGCGGCCGAAGACCTGCCCCTTGCCGTCCTGTATCAGGACGACGATGTCGTCGTAGTCAATAAGGCCGCCGGCGTGGTCGTTCATGCCGGCGCCGGGCAGCATACCGGCACCCTCGTCAACGCCTTGCTCCATCACTTCGGCCAGCTCTCCACGGCCGGCGGCGACGAGCGCCCGGGCATTGTCCATCGCCTTGACAAGGAGACCAGCGGCGTCCTCGTCGTCGCGCGTACCGACGCCGCCCATCGCTCTCTCAGCGAGCAGTTCGCCACCCGGGAGGTCGACAAGATTTATCTCGCGGTCGTCCAGGGTCTGCCCAAGACCGACAGCGGCCGCATCGAAAAGCCCATCACCCGGGACCCCGTCCATCGCACTAAAATGACCTGCCGCCTCGAAACGGGCCGCCACGCCCTGACCGATTGGAAGGTGCTCCGGCGGTTCTCCAAGCACGCCCTTGTCGAGGTCAAAATCGGCACCGGCCGCACCCATCAGATCCGGGTTCACCTCTCTTCTCTCGGACTCCCCATTCTCGGCGACCGCCTCTACGGAGCCCGGGCCACGGATCTGCTGACGGACCGTTTCTTCCTCCACGCCGCCCGTCTCGGCTTCCGGAGCCCCGGCACGGGCGGTCGCGTTACAGTGGAAGCGCCTTTACCACCGGAGCTCGAAGATATAATCGAGTCAGGCAGTTTATGAATCGACGCACTTTCCTCAGTTCCCTGGCGGCTATTCCGGCGGCGGCGCAACAAGCGACCGACGAGCAGACCCGGATTGTGCTCGACGTCGCCCGCGTGAACATGCTGTTCACCGTCACGGACAAGAAAGGGCGTTTCGTCACCAACCTCACCAAGGACGACTTCGAGATCCGCGAAGAGAAGAAGGAGCAGCAGATCCTCGAGTTCGTGGCTGAATCGGACCTGCCCCTCCGCCTGGGCATCCTGGTCGACTCCTCCAACAGCGTCCGTGACCGCTTCAAGTTCCAGCAGGAAGCCGCCGTGGATTTCGTGAATTCCGTGGTCCGCCCGGAAGACAAGGCCGTCATCGTCAGCTACGACTCCGGCGCCGAACTCGTCGCCGACCTGACGGGCAACACCGAACTGCTCGCCAAGGCCATCCGCAGCCTGCGCCCTGGCGGCGGCACCGCGCTGTATGAAGCCGTCTATTTCGCATGCCGCGACAAGCTGATGCAGGACCAGCCTCGCCACAGGTTCCGCCGCGCGATGGTGGTGCTCGGTGACGGCGACGACAACGCCAGCCGCTACACGCGCGATCAGGCGCTCGAGATGGCGCAGAAGGCCGACGTGGTCGTGTACACAATTTCGACCAACAACAGCAAGGTGGAAAAGGACGGCGACAAGGTGCTCCGCTACTTCGCCTCGGAAACCGGCGGCATGGCCTTCTTCCCCTTCCAGGCCCGTGAGCTCTCGCAGTCGTTTGAGAACATCTCCAATGAGCTCCGCCACCAGTACAATGTGCTTTACCGTCCGGAGCCGCTCAAGGCCGATGGTTTGTTCCACCGGGTGGACGTCAAGGTGACGACCCGAAAGGATCTCATCGTCCGCGCCCGCAAGGGCTACTACGCGCCCCGCGCCTGAACAATGGCTTTTAGCTGTTTCCGCAGCGCCGCTTTCTGCGGAGCCGTCGCGGCTAGGTTCTTGAACTCACGCGGATCCGTCTGATAGTCGTAGAACTCTTCGCCCTCGGCGCCGTCGTTCCACATCGTGTAGCGATACCGTTCGGTGCGAATGGAGTATCCCATCACCTTGCCTCTTTGCACCTGGCTCACCGCCGGGTGCGCGGAGCCGCGTTCGGGCCGTGCCAGCAGCGCCTTCAGACTGCGGCCGTGCAGCTTCGCTGGGGCCGGCAATCCACAGACGTCCGCCAGCGTCGGAAAGATGTCGAGCATCTCGACAGGTCCATGGCAGACCTTGTTTCGAGCGCTGACTCCGGCGCCCGAGAACAGCAGTGGGATCCGCGTGGCCGGCTCGAACAGCGCCTGCTTCATCCATTGCCCGTGCTCGCCGAGATGGTAGCCGTGGTCCGACCAGAAGACTACCGTCGTCGAGGCGGTGAGCTGCAACCGGTCCAGCGCGTCCAGCAGCTTGCCCACCTGGACATCGAGAAACGCAATGGAGGCATAGTAGGCCTGCACGGCCTCCTTGCGCTGTTGCAGTGTCATGCCCCAGTTGCCTGGCTTGGTGAAGTAAGCCCACGGCGGCGCGATCTTCATCTCGTCCTCCTCGAACGAGACCGGTTCGATCTGGTCGAGCGGGAAGAGGTCGAAGTACTTCCTGGGAGCGATCCAGGGCACATGGGGCCGGTAGAAACCAACGGCGAGGAAGAACGGCTTGTTCCTATTCTTTTCGAGCAACGAAACGGCGTGGGCCGCCGCGATGCCATCGGTATGCTCCTCGTCCGGATGGCTGGAGGAGTGGAGCGTGATCGCGCTGCCGATGTTGGTCCGCTGCGGTGTATGGTTAACGAGCAGCGGCTCCTCCTTTGTCTTGTCGACTCCGATGGGATTGAAGGTGTAATCCCAGGAAGGCGCGTCGTCCAGGCCGGCGGTGCCGATGTCTCGTGGAACCCCGTAGTGGTAGATCTTGCCGACGCGGCCGGTCCAGTATCCGTTGTTGCGGAAGAGTTGCGGGAGCGTAACCGTGTCCGGCGCCGACGTCCGGAAATGCTTCACCAGATCGTAGACGCCGGTCGTATCCGGCGCCAGGCCTGTCATCATCGACGTCCGCGACGGGCTGCAGAACGGGAACTGCGAATAGGCCCGGTCGAACCGGACACCGGTTTTGGCTATACGGTCGATGTTCGGCGTTTTTACGACAGGATGCCCGTAGCAACTCAGGCAGGTATTCAGGTCATCCGCCCCGAGGAAGAGCACGTTCCGCTTCGGCGCCGGAGCAGCCAGCGCGGCCAAAAAGCCTCGGCGGGTCATACGGCCAGTACCTCGCGGTGCAGCGTGGTCAGGCGATCCCGAAGCTTTGCGAACTGCTTCGGCGACTGCACCGAGATGTCCTTCTGTTCGGCGATATCGGTGGGCAGATGATAGAGGGCGAAGCGGCTCAGGGTCTGCTGCCGAGCGACATCTAGAAACTCCGGCCGGAAGCCGGCGACCGGCAGCTTCGGTGCCGCTTCCGGCCACAGGCCGACGAGCTTCCAGGGGCCGTCGCGGAGCGCGGCCTTCGGCTCGTGCATCGCGTTGACATAGTGCCAGTGCAGCGGCACCGACCGCCGGACAGACTTGCCCTTCAGCACCGGCAGGATGCTCGCTCCATCCAGTCGATTGGACGGCTTCGGCCCCCGGGCCGCCTCCATCAGGGTTGGCAGAATATCGACGCCCGAGACGGGTTCGGCAGAGGTCACCCCGGCCTTCGCGTGGCCGGGCCAGCGGAAGATTCCAGGTACGCGGATGCCGCCTTCATAGAGCGAGAGCTTCATGCCGCGGAACGGACCCGGCGTGCCATAGGAGCGGTTCGCCGCGGGATACCGCAGCAGCGTCTCGGGTCCGTTGTCGGAAGTGAAGAAGACGAGAGCATCGCCCCGGCCCTGCGCTTCGAGCGCCTCCATTAAGCGGCCGAAGTGATGATCCATCTCGGCGACGTTGCCGAAGTACTCGGCCCGCTCCCGGGGCGAGGCTTGGCCGTATTGCGCCGTGAAGGCGTCCGAGGTTGCCACCTTCTCGTGCGGGGAATGGAAACAGGCGAACAGGCAGATGGGCTTCGCGGCCGGGACCGTCTTAAGCCAGGCGATGGACTCATCGGCGACGATCTGACTCGAGAACCCGGTGAGCGGGCCAACGGGCTGACCGTTTCGCACGAAGTTGATGGGGTCTCTGTGCGAGGGCAGCGAGTTGTTCTGCGTCGCCACCCAATGGTCGAAGCCGTGGTCGTTTGGTTGCGGCTGGGCGGGGTTGTTGAACAAGCCGTTGCAGTGCCACTTGCCGATGTGGGCGGTGGCGTAGCCGGTCTGTTGGAGCAGCTTCGCGAAGGTCTGTTCACTGCGCTGCAAATGCATGGGCGACTTCTCAGGGATCCAGTCGTAGACGCCGAGGCGCGTGGGCGTGCGGCCGGTGAGGAGTCCACAGCGGGAGGGTGAGCAGACTGGCGCCGCGGCGTAGCAGTCCGTGAAGCGGATGCCTTGGGCAGCAAACTTATCCAGGTTCGGCGTCTTGATATTCGGGTGGCCGAAGCAGGAGAGGTCGCCGTAGCCCAAGTCGTCGGTGAGGACGACAACGATGTCGGGCTGCTTCGATTGGGCGCTGAGCAGCGCGGGGGCGGCGAGCAGGCTACGGCGGGTGATCATGCGAGTAATGGGAGGACCGTGGCGTCGAGTTCATCGTCGGTGAACGCGGAGAGCGCGACATCGGGATGGAGGCTCCAGAGTTCGGTGTGCGTCAGCATATCACCGGGGCGGAGCTGCGTCAGCGGGCCCATGGTTTCGAGTTCCAGGAAGTTACCGTTCGTGAAGATCTCGAAGGAAGCCCCGAACTCGGGATGCTCTTCGGCGTAGCCGTCGGGGAAGTACTGCTTAAGGAATAGGCCGCCGTGGAGGCTGTAGGCGCCCCAGGTGTGATTGTTAAAGTGGCCAAGCTTCTGGGGGACTGGATTGGCGGGGTCCTGCCGGAGCGTCAGGTATTTCTTGGTGAACTTCCAGCGGGGATCGGAGAGGTCAGTGAAGGCCCACATGATGATGGGGTTGGTGGGCTCGAGCATTTCGGGGTGGGTGCCGCGCGGGGGCCAGCCGGTGATGCCGACGCCACCCTGCGCCATGACGGTCGGCGTCCACGCCGCGAGTTCGACGGGCAGCAGGTTGGTGTTCTCGATGGTATGGAGGACTTCAACCTGCGAGGTCTCCGGATCGAGGGTGAGGCGGATGGTCTTGCGGAGGCCGGTCTCGGACTCGACGGGCTGCTTGGCGCGCAGGGAGAACTCACCGGTGACGACTTCGATAGGACCGTTGTCGAGGGCGTAGGTGGCGTGTCGATCTTCGGGGCCTTTCCAGAGGCGGTGACCGCCGCGGATCATCCATTGCGGCTCGCCGGAGCCGCCCATCATTTCGTCGAATTCCTTAAAGAAATTGGGGCCGCCGGTGAAGCCATAGTGAATGACGCGCGGGCCGACGTCGGAGGTGAGGACGAGGTCGACGATGCCGTTCGAAAGCTTATAGGAGTTGGGCCAGCCGCGGAAGTTGATTTTTTCGATAGACATGAAACCGTCAGTTTATCGTCTGCGCGGGGCGAGCGCTTCCGTAAGCGTCCGGGGCATAGGTGAGGAAGCGCAAGAGGTTCTCGTAATAGTAGACGAAGAGGTCGTCACAGGTCTGGGGCGGAGGCGTAGGTCGATCTCGCGGAACAGCTTGGCTAGAGAGGCGGTCAAGTTGATAGCTCCCCGCCTCGTGGATAACGCCCGGGATCGAATTCGAGCTTGCCGGCTTCGGCGAGGCGGAGGACAACGTCGCCGTAGAGTTCGGGCGGCAGGGTGGCGGCGCGATTGAACAAATTGGATTGCGCGAGCAGGGGCAGGGCGAGAAGGCTACTTGCGAGCAAGGATCGCATCAAGAGGGGCTCCGGTGCGGCGGGCTTCGACCCGTTGAAAGCCGATGGCTCCGAGCAGGGCTTCGTACTCCGGCACCGAGCGCTCGCGGCCTTCGGTGCATGTGAGCATATTCAGCGATTGGAATAGGGCGTGACGGGGCCCGGTGTGGTCGTCGTCGAGCAGCGTCTCGGCGATAAGCAGGGCACCGCCGGCGGGCAAGGCGGCGTAGATCTTCGTCAACAGGGTCTCCACCTTTGGCGTGGACCAGTCGTGGACGATGCGGCCGAGGGCGTAGAGATCGGCGGGCGGCAGCGGATCGGTGAAGAAGTCTCCGGCGATACCTTGGACGCCGGGGACGGGATAGGCCTCGATGACGGCGGGCAGGTCGAAGACGCTGGCCGAGAAATTGGGCCAGTGGGCGCGGGCGGCGGCGGCAAGGTGTCCGGTGCCTCCGCCGAGGTCGCAGAGGTGATGAAAGCCGCTGAGGTCAAAGGCCGCGACGACCTTCGGCGAGGACAGCAGGCCGAATCCATGCATCCCCTGCTGGAAGGTCTTCAGCGCCTCGGGGGTGCGGAAGAAGTGGCGGAAGATATCGGCGCCGGAATCGAGTTGAAACGTTTGCGGCCAGCGGTGGGAGCCTTCGCGGATGGCGTCCGGGAGGTTGGCCCAGAGATGCCAGAGGACATCGCGGGAGTAAAGCATGTAGCCGGCGAGGGTCTCGGGACTCGACCGGGTGCAGTAGCGCTCGGCGTCCGGCGTGTTGCGATAGCGACCGTCCACCTTGGTTAGCAGGCCAAGATTGACGCAGGTGTCGAGCAGGAGTTCAGTGGCGCGCAGGTCGGCTGCGAGGCGGTTGGCGATGGCCGGGGCGGTGTGGCCGGTCGAGAGGAGGTCGAAGACGCCGAGGTGGACGGCGGCAAAGAGCACCTGCGAGCGGCGGAAGGCTTCAATCAGATCAAGTATGGGGTTCAAGGTAGTGGTCCCAACCTAACGGGGGTAGCGGCTTGTCCTCAAAGAAGACTTGGCCAGGATCGGACTTGGCGATACGGCCGATCGCGACGGCCCTCGGAATAGGCCTGCGGGAGGTGAAGAGCAGGGCGTAGTCCTCGCCGCCGTGCAGGGCCTGATGGAGACTGGCGCCGCGGGCGCGGGGGACGGCGGCGAGATGAGCCGAGACGCTGCTGGCAACGCAGAGGCGGCGAAGGTCTATCGAGAGCCCATCCGAGAGGTCCATGGCGCAGCGGACGCCTTGCGCGTACAGCGATTGCGCCAGCGCCAATTGCGGCATGGGGAGCCGGGGGCGGCCTTGTCCGAGAGCGAGTGCAGCGGCGCCGAGGGGGCCGGAGACGTAAATGGTATCGCCCGGCCGCGCCTTCGAACGGAGTAGCGCCTTGCCACGCGGGACGGCGCCGCAGACCATGACATCGCAGGAGGGCGTGGAGGTCGAAGCGAGATCGCCGCCGGCGAGGATGACGTGGTGCTTCTCTGCGAGGGCGAGGAGGCCGGCGTAGAACTGGTCGATCCAGGCGGGATCGTCCGAGGCGAGAGCGACGATGGCGAACAGGGGGCGACCGCCCATGGCCGCGATGTCCGAGAGAGAGCGGGCGAGCGCCGTGTGGCCGACTTGGCGCGGCGGGGTGGCCGCGGTGAAGTGGCGGTCTTGGTGCATCTGGTCAGTGGTGAAAACCAGGTCGTCGCCGGAGCGAGGCCGGAAGATGGCGCAGTCGTCGCCGATGCCGGTGAGGATGCCGTTCCCGGTGGTTAGGCCGCGCCGGGCGAGACTCTTTTCGATGCGGGCTATGAGAGCGGCTTCGTCCACAGGCCTATTGTAAGTTGGTAGGACGATGCGATTGGCTCTGGTATTGATTGCCGGCTTAGGACTGGTTTGGGGACAGCGGCGGGATATGCCTCACGGTGAGGCGGGGAAGTTCGACTACTACATGTTGAGCCTTTCGTGGTCGCCGCAGCATTGCTCGACGCCGACTGGGGAACGGGACCGGATGCAGTGTGGCGGGACGCGGCAGTACGATTTCATCCTGCATGGCTTGTGGCCGCAGTACGAGAGGAGTTGGCCGCAGTTCTGTGAGACCGGAGAGCAGCTTTCCAAGCCGGTGATTGATGGGGTGCTCGATATTATGCCGAGCACGGGGCTGATCCGGCATGAGTGGCGGAAGCATGGGGTGTGTTCCGGGGACAACGCGGCGCGGTACTTTGACCGGGCGCGGCGGGCGTTCCGGAACGTGAAGATCCCGGCGGCGCTGCAGAGCCCGAAGCGGGCGCGGACCGTGGCCCCGGCGGTGATTCAGAGAGAGTTTCTGGCCGCGAATCCGGGATTGCCGGCCGAGGCGGTGACGGTGGGGTGCAGCGGGCGGTTTTTGCAGGAGGTTCGGGTGTGTTTGACGAAGGACCTAAAAGCAAGAGCCTGCTCCGCCGAGGTGGCGAAGCAGGCTTGCCGTTTGCCCGAGATTATCGTGCAGCCGTTGCGTTAAGGGTTACCAGTAGATCTTCAGACCGACCTGCATCTGCCGGGGATCGTTCGCCTGGTTGGCTACGACGCCGAAAGTGCCGGCGTTGATATTGGTGCTGCCGGTGCCGAAGATGGTGCGGTTGAAGATGTTGAAGGCTTCGCCGCGGAGGTCGATGCGGAGGCGTTCGCCGACGTTGAAGGTCTTGGCGAGGCTGACGTTTTCCGACTGGTTCCAGAAGCCGCGCACCTTGGGGTTGAAGCGGGTGGCGTTGCCGAAGGCTGCGACGGGCTGGGCCGGGAACTGGTTGGCCGGCTTCAGGAAGCGGTCGACGTTGGGGTCAAAGGAGTCGCCGGCGATGGGAGCTCGCCAATTCTCATAGCTGTCGACGACCGGACGGGTGACACCGTTGAAGATGGGCAGCGGATTGTTGCGTTGGAGAGCAACGGGCAGGCCGCTGGAATAGGATTGGATTGCGGCGAGGCGCCAACCGCCGACCACCTGATTCAGGAGCCCGCCGGTAGCCCACTTGCGGCCCTTGCCGAAGGGAAGTTCATAGATAGTAGAGAACTTGAGGGCGTGGGTCTGATCAAACTGGCCGATGGATTTCTCGAGGCGGCGGTTGTAGTGATCCTGAGCGGCGCCGGTGTTGGCAAAATAGGAGTCGGAGTCGGTCAGGAGCTTGGAGAAGACGTAGTTCCAGTTGAAGGTGAGGCCGCCGGACATACGGCGATCGGCCTTGAAAATGAAGGCGTGATAGCTGGAGTGCCCTGACTTGTCGCCGTTCTGGACGCCGGTGATAATGCCCTGATACTGGGGGTAGGGCCGGAGGGCCTGAGCAACGGTGCGGAGGCGTTGGGTGGCGAAGGACGGATAGGGAAGTCCGATACCGGCGCTGGCAGCGAGCGGGGAGTTGATATCGGCTCGCAGGATGCTATTGGCCTGGGCACCGCCGAATCGGGTGACGAGATCGTTGTAGGTCTGCGTTGGCACCTGATTCATGACGAGCAAGCCGGACTGCAGGTGGGAGCCAGCGCTGCCGTTGTAGCCGATTTCAACAACGAGGCTGGGCGAGACTTGACGCTGCATGGTGAAGGTCCAGAAGGAGTTCTCGGGAGCGCGGGTGGCTTCCTGGCCCTGCCAGTAGTCGACGTTCAAGCCATTGGAGAAGGACGGATCGAGCGAGGGCGGCAGGACGTACGGCGGGAGGCCCTGGTCGATGCGGAAGGTCGGCTGAAGGCCTTGGGAGTTGTTCTCGAACTGGTACTGGCCGATGAAGCCAGCGAAGTGGCCGGAGCCCTGCACGGCGGTGACGCGGGAAAACGAGCGGCCATAGCCGGAACGGATGGTGGTCTTCTGATCGAGGCTGTAGGCGAGGCCGATGCGGGGGCCGATGCCACCGTACCAGCCGGGGACGAGGCTGCGGGTGTTCTCGCGGCCGGGTCCGAAGCCGGCAAACCAGAGGGCACCGAGGTAGCCGTTGGCGGCGGGGTTGGGACGGGTGGGATTGAAGTCCGAGTACTCGTCGTTCAAGTTGGTGGGCGGCATGGTGAGGTCGTAGCGGAGGCCGTAGTTGACGGTGAGCTTCCGGGTGATGCGGAAGTCATCCTGGGCGTAAAAGCCATAGTACGGATAGCGCTGGGTGACGTTGCGAATGGTTTCCGTGCGGCCGAGGTGGGCATCTCCGAGAAGGAAGGAGGCGAAGGAACTGCCGCCGCTGGCCGGGAAGGCCGTGGCGCCGGGGATGGAGGTGCCGAGGAAGTTGAAGTCGGCGCGACCGGCGATGTCTTGCTGGCCGAAGCCGTCGGCGTTTTGATTCTGGTAGGCGAAGCCGAACTTGAAGGTATGGGAGCCGCGGATGTAGCTGAGGTCGTTTTTCAAGCCCCAGCCGGGTTGATTGGTACCGTTATAGGAGGCGCTGCCCCAGGTGGAGAATTCAGTGAAGTTGATGGTGGGGAAGTTCTGGTTACAGTCGACGACGTTGGCGATGCAGACCTTGTCTTTCCAGTTCTTGTCGACGTTGGCCGAGAAGCTGTTCTTGGTGAAGGTGTTCTTGGCGAACGACAAGTGGTTGATCATGCGGGAGTTGATGGTCCAGTCGTAGGTGAGGCGGTAGGCTTCGGTGTCCCAGGCCTGGAGTTGTCCGCTCCACAGGGGCTCGGGGAGACCGGGGGCGCCGGAGGGGCCGGGCTTGCGGCGGAACTCGGTGGTGTTCCAGAGGAAGCTGACGCGGTGGTTGGAGCCGAAGAGCTGATCGCCTTTGACTGACCACTTGTCAGTGGGGGTGATTTCAGTGCCGCCAGAGACGAGGTAATTCTGACGGACGTAGCCGCTGGTGCCGGGGGCGAAGCCGCGGTTGGGGGCGACGCCGGAGCCGAAGCCGGCGATGGCGGAGGAGGTACGGGCGAAGAGGTTGGTGGGGATCTGGTTATTGGGGAAGGCGTCTCGGATGTTGCCGGGGCCGTTGGGGTTGGGCCGGGTGGTGGCTGGATCGTAGATGGGAATGACGCGGTTGGACTGGTCGACCCATCGGGAGAAGTCGCCTCGGTACATCTCGGGAGTGGGGACGGAGAGGATGGCGTCATTGGCGCCGACGCGATTGCGGAAGCCTTCGTAGGCAACAAAGAAGAAGGTCTTGTTGCGGCCGTCGTACAGCTTGGGGATGCGGACTGGGCCGGAGAAGGTGCCGCCGAAATCGTTTTGGCGGTAGACGGAGCGGCGGGCGGCGAAGAAGCCGCGGGCGTCCATGGCGTCGTTGCGGAGGAAGTTATAGACGGTGCCGTGGATGTCGTTGGTGCCGGACTTGGAAGCGAAGGTCATGACGCCGCCACCGGCCTGGCCGTATTCGGCCTTGAAGCCGTTGGTATCGACGGAGAATTCGGTGAGGCCTTCGACGGACGGGGTATTCAGCGCGGCTTCGGCGGTGTCGCCGGACCGGTTGGTGCCGACGGAGTGGCCGTCGAGGGTGGCGTCCCAGGCGGCCGCCTGGCCGCCGCCGAGCGAGAGGCGTTGGCCGTCGCCGCGGGCTTCGGCCGCGACAGCGACGAGGTTAAAGGGGCTGCGCATGGCGCCGCCGACGACGAGGGGAAGTTCGTCGACGAGTTTGTTCTGGACTTGGGTGGTGACCTTGGCGGTGTCGGTTTGAACCGCGGCCGCATTGCCGATGACCTCAATTTGTTCGGAGACCTGGCCGATTTGGAGCTGCAGTTCCAGGCGGACTGACGAGGAGGCTGCGACGATGACGTTTTGCTGGATGTAGCGCTTGAAGCCCGTGGCGACTACGGTGACGCGGTACGCGCCGGGGATTAAGTTCGGTGCGGAAAACTCTCCGCTGGAGGAAGCAGTGACTTTGAAGGTTGCATTGGTGTCACGGTTGACGACGACGACTTCGGCGGAAGGAACGGCGGCGCCGGATTGGTCGGTAACAGTACCGGCAATCAGGCCGCGTTCGCTTTGGGCGAAGCTAAGTATGGCGAGAGCAAGGGTCAAAAGGCCCAACTGGGCAAATCGCGGAAACAAACCTCTGAGCATGGTTCGAGACTCTATCCCTTTTTGCTTTCGAGCGCAAGCGGTCATTTCAATTTTCAGTGGAGTCAAGCGACTAGTTTGGGCGACGGCTTCGGATATCGTTTTCGTAATTCCATGACGTCGTAATGGGGTGCGCATTTCCGCAGAAGTGGTTCATCGTAAAGGAGTTCGACGACGAACCTGGGCAAGAGAAAGTTAGGTTCCTTTTTGGCCTGGTCGGCGAGTTTGAGCATTTCGTCGACGACATACTGCGGCGGGTCCGGCTCGATGAGCACATCGGTATCGGACGTGATGTCGATCGGTTCCGGCGGGATCATGGGGAAAGACTTGCGAAGCCGCTCGAGGATCCGCAGGAATTTTTCGTATGCGGCGAGGTGCGCCTTTTTCTTCCGTTCGAGGATCCGGAAAGCCTGGTCGTTGTTCACCGAACGCTGGAAGGCCTGGAAGCTTCGGTGATCCGGCGGCATTTCGGAGAACTCGCGGAGCACATTGTCGTGTTCGGCCTGGAAGGCTAGCGTTTCGAGATTGCTGTAGCGTTCGTATTGGAACTGCTCGGCGGTGAGATGCCGGACGATGCCGAGTTCCTGTTCGGAATCCGGGCGGAATTTTCGCAGGTTGGCCTGATGAAGTCTGACATACGCTTTGCGATCTTCGATGGAGAGAATGGCGACGAAGGCGGGCAATTCCTCGTCGTGGACGTCGACGAATTTGCCGATGGTGATGGCATTCATGGAGCTGCGGTATTTGCCGGCGACCGTGACGGGTCCTTGGCTTTTGCCGCCGTTGCGGCGGGCGGTTTCGGCGCGGCGCTGCTTTTGTTCTTCGGTCAGGATTTTGCTCATGGAAGGTGACTCCACTTTTGGATTCGTTGGCTCTCTGAATGTGAGGAGGGAGCCGATTCCACGATGGCGGGCGGGGATTAGCAATCCGGCCGGGGGCGGCGCGATAGTCGCGGCAAGTGATGGCTATGAAGTGACTTGTTCGCCGAAGAAATATTTCAAGTACTCGTGAACGATGGAGTTCTCGTGAGCACCACGCGGACGAACAAGCTCGTCGGCTGGCAGATTGAAGCCACGCAGGAGGCCGGAATGGCGAAAGCAGAAGTCGGCACTTGGGAGAAGAAACCCGTGCCAGCATTGCGTGAATTCATCGACAACGAGTTTGCACAGTTCGTGGAGCCGCGCTTTGCCAGCAACTTGGCGAAGTCACTGCGTTGCAGTTTCGACGGCCTCATAGCGGTGCTCATGCCAAGGATTCCAGCTGTTGACAAACCATGTACCTCCTGGGAGTCCGTGAACAATCGGCATGCCATCATCGCCGAGGTAGGCGAGCTTGAATCGGCCCCTCCCAGAAAAGGGATTGCCGCGCTGGGTGCCGCTTCCAAGTACGACAATTTCTGCCATGCACGGAGTCGTGTCCGCAACTTCCTCAAGGGTGAAATCAGAAAGAACCACGCTCTGATAGTAACCGCGAAGCTCTCCCGCCCGGGCATTGATACTCAGGTCGCTGAAAGCGTGCGTGCGCTTGGCCATCACGCCGTAGCTCTTTTGCTGCCAGGCCCTCAGGAACTCATCCAATGCGGCTTCGGGTGAACCCACGGCATGATCGGCAGCACAGAATTCCTCGGCGTTGCGCGGACGCCAAGCCTCGAGAGATGCATTCGCGTCGGCGTTGCCTTTCAGCAACTCTAGCATCTCTCGCCAACTAGCTTCCGGTGTTGGCTGCGGGGCTTCCTTCTTGCCCTGCTCGATACGTCGAGCCCAATCGGCGGTCGCAAACAGGGCCGGCCAGGATTTGGCGGCGACCATCCGATTGTCATACCCGAGGTCCATCCCGTGAAGAATGCCATTGCGATAGGGTAGATCAATAGACTTTTCCGTAGTCTTCTTTCGTGGCCTGAACAGGACTGACTTGAGTTGATCGAGCCCGCTAGAGCAGGCAGCGAACGAATCCCACGCGGATAGGTTTACGGCCTGACTGAAGAAGCCGTGCTGCTCAAGGTCGTTCACCATACCGTCGAGTAGTGCGAGAACGACCGGAACGCAGGCGTGATAGCGGCGATCGCGGTAATCAGCAAGGGCAAGTTCGGCCAAACGCATTCTCGGCTTGAAGGAGGACAAGCCCGTGAGAGTCCTGAGCTGAGTTTGAACTTGTTCCGGCGTACTTCGCAGACCATGGCGATTTCTCGTAGTGAACGCGAAACGGCCGAAAGCAAGCAGCTCTCGGCCGTCGGAAAGATTGCAGCGGAGTAAATGGTCGGGGCGAGAGGATTCGAACCTCCGGCCTCCTGGTCCCGAACCAGGCGCTCTACCAGGCTGAGCCACGCCCCGAAAGAAATAGGATAGCGCGGTTGCGGGGGATTCGGCAAGGGTGATTGATTTCTGCTTCGTCTTTCGCCCTACGGGGTGACGCTATGAAAACCGCATTTGTCATTGGTTGGGTTCTTTTCGCGCTGGAAGCCGTCTTGGTGGGCTCGTTCTTCTTTGCAAAGAACGCCGGAAACGACCCGGCGGGGAAGGGAATGGCTACCGGGTTCGGCATGGTCTTGCTCCCGATCGTGCTTTTGGCCGGCGCTCTGCTGCTTTGGGCACAGATGTCCAGTTCACGGGAATTGAAGTACGCCGCCTTGCTGATCGTTTCCATCCCATTCCTGGTGGGCGGAGGACTTTGGGTCTCGAATTGGACAAGCGAGCGAATGAACCGCTGGAATCGCGACCAGGCAGGGCGCTTTCCGGATGCGCAGCTCACCAAAATTGCAAAGGCGATAGACGACAAAGAGTACGCGGCCGTGGAGACCTTGTTACAGCAGAGCCGGGCAGTGAGCTGGGCCGCCACAGATGCCTACGGGAGGACCCCTGCTCGAACATGCTGTGACCCGCGTGCTCGAAGACTATAGCGGCGACGCCTCGGCGAAAGGGGTGTCGATTTTGTTGGCCAAGGGCGCTCCGCTTCCGAAGGCCGAATTTGTGAACACGATCTTTGACGGTAACTCGCCAGGAGCGGTCGCTTTGCTCGAAGCCGTACTGCAGGCTGGCGTAGATCCCAACTCTAAAGATCGTTTTGGGGAGCCGTTTGTGCATCTGCCCCATGTTTTTCGGGGGCGCGAGAAACTGCAACTGCTGGCGCAGCACGGAGCCGATCTCCAAGTGCTTAGTTCACGCACCGACCGGCCGCAGTGGAACGCGCTGATGACGGCAATCTTTACGGAGAGTTGGGAGCCGGCGCTGTTTCTGTTGGAGCACGGAGTTTCGGCAGAGTACGAGGCACCGGATGGCCAGTCGGCGGCGAAAATGATTGCGGAGCGGGTGGCGGAGATCGCGGCGAAAGGCAAAGCGCCGGAGGCGGGGTTGATCTCGTTGCAGCGTTTGGTTCAGGAGCGACGGCTAAGATAGGAAGCAGTCATGCGCATCGCCTTCTTTAACACCAAACGCTACGAGAAACAGCCGTTCGAAGAGGCCAACCGGGACGCCGGCCATGAGATTCGCTGGATCGATCTACCGCTGCGAGCGGAAACGGCAGACTTGGCGAAGGGATGCGAGGCGGTATGCGTGTTCGTGAACGACCAGGTGAACGGCGCGGCCATTGGGCGGTTGGCGGAAGCCGGGGTCCGGCTGGTGGCGACGCGATCCGCCGGGTATAACCATATCGATGTGCCGGCGGCGAAGTCCGCGGGGTTGACGGTGGTGCGGGTGCCGGCGTACTCGCCGTACGCCGTGGCGGAGCACACGGTTGCGCTGATGCTGTCGCTGAATCGCCATGTACACCGGGCGTACAGCCGGGTTCGGGACGGGAACTTTTCGCTTGATGGGCTGTTGGGCTTCGATATGCACGGCAAGACGGTGGGTCTGGTCGGGTTGGGTAAGATTGGTGTTTGTACGGCGCGAATTCTGATGGGTATGGGTTGCCGGGTGGTGGGCTATGATCCGGTTTCGACGGCGGATGGGGTGACGCCAGTGGCGCTGCCGGAGCTTTTGGCGGAGAGCCATATTGTCTCGTTGCATTGTCCTTTGACGGCGGAGACAAAGCATCTGATCGACGCCGCGTCGATTGCGGGAATGAAGCGGGGTGCGATGCTGATCAATACAAGCCGCGGGGCGCTGGTGGATACGGTGGCGGTAATTGAGGCGTTGAAATCCGGGCAACTGGGTTGGCTGGGGATCGACGTCTATGAGGAGGAGGAGGATCTGTTCTTCTCGGATCGTTCGGAGACGGTGATTCAGGATGATGTGTTTTCCCGATTGCTGACGTTTCCCAATGTTCTGGTAACTGGGCATCAGGCGTTCTTCACGGCGGAGGCGCTGGCGGCGATTGCGGCGGTTACGGTACAAAATGTGAGCGACTTCGAGAAGTCCGGTAGTTGTAATAATGCGATTGCCTGAGCAGGGGCAACCCTGAATATGAGATTCTGACAGGACATCTTCCACTTAGAATCGAGTTGTCCGAACTAAAAGACGATCTCCGTTTCGCCATCCGGATGCTTGTAAAGCAGCCTGGTTTCGCGGCAGTAGCCTTACTGACGCTGGCGTTGGGAATCGGAGCGAACATCGCCATCTTCGCGCTCGTGAACAGCGTATTGTTACGTCCGCTCCCCTATGCCAATCCAGAGAGTCTGGTGCACCTGTCGGGTGTGCCGACGAAGGAGGGCAAGGAGTTGCGCGGCATTTCCATGCCGGATATCGTGGACTACCGGCAACTGGCAAAAACGCTCGAGAGTCTGGTGGCTTACTCGTACTATGCAAATCGGCTGGTTTATACGGGGTTGGGCGAACCGGAGCAAGTGGAGACGGTGGCGGTGAACTTCAACTTCTTCGATGTGCTGGGGGTTCGGCCGCTGCATGGGCGGGGGTTCCGGGAAGGAGAGGATGAGTTGGGGCGGCACGGGTTGATCGTGTTGTCGCACGCGTGGTGGCTGAGCCGGTTTGGCGGCGATGAGAACGTACTTGGCAGGAAGTTGACGCTGAATGCGTCGAACTACGAAGTGATCGGCGTGATGCCGCCGGACTTCAAGTTTCCCCATGCGGTGGCGGGATGGACGCCGGTGGCGGTGGGGTCGATGGCTTCGAAGATGCGCGATGGGCACATCTACAAGGCGATTGGCCGGCTGCGGCCGGGAGCGACGGTGGAAGCCGCGCGACAGGAGATTCTGGCGCTGGGGGAGCGGAACGAGCAGATGTATCCGGAGACGAACAAGGGCTACCGGGCGCATTTGGAGACGTTGGACCATACCATTACGGGCGAGGTACGGCCGACGCTGTACCTGCTTTCGATTGCAGTCGGCGTGTTGTTGCTGACGGTGTGTGGGAACATCGCTAATCTGTTGTTGGCGCGGGCGACGAACCGGAAACGGGAGTTTGCGATCCGGACTGCGCTGGGGGCGCCGCGGGGGCGTTTGATCCGGCAGTTGCTGACGGAGAGTTTCGCGTTGGCGGCGCTGGGCGGAGCGTTGGGGATGGCGATGGCCTGGTGGGCGGTAGGAGTGCTGCGGGTGCTGGATTTGCCGGCAATGCCGCGGTTGGATGAATTGCGAATTGACGGGGCGTCGGTGGCGTTCACGGTGGGGGTGGTGAGTTTGACGGCGCTGCTGTTCGGCATTGCGCCGGCGCTGCTGGCGACGGACTTGAAGGCGAGCGGAGGGCGGGGGTCGACGGGCGGCGTGGGGCAGAGCACGGTGCGCGGGGCGTTGGTGATTGGCGAGGTGGCGCTGGCTTCGTTTCTGCTGATTGGCGCGGGTTTGCTTCTTGAAAGCATGCGGCGTCTGTTGGCGGTGGATGCGGGATTTGCCGTGACCGAGGTGACGATTCTCGATTTGTCGCTGCCTTCGCGCAAGTTTTCTTCGTTGGACGCGATGGCGCAGTTCGTCGATACCTACCTCGAGCGGGTGCGGGCCTTGCCGGGGGTGGAGTCGGCGGCGGCGACGATTTTTCTTCCGCTGGGAGGGGTGTACTCCTTTATGGATCTCTCGATTCCGGGGGAACCTCCGCAGCCGGTTAAACCGGCGATTGGCAATGTTTCGGTGACGCCGGGATACTTTAAAACGTTCCGGATTCCGCTGCTGCGAGGACGGCTGTTCGATGAGCGGGATACGAAAGACTCGGCGCCGGCGGCGATTATTTCCGAGCCCATGGCGAATCAGTTCTTCCCCGGCGTGAATCCGATTGGGCGGAAATTGACGCTGTCGTACGGGTCGGATTGGACGGGCGAGGTGGTTGGAGTGGTAGCGGGGATCCGGCGGCGCGGTCTGGCGGAGGAGCCTCGGGCGGAGGTGTATCTGCCGTTCTCGCAGATGCCGTACCCGACGCTGAACGTTGTGGTGCGGTCGTCTCTGCCGACGTCGCGGTTGGCTGGGGCGCTGAAGCAGGAGATGAAGCAGTTGGACGCGAACATTCCACTGAATCGGGTGCGTTCGATGCAGGACGTCGTGCTCGAGTCGATTGCGGCGTCGCGGATTCGGAGCTTGGTGACGCTATTGTTTGCGGGGGCGGCACTCTTGCTTGCCAGTATCGGGATCTATGGGGTAATGGCGTACTCGGTGGCGCGGCGGACGACGGAGATTGGCATCCGGCTGGCGCTGGGCGCTGGGCCGGGGCAGATTCTACGGCTGGTGATGGGGCAAGGGCTACGGCTGGTGGCGGCGGGGATTGGGGTTGGGGTGGTGCTCGCGGCCGCAGTGGGTCAGGCGGTGGGGAGCTTGTTATACGGCATCAGCGCGTGGAATCCGGTGGTGTATGCCGGGGTGGCGGCGCTGCTGGGTGTGGTGGCGACGTTGGCGACCTTCCTGCCGGCGTGGCGGGCGACGCGGATTGACCCGGCCGTGGCGCTGCGTGGCGAATAGGCTGTTTAGGTTTAGAGATTGAAGAATCGCTCGGCTTTCCGGAGCGCCTGTTCGGCTGTTTCGAAGTGTTGCCGGGCGGCATCGCCATCCGCTTCCTTGATGGCATCTTCCGCTTCGTTGACTTCGCTGGCGACGGTTTGCAGCAGGATGCCGATGTCGCCACGGGGCTTGAGGCCCTGGCTGGCGAGGGTATCCCGGAGGTTGTTCATGGCGGCCTTGCAGGCTTCGAGACGCGATTGGATGCGGACGCGGCGGACGCGGAGTTCCGAAACGACGGCGGCCTGTAAGCGGGGGGGCGTGGGTTGGGCGGCGGGGGGCGGCGTGTAAGCAGGGGGCTGCGTTACGGCAACTGGCGCGGGCGCGGTGGGTTCCGGGGCGGTGACCCGAGCCTGCGGGGCTGGCTTGGCTTCGGGCCTGACGACAGGCGGCGTGGGCCTGGTGATGGGGGCGGCAGCGACGGCGACGGGTTCGACCGGCTTGGTTTCGCTGGGAGTGGATTCGGGGGCCGGGAGTTCGGGCTGCCTTTCCGGTTTCGGCTCGGGCTGGGTAGGCGTGACGGCTACGGTTGGCTCGGGCTCGGTGACGGGCTTCCGCAGTTTCCACCAGGCAAGGCCACCGCCAGCGAGCAGGAAGACCAGGAGAGCGACCATGACGAGCTTGAGGCCCAGTCCGCTGCCGGATGAGGTCGCGGGAGGCATCGGGATGGCTTGGGCTTCGGGAGTGGGAGCGGGGGTGGCGGCCGGTTGCCCCCCACCTTGAAGGGCGCGGAGCACCGCTTCGAGGCCGGCGTGAAATTCGGATGCGCTTTGGAAGCGATTGTTGACATCCTTGGCGATGGCGCGGAGGATGACGTCGTTCAGCATCTGCGGCATTGACGGATCGAGCTGAATGGGGGGGATGGCCTGCTGCTGCATATGAGCGGCCATGATGGAAAAGTCGCTGGTACCGTCGAAGGGTTTGCGGCCGGTGACCATCTGATAGAGCGACACGCCGAGGGAATAGAGGTCGGAGCGGGCGTCGACGGGTTGGCCGTTGATCTGCTCCGGCGACATATAGAAGAGCGAACCGACGGTTTGGCGGGTCTGGGTGAGCGAGGGATCGTTGATGACGCGGGCGATGCCGAAATCGAGAAGTTTGATTTGGCCTTGGGTCGTGAGCATCATGTTCGAGGGTTTGATGTCACGGTGGACGATGCCACGGGCGTGGGCGTAGTCGAGGGCGCTGAGCACCTGCATGCAGTGCCAGACGGCATGGTCGAGGGGCATGGGGCGTTCGGGGCTGAAGAGGCTTTCGACGGTGCGGCCTTCGACGAACTCCATCAGCATGAGGAGCTGATTATCGGCGCGCATGGCGGTATGGAGCCGGGCGATATTGGGATGCTCGAGGCTGGCCTGGACCTTGATTTCACGGAGGAAACGGTCGGCGAGGCCGGAGTCACGAGTGAGGTCGGGAAGGAGAACCTTCATCGCTTCCAGGCGATCAGAGATGACGTTTTGGACCTTGTAGACCTGGCCCATGCCTCCCGCGCCTAATTCTTGGAGGATTCGATAATCACCGATTTGTTGTCCGGGCGCGAGGCTCATATTCTTGCCATTATGGTACGCGGAAAAGGCGCTCCGCAGAATATGTCTATCCCAAAAAATACCGGGATGGACTTGACAGCCGGTTCCGATTACACTAAGAACAACGAGCTGAATGTATCCAAACCGACCTTTCCGTCTTCCGCGCCCCAAGATTCGAGAGAACGTTAATGAGGCCATCCGAGCGCGGGAGGTCCGCGCGGTGTTTCCTGATGGCACCGTGGAGGTCATGCCGACTCCAGCCGCCGTGCGAAAGGCGAAGGATCTTGGACTGGACCTGATTGTCATTGCCCCGACGGCAGAGCCGCCGGTGGCGAAGGCCATGGACTATGGCCAATGGCAATACGAGCAGAAGAAGAAGTCGCACGATGCCAAGCGGAAGCAGCACGTGATCCACGTGAAAGAGCTGAAGTTCCGGCCGAACACGGACGATCATGACTATGACTTCAAGAAGAACCATGCGATCCGGTTCCTCGGCGAAGGCAATCGCGTGAAGGCCGTGGTGCAGTTCCGTGGGCGCGAAATCGCGCACGTCGATCTGGGCCAGAAGTTGCTGCTGCGGTTCGCGGGCGATTTGAAGCCGTACGGAACGGTGGAAGGTTCGCCGCGTCTCGAAGGACGGAACGCGCACATTCTGATTAGCCCGTTGAAGAAAGATCTGCCCGTGAAGAAAGCGTCACCCGCGCCGGCCCCGGCGACAGGTGGACCGGAGACCGGACGCTAGTTATCTGGCTCACTGCGGGCCGGACGCATGCTATCCGGTCGCGTAGGAGTGCTTCGAGGCCACGGGTGGCCTAACTCTGAGCGCGTTTGAACTGCTAGAAGACGTCCCGCCTCTCGCGCATGCGGTTGACGACGCCCGTTTTGACCCGCCCGGCAAACCCGCAGAGACCGGATGCCGCGGCTTTGTTTGGCCCCCTGCGGGGACTCTGTACTATACTTACGTCGATCAGGAGAGCGCGTATGCCAACAGTACTCCAGCTACAGGGATGGCGTTGTTACTTCAACTCCAATGAGGGGGAGGAGCCGATGCACGTATACGTGCAGAAGGGGAACATAGAATGTAAGTTCTGGTTGCACCCGGACCAGTTCGTGATTGAAGAGGATTTTGAGCACAATTTGACCGCGCGGTCCCGCCGCGATGCCCGGCGGATCGTTTACATGCATTTCGATGAGATCGCCGGCGGGTGGTACGACCTGTTTGGAGGCCGCCGTGCCGTCTAACGCAATTCTGGCGCGCGAGATTAGCGCGAACGAGAGCCACCTGGCGATCTTCACCCATCGCGGCAAAACCGAGATGCGGTGGGAGTTGATTTCGGAACGGTTGGGGCAGGCGACCAGTGTCGAGCGAATGCGCTGCCAACTATCGCCGAGCGGCTACTCGATTCGATGGCCGTTGCTGGATGAAGACCTCGGTATTGGCGAAATGATTCTCCCGGGGCGTTAACCCCGGGAGAGCTGGCCGTGGCGTTACCCGGGGAGTTCGCTGTCGCCCATCAACCACTGGTCGACGCCGCGAGCCGCCCTGCGGCCTTCGGCGATAGCCCATACCACAAGGGACTGTCCGCGCCGCATGTCGCCGGCGGCGAACACGCCGGGAACTGACGACATGTATTGCTCGTCGCACTTCACGTTGCCGCGCAGATCGAGTTCCACGCCGAACTGCTCGATCATGCCGTTCTTGACCGGACCGAGGAAGCCCATCGCGAGGAGAACCAGATCGGCGTCCCACACCTGCTCGGAGCCCTTGATGGGTTCGAACTTCGGCGCCGGCCCGACTTTGACGGTGTGCAGCGTTTTAACGTTGCCTTCGGCGTCGCCTTCGAACTTCGTGGTCCAGATGGACCACTCGCGTTGTCCGCCTTCTTCATGCGCGCTTTCCGTGCGGAGCATCAGGGGCCACGCCGGCCACGGCGTGCTGGCGGCGCGCTGGGAGGGTGGCATCGGCATCAATTCAAACTGCGTGACGCTCTTGCACTTGTGGCGGTGGGAGGTGCCGAGGCAGTCTGCGCCAGTGTCGCCGCCACCGATGATGATGACGTGCTTATCCGTAGCCAGGACGTCGAACTCGCCCTTGACGTTGTCCCCGGCGACGCGTTTGTTCTGGTTGGGCAGCCATTGCATGGCGAAATAGATGCCTTTCAGTTCGCGGCCTTCGGCTTTGATGTCGCGCGGAGCTTCCGAGCCGCCGGTTAACAGAACGGCGTCGAAATTCTTGCGGAGATCCTCAATCGAGACATTGTGACCGACGTGAGCGTTGACGACGAATTCGACCCCTTCGGCCTTCATCTGCTCGACGCGACGATCAATATGGTGCTTCTCCATCTTGAAGTCGGGAATACCATAGCGCAGGAGGCCACCGATCCGATCGGCACGCTCAAAGACCGTCACTTCGTGCCCTGCTCTTCGCAGTTGCTGGGCAGCCGCGAGCCCAGCCGGTCCAGAACCGATG
>JBBQRA010000036.1:0-30704 GCA_038215275.1 Bryobacterales bacterium | reverse complement strand
GTGAGATTCTGATAGTTCATGTCTGAGCCTCTTGGCCTGCTGCTGACAGAGCAGCGCAACCCCCGGTCCGCCCGTATTGACCAAGTGTCCACGGCCGAAATGTTAGCAATTCTCAACGCCGAGGACCGGACGGTGCCGGAGGTGGTGGGCGCGGCGATTCCTGCGATTGCGGCGGTGCTGGACGAGTTGACGCCGCGGGTGCAGGGGGGTGGACGGCTGTTCTACATCGGGGCGGGAACGAGCGGTCGGCTGGGGGTGCTGGACGCTTCCGAGTGCCCGCCGACGTTCAGCGTGCCGTATGAGATGGTGCAAGGGATTATGGCCGGAGGGATGACGGCGCTCTACCAGGCGACCGAGGCGAGCGAGGATTCGCCAGCGCTGGGGCGGGCCGACGTAGAGGCGCGGGGGTTTACGGCGCAGGATACGCTGGTGGGCATTGCGGCAAGCGGGCGGACGCCGTATGTGATCGGCGCGCTCGAATATGCGCGAGGGCTGGGCGGATTGACGGTGGCGCTGGTGTGCGTACCGGAGAGCAGGATGGCGGCCGCGGCGGATTACACGATTGCCGTGCCGACGGGGCCGGAAGTGGTGACGGGATCGACGCGGATGAAGGCCGGCACGGCGACGAAGCTGGTGCTGAATATGCTTTCGACGGGGTTGATGATCCGGTTGGGCTATACGCACGGGAACCTAATGGTGAACGTGCAGCCGAAGAATGAGAAGTTGGTCGACCGGGCTATCCGCATCGTTGCCGAGGCGACGGGCTTGGACCGGGCCGAGGCCGAGCGGCTGTTCGAAGCGGCGGGCCGGAATGTGAAACAGGCGATTCAGAACTACCATGGATAAGTTTTTGATTGAAGGCGGAGCCGCGCTGCGCGGGTCTGTTGCTGCGAGCGGAGCGAAGAACTCCGCGCTGCCCGCTTTGGCGGCGTGTTTGCTGACGAGTGAGCCGGTGACGCTGGGGCGGATCCCACGGGTGAAAGACATCCGGACGATGCAGAATCTGCTGGCGCATATGGGCGCGAGCGTGGAGGAGTACAGCCCGGACATCACGCTGGTGCATGCCAATTCCCTGCCCCGGCCGGAGGCGCCTTACGACGTCGTGAAGACGATGCGGGCGTCGAGCCTAGTGCTGGGACCGCTGGTGGCGCGGACGGGCCGGGCGCGGGTTTCGATGCCGGGCGGGTGCGCGATTGGGGCGCGGCCGATCGACTTGCATATGCGGGCGCTGGAACAGTTGGGCGCGCGAATTGAGCAGTCGCATGGGTATGTGGAAGCCGTGGCGCCAGATGGGCTGCGGGGCGGGCAGATCCACTTTGACCGGATCACGGTGACAGGTACGGAAGACATTCTGATGGCCGCGGTGTTGGCAAAAGGCGAGACGGTGATTACGAACGCGGCGCGGGAGCCCGAAGTGGTGGACCTTTGCGACCTGCTGACGAAGATGGGGGCGAAGATTGGGGGGGCGGGCACGTCGACGATAACCGTGGAGGGTGTCGAGGGGCTGCACGCGACGGAGCACCAGATTATCGCCGACCGGATTGAGGCGGGCACGCTGCTAATGGCCGGGGCGATCACGGGGGGCGACCTGACGGTGACGCAGTGCGTGCCGGAGCACCTGGCGGCATTGAGCGCGAAGTTGCGGCAGGCGGGATTTGAAGTCACCGAGCCAACGCCGGACAGCTTGCGGGTGCGGCCGCAAGCGAAGCTACGCAGCGTGGACATGACGACCGAGGAGCACCCTGGGTTCGCGACCGACCTGCAGGCGCAGTACATGGCGCTGATGACGCAGGCCGACGGCATTGCGATGGTGACGGAGACGATTTTCGAGAACCGCTTTATGCACGTCTCGGAGTTGAACCGGATGAACGCGAGTATTCGCATTGACGGCAACCGCGCGATTGTGGCCGGGCCGCGGCCGTTGACCGGCGCGCAGACCATTGCGAGCGACTTGCGGGCGAGCGCGTCACTAGTGATTGCGGCGTTGGTGGCGGAGGGCGAGACGTTGATTGATCGCGTGTATCACATGGACCGGGGCTATGAGCGGATTGAGCAGAAGCTGGAATCCGTCGGCGCGCGGATCCGCCGGATACAATAGAGGCATGGCACACAACCCTGGTTTTCTGGCGATTGTGAATGATGCGAAGAAGCGCGTGGCGGAGATGGACGTGGCGCAATATGTGCAGCTCGTGAAGTCCGGCGAGGAGCACGTACTGGTGGACACGCGCGAGGAGAGCGAGTGGCAGGCGGGGCACGTGGCCGGCGCCGTCCATTTGTCGAAGGGAATCATCGAACGAGATATCGAAACGAAGATCCCGGAGAAGGACAAGAAGTTGGTGCTGTACTGCGGCGGGGGCTTCCGCTCGGCGCTGGTGGCGGACAACCTGCAGGAGATGGGCTACACGAACGTCATCTCGCTGGATGGCGGATGGAAGGGCCTGCTAAGTAATGACGAAGTTCTGAAAGCAACGCCATAGGACGTAGAGCAGACACACGGACTCGACCAGCCGGAGGAACCTGGCGAAGCCGGTGGAGAGAAACTCAAAGCGGATGAGCATGGCAAACACGACCGCGGTGTAGACGGCGTACGGCTCAATGAAGGTCCCCACGGTGCGGACGTAGGCGACGAGTCCAAGGTAGTAGATCAGTGGCCAATTGTTCTCAGGCCGCAGGCCGGGACGGGCGATGAGCATCCACAACGTCACCAGGAACACAATAATGGAGAGGACCCCAAGGTCGGTCGTACGCAGTCGCATAGGAAATGAGGACGCGGCGTTAGAACGACCAGCTCAAACTCGTGTAACCGGTGTGAGCGGTGTAGTCCTGTAGCGCCAGAAACTGTTCCCTGTAATTGTAGTACTGCCAACCGAAATTCCAACGCAGCTTTTTGTGAAGCTGCAGCGAGAATCGGGCAAGGGGAGTCTCGTAAGTTAAGGGGAAAGCCTGATCCATGAGCGATTGGCCGAGGCGGGCTGCGTCCTGGATACGGTGATAGCCGAAGTAGAGGTCGGCTCTACGCGCAAGATTGAGTTGTGCGCCGAGCCGGACTTGGCGGAGGCGGGAGCGATAAAGGCTGCGATCGTTCTCGATGAGTTCGCCGAGGGAGAAGTAGGCGAGACCCGTGACGGTTTCGATGTGGGTATGGCCGTAGCCGGCTTCGAGGGTGAGAAACGGTTTCGGGGTGAAGGCGCCGTCGATCGAGGCCAGGCGGGTGCGGGCGCTGTGGACGAACAGCGAGTTCGAGTTGAGGTTGTAGTTGGTCTGATAACGGCCGAGCAGGCTCCAGCGTTTGGTCTTCCATTGGGCCCGGGCGGCGACGGCGTGATAGTCCTTTTCGCTGGTCGTATAGAAGGGACGGTCGGCGCGGCCGAGTTCGCCATCGACGCTGAGGCGGAGCTGCTTGACGGGCTGGAGACGGAGACCGAGGAGGCCGGAGTGGAGGCGATTGGTTTGCTCCGAGCGATCGAGGCGCGCGGGGGGATCGATGTCTTCAAACTGGCTGGACCCGATGCGGCGCTCGGAAAAGTGGTAGCCGGAGTAGAGGCCGAGCCAGGGGGTGAGCTTCAGATTGGCGTCGGTGAGGTTGGCGAAGGTGCGGATGCCGAGATATTGGAAGTTCAGGAAATTGAGGCCGCCGACGGCGTTGGCGAATTCGCCGTAGGAGCCTTCGCCTTCCATGCGTGTGTTGTATAGGGCCGTGTGGTTGGTGAGGGTCAGCCGTTCGAGCGGGAACCAACTGAGCGTGACGTTGCCGGTGGTGACCGGGCGGCGGGCGTTGCCACCGACGAAGACTTGGCGGTTCTGCGCGGCGCTGAAGCGACCGGTGCCGATGGCGAGTTCGTCGACGACGAAGTTGCGCTGGCCGGTCGTGTGGGTGAAGCGGCCATCGAAGGTGAACGATTTCAGCGCCTCATTGTGGATGCCGATGCGCCAATAGGGTGCTTGGCCGTGGGTGGGCTCATCGCGGCGGAACTGCGTGAGAGTGGCGGTGTCGGCGGGGTTGGCGCCGGCGCCGGGGGAGAAGAGGGGGGCGCGGGTATCGTCGCGGAAATATTCCCAGCCGTGCAGAACGTGGACCTTGGTTTTCAGCACCTCGAACTCGGTGCCGAGGCGGTATTCGTTGCGGGTGCGGCGGATGTTCCAGAGGTAGGTGAACTCGTCGCCGCGGCCGTCGGGGAATTGGATGGTGGAGAACGACGGGCCGTCCTGCTGATTGCGCGAATAGCCGAGGAGGAGGCGGAAGCGGCTTTGGGGAAGGAGGATCAGGTCGTGATCCTGCAACTGGCGCGTGGAGTTGATGGCGTGCTGGCCGTTGGCTATCGTCAGAGCCGGGTTGAAGTAATCCATCCAGCGCCAGACGGAATCGAAGCGGTAGATTTTGTCTTTCTGCACCCGAAGGGAGGAGAACTGATAAGGATCGTTGCCGAGGCCCTGCGTCGAAAGGACGATCTCGTCGAAGAGTTTGCCGGCGCCGGGCTTCTTCGAGTTGATGGTGAGATAGCTGCCGAGGACGCGGATGCCATTGCCGAAGTTGACGTCGCTGCGGTACTTGCCGAGGTTGCCATCGACGGTGCGGAAGCGATAGCCGGTTTCGATGGAATTGACGACGTTGTAGCCGGCGAGGTCTTCGCCCTTGGCTTCGCCGGCGCGTTCCGGGGTGGGGGCGACGACAGGCTGCGCTTGGATAGAAGCCGCGAGGAGTAGACCGAGGAGGATGCGTTTCATCGCAGGAACCTCGCGTCGGCGTTGGAGCCGTGGATCTTCACATGGCAGGTGGTGCAGTTCTGGTAGCGCGGGTCGGCCATGTTGTGGGAGCCGGATTGGAGCGGGATGCCCTGCCCTTGGCGGCCGAAGCCGGGGGCTCCGTTGTGGCATTCGAGACAAAGCGTGAAGACGACAGGGCGGTTGAGCAGGCGGGGGTTGGCGGAACCGTGGGCGGCGTGGCAACTGCCGCAGCCATCGACGCGGACGGCCGCATGTTCGAAAAGGAAGGGGCCTCGCTTGTCGGCGTGGCACTGCACGCACGACTGTTCGTTGGCTTGCGCGTGTTGCTGCATGCGCGGCCGCTGGCCCATGCGCCAGGTCGGGGCAGGGGCGCCGTGCGGATTGTGGCAATCGGCGCACTGGACGGTTCCTTCATTCACGCGATGTTTAAAGGGCATGGAGAATTGCGCCTTTACGTCGGTGTGGCAGCTATAGCAGAGGTCCTTCTGCTGGTTGGCAAGCAGGTGCTTCGGCGTGGCCGCCTTGTGGACGGAGTGACAGTTGGAACAGACGACTTCGGCCTGGGTATGTGAGCTGCGGCGAATGTTGTTCCGGGACCAGTCTTTGCTGTGGCACTGCAGGCAGTTGTCGAGCGACTTCTGTGGAGAGAGCGCCGAGAAGGCGATGATTAAATCCTTCTTACCGCCAGCGTTGACGTGGGCGCGGCCGGGACCGTGGCAGCTTTCGCAGGCGCGGTCCGCTTTGGTGTGAGCGTTGCGGAAGAAGTCCTGCGTTTGCGCGGTATGACAGGCGCGGCAAGCCTGCGACCCGATGAAGGGGTCTTTGGGCTGGGCCCAAAGCAGGGTCGAAAAGAGGACAAAGCCCCAGGCACGAAGCACAGGAGACACTATAAGCGATCTGGCCCTGTTTCAGTTGTGAACATTGTCCACGGCTGGCTGGGCAGGTCTTTCAGGTGGGGCCGCAGCCAGCGAGCGCCGGGGTGCTTGCGCAGGAACGGTGAGGCGCGGAAGTGGAGGCCGCAGGAGTGGCCCATGGAGGCGTCGAAGCTCAGCCCTTCCGCCATCTTGGAATCGGCGACTTTGGCCTGTACAGCGCCGGCAGGGGCGTACGGACCGACCCAGCCCGCTACGCCTCGTGGCGATAGATCGATGTGGCCGCAGAGCGTACGTTCGTTGGGATCGTCCTTGCCGGTGAAGGAGTCGAGGTGGTCGGAAAGGAACGTCCGCGCCAGCGCGGTATCGATTTTCCCTTTGTTTTCGGCCATCAGTTGATCCCAGCGGATGTGCCGCGCATTGGCGCTGAGGCCTTTGTCGGTTGGGTCGAAGCTGGTTTCTTCGGCAATGAGCTTGGGGTTCACGGGGAAGTTGCTGCCCACGAAATAACCGTCCGTGGTCCGCTGGAGAGTGACGTTCTTCAACCCGAGTTCAAGGCTGGCGATCTCGCCGGTTTTGCGGTCGCCGACCAACCAGTTATTGGCGTAGCCGCCATTGTTGCCCTCAATCATGATGCGGGCAAAGCTATCGATGGAATCGGCGTACTGGGCGGCCTTGCGAGCGCGGACGAACTCGGCGATTCCTGCCGGATCGAACCCGGCGAAGTTGCTGATGGTCGTTTCTGTGATCATCAGGCCTCCGGAACTGACCACGAAATCGTCCCCCGAATGGATCAGGCCCGGCATGCCATCCATGAGAAGCTGGAAGCCCTTCGACGGCCGGATATCGAAGATCACGTTCCATCGCGCGCCTTCGGCATAGCCGGTCCACGCGTTGTGGCCAAAGACGATCTGGCCGGATTTCGTATAGCTGCCGGTCGCTATGAAAGCGCTGCATCGCTCAGGAACCGGAGCGGCGACCTTCTCGGACCAGGGCAGGTAGTAGGAGCTGAGCTCGATCCACGCGTTGAGGGCGACGACATCCCAAAGGTCGAGTTTGACGCCACGGGCCTGCAGACCTTCGACGATGCCCTGCAACTCCTCGCGATACTCGGTCTCCACCTTGGGCCACAGAACCTGCTCGGCGGCAGTGCGAAAGAACGCCCAGTCTTTCTTAAGGTCATGCTCCAAGGTCGCCGCGATAGTACGCTGCGTGTCCGCGATCTCCGGGGCTAGGAGAAAGCCATGTTGATACCCGATGGTGGATGGCTCCCCCTCGAGGTGGACAAAAATCCAACCGTTCTTAGCAGGTTGGCGAAACGCGGACTTCAGGCGTGCGTCGGAGTTGGAAGTAGCGGGCTTCGCCGGAACATCCGCCCAACAACAACAAGCCACCGCAAATGCGGCAATCACCGGACTTAGGCGCATGGTTGCTCTGTAGTTTTCAGTATATTGGTTAAAACCGATGTTCTTACGCTTAGCTTCACAAGTTTTAATGGTATCCAGCCTGATTTTTGCTCAGCAACTGCCTGCGCCGGATCCGAAGATCGTCATCGATCCCGAAAAACCCGATCAGGTGATTGCGACCGTGGACGGGCAGCCGTTCACGCAAATGGACCTGCAACTGCTGCTCGTGACGATGAGCAAGACGCAACAGGATGCGGTGCGGAGCAACCCGGTCGAAGCATTGCGGATGTACGGTTGGTTGAAAAAAATGGCGGAACTGGCTGAGAAAGAGGGTTTGCATAAAGAGAGCCCGTACCAGCAGCGCCTCGAGATGGGCCGGTTGACGGTGCTGAGCGAAGCCATCCTTCAGCGTCAGGAGCAAAATGACGTCCTGCCGCCGGAAACGCTGAAGGGCTACTACGAGCGGATGAAAGATCAGTTTTCGTCGGCAAATCTGAAGCTGATTTACCTCTCCTTCACAAATGCGACGGAAGAGCTACAGGCGAAGAAGAAGGCCGAGGAGTTACACGCGAAATTGAAAGCGGGTGGCGATTTCGTGGCGCTGGTCAAGGAGCACTCGAAGGACCCGACGACGCGCGAAAAGGACGGCGACTATCCGCCGGTCAAGCGGTCGGACGACATCCCGGACAACGTGAAGCAGACCATTTTCGGGCTGAAGCCAGGTGAAATCAGCCCGCCTCTACGTTTGCCGAACGGCTATTACGTTTTCAAGCTGATCTCGCTGAAGGAGCAGAGCTACGACGAGATAAAGGACAAATTGTACGTCGACGTGAAGCAGCAACGGAGCCGCGACTGGATGCAGAAGATGCGCACGGGCGTTGAAGTAAAGGTGGTTCCGCCCGCCAAGTGATACGATGAAGGTTCGCTCCGGATGCTCCAGACCGTCCCCGATATCCTGTCCCGTATCGTCGAACAAAAGCGGCGTGAACTGAAGGAAAGTGCCGTAGATCCGCTGCTAGAACAGCGGGCCGCGGACTCGATCGCCCGTCGACGGGATTTCCGTACAGCGCTCGAGAAAGCGACGCCAGCCGTGATTGCCGAGATCAAGAAGGGATCACCGAGCAAGGGCGTTTTCACGGAGTCGTTCCATCCGGCTGTGATTGCGGCACAGTACGAGGCGGGCGGTGCGGCGGCACTTTCCGTGCTGACTGATCAATCATTCTTCTTCGGCTCGTTTGCCGACCTGCAGGAAGCGCGGGATGTGGTGGGCCTTCCGATGCTGCGCAAAGACTTTACGATCGATGAGCGGCATATCGTGGAAGCGGCCGCCTACGGGGCCGATGCGATCCTGCTGATTGCCGCCATCCTGACGGTCGACGAGATGCGGCGCTTCCGGGAGTTGGCGGCTTCGCTACAATTGGCCGCCTTGGTGGAAGTGCATGACGCCGAAGAACTGGCCCGGGCGGTCGATTCCGGCGCCGAGATCCTCGGCGTGAATAATCGGGATCTGCACACGTTTCGCGTGTCGCTTGAGACATCGCTCCGGTTGGCGGAGTGCATTCCGGCCGGCGCATTGCGGGTGAGTGAGAGCGGGATCCATTCGGCGGACGATGTCCGGCTGTTGCAGGGGGCAGGCTACCAGGCGTTTCTGGTGGGCGAACACCTGATGTTGTCGCCGGATCCGGCGGCGGCACTGCGAGCGTTACGCGCATGATGGTGAAGGTGTGCGGCATCACGAACCAAGCCGATGCCGATGCGGCGGCGGGCGCAGGCGCCCTTGGCTTCAACTTCTACGCGAAGAGTCCCCGTTACATTTCGCCGGAGGTGGCGGCCGGTATTGTCACCGCTCCGGGCGTGCTCCGCGTGGGAGTATTTGTGAATGAACCGAACGCGGTGGAGATTGCCCGGCAGGCACGGCTGGACGTGATTCAACTGCACGGCGATGAAGACAGAGCCCCGGCCGGCTTCCCCGTCTGGAAAGCCTTTCGCGTGACCTCCGACTTCTCGATGGACCGGCTGGCTTTCCCGGCGGAGGCCTTTCTTCTGGACGCGCCCGGCGATCTTTACGGGGGGAGCGGCCAGACGTTTGATTGGAGCCGGGCCAAAGGCGCCGAACGGAAGATTCTATTGGCCGGCGGCTTGGGGCCGGACAACGTACAGAGGGCCATTGCCACGGCGCGGCCTTGGGGAGTGGACGCCTGCTCCCGTCTCGAATCGCAACCCGGTATAAAAGACCACTCCAAGGTGGCACGATTCATCCAATTGGCATTAACAGCATGATTACAACCTCTCAACCCGATAGCGGCGGACATTTCGGACCCTACGGCGGGCGCTACGTACCTGAGGTTCTGATGAACCCGCTCGAAGAGCTGGAGCAGGCCTACTATGCCGCCCGGCAGGACCCATCGTTTCAGGCTGAGCTGGCCTCGCTGCTCAAAGACTACGCGGGTCGGCCGACGCCGCTCTACTTCGCCAAGCGCCTGAGCGAGACGCTTGGTGGCGCGAAGATCTACATTAAGCGGGAAGACCTGCTGCATACGGGCGCACACAAGATCAACAACGCGCTGGGTCAGATTCTGCTGGCACGGCGCATGGGCAAGAAGCGCATTATCGCTGAGACCGGCGCCGGGCAGCATGGTGTAGCTACGGCCACCGTGTGCGCGCTCTTCGGCATGGAGTGCGTGATCTACATGGGCGAGGAGGACATGCGCCGGCAGCGGCTGAACGTCTTCCGTATGCGCCTGCTCGGCGCCAAGGTCACTGGCGTCACCAGCGGCAGCCGGACCCTGAAAGACGCTATCAGCGAAGCGATGCGCGACTGGGTGACCAACGTCGGCGATACCCACTACCTGCTAGGCTCGGCGCTGGGCTCTCACCCCTATCCGCTAATGGTGCGCGACTTCCATAGCTGCATGGGCATTGAAGCCCGGGCGCAGATTCTTGAAAAAGAGGGTCGTCTGCCGGACCAGGTGATCGCTTGCGTTGGCGGCGGATCGAACGCGATCGGCATCTTCCACGCCTTCGTGCCGGACACCGGCGTAAAGTTGGTCGGCGTCGAAGCGGGGGGCCGTTCGCTCGCGCCCGGCGAACATGCCGCCCGATTTGCCGGGGGCAGGCCCGGGGTGCTCCAAGGTTGCTTCAGCTACGTGCTGCAGAACAGCGACGGGCAGATTTCTCTCACCCACTCCGTCAGCGCGGGGCTGGACTATGCCATGATCGGTCCGGAGCACGCGTTTCTGGCCGACCAGCGCCGCGCCGAGTATGTGCCCTGCTCCGACGCCGATGCGTTGGCGGCCGCGCTGACTCTGGCGCGCACCGAAGGCTTGATTCCAGCCCTCGAAAGCGCCCACGGGGTGGCCGAAGCGTTGCGCCGGGCACCCTCCGCCAAAGGCGAGGTGTTCATCGTGAATCTCTCCGGCCGTGGCGATAAAGACATCGATATCTACCGCGAAAACTTTAAAGAACTGGATGAACCCGAGTCGAATTAGCAAACTGTTTGCGCGGTGCCGCGCAGAGAATGAGCCCGCCCTCATTGCCTACATCACGGCGGGCGACCCTTCATTGGAAAGGACTGTCTCGCTGGTCGAGGCCATGGAACTGGGAGGCGCCGACCTGATCGAGCTCGGCGTTCCCTTTTCGGACCCCATCGCCGACGGCCCCGTGATCATGCGGGCCACCGAGCGGGCTCTGGCGAACGGCGCCAGCTTGGCCGGAGTGCTGGAGGTCGCCCGAAAGATCCGGGAGCGGAGCCAGATTCCGATCCTGCTTTTTTCGTATCTGAACCCGCTTCTGAGTTACGGCTTTGAGCGGTTAGCCAAGGATGCGGTGGCGGCGGGTGTGGACGGCATTTTGATGACGGACGCGAGCGTGGAGGAGGCCGGCAAGTTCGTCCCCATCGTCCGGGCGGCGGGCTTGGATACGGTCTTCCTCGCGGCGCCAACCTCCCCCTTGGAGCGGCTAAAGCAGGTGGCGGCGTTCTCTTCTGGCTTTGTTTATCTGGTGTCCAGAACCGGCGTCACCGGCGTAAGAGATCAAGTCGCGGGCTCCGCGGCTGAATTGGTGGAGAAGATGCGGACAGTGACCGATCTGCCGTTGGCGGTGGGATTCGGAATCGCCAAGGCCGCCGACGCCGCCGCGGTGGCGAAAATTGCGGAAGGCGTGGTGGTCGGCAGCGCGTTAGTCCGGATCATTGAAGGCTGTGACGGTTCTCCGGAGCTCGAAAGCAAGCTCGAAGCCTTCACGCGCGAGTTGAAGGTAGGCGCCATTGCGGGGCGGGCATGACACCGGAAGAGGCGCAGGCCGCGTTGGCGGCTTGCCGCGAGCAGATTGACGAGGTCGACCGGCAACTGGTCGCGTTGATTAATGAGCGGGTGCGTGTGGTCGAGCAGATCGGCCAGATCAAGCAGAGCGCGGCCTTGAATGTGTACGAACCCAACCGGGAAAGGGCCGTCCTGGACAACGTGGCTTCCGCCAACCCAGGACCGCTGCCGCAGGATTCCGCCGTCCGCATCTTCGAGCGGATCATGGACGAAATGCGAACGATTCAGCGGAACCGGATGTTGAGCGAGGAGAACTAATGCTGGTAGTCATGCAAGAGGGCGCCACTGAAACCCAGGTGGAGCGTGTCATCGAGAAACTGGTGATGATGGGGTTCACGGTGCATAAATCCACCGGGGTCACGCACACCGTGCTGGGAGGCGTGGGGCCACAGGAAGACTTCGACACGCTGGAGTTCGAAGTGCTCGATGGGGTGAAGGAGTGCCACCGCATCGTATCGCCGTACAAATTGGCGAACAAGAGTTTCAAGCCGCACGGCACTGAGATCACGGTACGGGGAGTGAAGCTAGGTGGACCGGAAGTGGTGGTGATGGCGGGGCCGTGTTCGATCGAAAACCGGGACCAGATTGAAATTTCGGCCGAGATCGTCGCCAAAGCGGGCGCGAAGGGAATCCGGGGCGGCGCGTTTAAACCGCGTTCGAGCCCGTACAGCTTCCAAGGCTTGGGCGAAGAGGGACTGAAGATGATCCGGACGGCCGCCGACCGCCACGGACTGTTCGTCGTCAGCGAAGTGATGGACCGCAGCCAGATCGGGCTTCTGAGCGAGTACTCGGACATCTTGCAGGTGGGCGCACGCAACATGCAGAACTTCAACCTGTTGCGTGAGCTCGGCACCATCCGCCGGCCGATCCTTTTGAAGCGGGGCATTGCGGCGACGATCGAAGAAGTCCTGCTTTCCGCTGAGTACATCATGATGGGTGGCAATTACGAAGTCATCCTTTGCGAACGGGGCATCCGTACGTTTGAGACCGCCACGCGGAACACGTTCGACGTCTCGGCAATTCCGGTGCTGCACGGGCTCACGCATTTGCCGGTAGCAGCAGATCCGTCGCACGGCGTGGGCAAGCGAAATCTGGTGGCGCCGATGGCGCGAGCGGCGGTGGCAGCCGGGGCTGATGTGCTGTTGATGGAAGTGCACCACGATCCGGATCGCGCCTTGAGCGATGGGGCGCAGAGCCTGTTCCCCGAACAGTTTGCGGAGCTGATGGTGCAGTTGCGAGCGATTGCGCAGGCGGTCGGCCGGAGCCTGTAAACGATGCAGCGGGTCGCCATTTGCGGGGTTGGATTGATCGGCGGCTCGTTTGCGCTAGCTTTGCGGCGGGCAGGGTTTAGCGGCGCCATCGTCGGGGTAAGCTCGGAGCGGACGATCGCCGAAGCCGTGGAACTGGGAGTGGTGGATCGGGGCGGCACGCTGGAAGAGGCCGCCCAGACGGCGGACCTGATTTATCTCTCACAGCCGATTCTAAAGATTCTTGATGGAATGCCGGCCCTGGGACGGATGCTAGGCCCGCAGGCGACCGTCACGGATGCCGGCAGTACAAAGGCGCAGATCGTCGCCGCGATGCGGGAGCATCTCCCGGCCGGCCAGTACGTGGGCGGACACCCGATGGCGGGGAAAGAGAGCCGTGGCGTGCGGGGAGCCGATGCCTCCTTATTTCGTAGCCGGACGTACGTATTGACGTCCGAACACTGGCTGCGCGGGTGGGTGGAGAAGATGGGTGCGCGGGTGGTGATCCTGGGAGCGGAGGAGCACGACCGGGCGGTTGCCTACACGAGCCATCTGACCCAACTCGTGGCCACGGCACTCGCCGGCACGGTGACGAAGGCACTGCCTGGTGATGAGATCCAGGTGAGCGGGCCAGGACTGATTGATACAACCCGTTTGGCGCAGAGCCCTTACGATATCTGGCGGGACATTCTCGCAACGAACCGCGGACCGGTCGACCAGGCACTTCAGGCGATGATCGAACGGCTGCAGCAGATGCGGCAGGCGCTCGGCGAGAACGAAGAGCAGTTTGCGGAAGGAGCCGAACTCCGGCGACGCATTCTGCGTAGCGTCAACTTCAGCTAACTTTGTGGAACGGCGTGCGGCGTGGCTTCGCTTTGGGTCAGCCGGCCATAGAGCCAGCGGACGCCATAGACGCTGCATCCCAGGGCGACACTGATGGCTGCGTTGACGATTAGGACGCTGGAGACCGTAAGCAAGAACGCAACCGCATCGGTACGACGCATGCGCGGCAGACGCGACCACGTCGACCACTCGAGCAGACAGAAGCCCATCCAGGCCGTGACGCCGGCGAGAGCGGAGATGGGAATATGCTCGACCAGTTGGGAGCCCGCCGTAAGAAAGAGCATGATGAAGCCGGCGTGCGCGAAGTTCGACATCCGGGTGGACCCGCCGCAGCGCACGTTCGCCAAGGAGCGCGCCGGAATGCCCACGCTGAAGGGTGCGCCGAACAGGCCCGCTGTGAGGTTCGCGATGCCATACGCGCCAAGTTCGCGGTCCGCGTCGGATCGCTTCAGGTGTTGGTGCCGCCCGCGGAAATGTTCAACTACGCGCGAGGTAATCAGCAAATTGACGCTGGTCACGACGGCCAGGCCCAGCGCCGATGGAATCATCTGCAAGGTATCGGCGGGAGACCATGTGAAATTCGCAAGCGGCGGCAGCGATAGCGAAAGTGCCCCAACTTCTTTGTCATGCCAGCCGAACAGGCTGCCGAAGCTGACGGCGGCGATGATGCCCAGCATGGGAGCCGGAGCATGGGGCAGAAATCGCCCCGACAGAGCAGCGCCGATGATTGTCGTGAAGGCGAGCGCGGTGACCTGCCAGTTCAGGGCGGGCAGATTTGCCATCGCATTCCAGAACTGGTCGAGCATCGATCCGCCACCCGCTATCTTCAGGCCAAAGAGCGTCCGCAATTGGGAGATGATCATCATGGCCCCGATGCCGCACGAGAACCCGGAAACAACGGGCAGCGGAACCTTCGTGATATAGCTGCCCCAGCGCAGGACGCAGAAGATCATCAGGAAGATGCCGGCGACGATCGTGATCTTGGCCGCCCCGGAAGGGCCCTGCGCCAAAACCGCCGCGGCGATAAACGGAACCGTAACCGTGGAAGTGCCGCCGATCAGGACGGGGTTTCTTCCGAGAAGCGCGCAAATCGGAGCGGTGAGCACCGATGTCATTAAGCCCATGGTCGGCGGAAGGCCCATGAGCGCGGCCATGGCAAGGCCATAAGGCATGGCAATGAGGGCCGCGACGAGCCCGCCGGTGAGATCACCGGCGAGCTCGCGCAGACTGTATTTGATCGGCGACCAGGATTGCCAGGACGCCGGTTCGATTTTAGGCATTCGCGATTTTGAGATAGGCTGCTTTGAACTTCGCCATTTCTTCCGGAGTACCGATCGACACGCGGGCATACTTCGGCCAAGCCGGCCAAACCCTTCCGATGTAGATCTTCTCTTTGACAAACGCCGTCACAATGTCGCGCCCAGGCATGCCGTTGAGCTCCATCATGAACTTGTTTGAGACCGAGGGAACGAACTTTCCGTTGTGCTTGCTCAGGAACGAGAACACATCCTCACGGGTGTCGCCGATCAGTTTCCGGCGCTGGGGGACCAGTGCCGGAACCTTCAGCGAAGCGTGGGCGCCCACCATTCCGGTCAACGGCAGTGCGCCGGCTCCGTAGCTGGAAAGCTTGGAGATTAGATCCGGGCGGCCGATGGCGGCGCCGGCGCGCAGGCCAGCCATACCGTAGAGTTTCGAGAACGTCCGCAGGATGATGACGTCCTTATCCTTCGCGACGAACTCCGAACCGAAAGCCTCGTTGGTGAGGTGGATGTACGCTTCGTCGAGCAGAATGATGGAGCCGGCCGGCTTGTTGGCAATAGCCCATTCAATGTCGGCGCGCTTGGTCAACGTACCAGTCGGATTGTTAGGGTTGCAGATGTAGATAAGGCCGGCTATCGGGCTCGCCGCGACCATCGCTTTCACGTCATGCGAGTTGTCGGCCTTGAGCGGAACGCGAATGACCTTCGAACCGATGAACTGGGCGGCGCGCTGGCCGGCCTCATATCCGGGGTCGGCCATGACGAACGGTTTTTCGGCCGAGGTGAAGGCCAGCACCGCGCGATGCAGCGGGTCCGAGGAACCCGGAAACGGCATCACGTAGTTCGGTTTCAAACCTTCCTGCTCCGCGAGGGTTTTCGCGAAACCGAAGGTCTCTTCATACATGTAGCGGCCGCCCTTCTTGATGACGCTGTAGATGGCCTCCGCCGCTTCGTTGCACGGGCCCAGCGGATTCTCGTTCGCGTTGATCTTGACCGCGTTCGGGTCCATGTTGCCGATCATCGAAAGCTGCGCGAGAGCCGGTTCGTTGTAGAACGGCAGCGCGGCGCCAGCGGCGAGCAAAGCACTGCCTTTAGCGAGTGCGCGGCGGGAAAACTCTTTCTTGAGTCCTTCCGAAGTAAGAATAGACATAGTGCTATGAGCTCCTAGCTAGGAATCTGACACGTAGGTGAGCCGGGCCCGTTTTGGAGGCGGATCCGGCCAAGTCGTTGGGTGAGGCTGTTTAGAAGAAGAAGCGTACGCCGAGTTGGTACATGCGGGCGAAGTTCGCTTGCTCCGTAATCCGTCCGAAGTTCGCATTGCTGACGCCGAACGAAAGGTTCGGAGCCCGGAACTGCGGGGTGTTTAGCGCGTTGAGCGCCTCGGCCCGGAACTGCGCCTTGAACTTCTCGCCGATCGAGAAAGTTTTGAAGAGCGACATGTTCCATTCCGAGATGCCAGGACCACGCATCGTGATGGTGCGCGAGAGGTTGCCGAACTGATACTTGCCAACCTCGGTGAAGGCAGCGCGACTGATGTATCCGTCGATGCGATCCATCAGGCCGCCCGAGGTAACCGGGCTGACGCCTGTGGCGTTCGGTCGCTGACCGGCTCCGCCGAAGGCACCGTTGTTGTTGGTGGCCTGCGTAATCGCGAGCGGGTAGCCCGTCTGATAAGTGGTTACGGCGTTGATCGACCAGCCGCCGATGGTCATGTCAGCGAACCGGCTGTTCGCGAACGACTTGCCTTTTCCAAACGGCAACTCGTAGGTGAACGCGCTGCTGAACCGGTGAGGCGAATGCACGCTCGAGAGCGAGTACTCCGCTTCAAGGTCGTAAGCATTTTGGATGGCGCCCAGACCGTTGAAGAAGGTGCCCGGGCCGCCGATGGTGGCGTCCATGTTCCGGGACCAGGTCCAGGAACCCAGGAAGCTGAAGCCGCCCGACATCCGCTTCTGGATCTTGCTGACGAACGAATCGTAGACAGCGCTGTTGTAGTCGCTATTCGACAAGGTGACGTTGCCGAATTGGTTGAAGGGACGGAGGAACTGTTCGCGAGTCATCGTCCGGGCTCCGATGAAGCCCGGGCCGCCGGCGCGAAAGTACGGGTTGGTGACCGAAGCGTTCAACGCTGCCGAGCCGAGCGAAAAGTTCGTCGGATCCATTTGGTTGATGTTGATGCCGCCCGCGCCGAGGACCAGGTCATAGGACCGGCTACCGACATAACCAGCCGCCAGGCCGAGACCCCACGGCAGTTGCCGCTGAACATCGAAGGAGAACTGGTGAATGTTCGGCGCCCGGTGATTCTGATCGATGAAGCTGATCGCCTGGCCGATGCCGGCCTGCAGGCCGTTGGTGTTACCCACCGGAGTCAGTATTCCCGACGGGAAGGGGTTCGAGAGCGAACCGGCAGGGGTGAAGCCTCCGTCCGCCGTCGCCAACATCGCGGTGGTCTGCGAGTAGCCGAGAGTGTTCTGAAAACCATAAGGGATTGGCGCCCAGAAGATGCCGTAGCCGGCACGGAGAGTGGTCTTGGAATTCAGTTGGTAGGCCATACCGACGCGGGGGCTAAACTTGTTGCGGTTCAGGTTCCCGGTCTGGGTCCCGCCTCCGTTCAGGCCGGCGTAGGTCAGACCGCCTTTCGGCGTGAAGCCGGAGACGGGAGTGGTCACCTGAATGGGGTTGGGGACGGAACGGTCGAATCCGGTGATCAGGGTATTGTTGGTCGCCTTCAGACCCGTCTCGTACTCGTAGCGGATGCCATAGTTCAGCGTCAGCTTTGAGTTGATGCGGAAGTCATCGTGGAAATACATCGCCCAGTAGTCAACGTACTGGAACATTTTTGTTGCCTTCAGGAAGTCACCGCTGGCCGGGGTGCCGAGGAGCATCGACGCCAAGTCAGCGCCCGTGCCCGCAGTAGCGGACAAGGGATTCGCCCGGGTGAACTGGTCATTAAAAGTGAAAGCGCCCGAAGCGTTCCCGAGGTCAATTCCATCGATGTTCAGGCGGCGGTAGTCCGCTCCAACTTTGAAGCTATGACGTCCGACAAACTTCGACACACCACCCAACAGGTTCTTCGAGTGGAACACCTGCTGGCTGTTGCTGTTTGTGCCGAGGGCCGCGAAGTTCTGCATACCGATGTTAGGAAAGGTCCGCGAATCCACCTGCGAGAGGTAGCTCGACGGAAACCCGAGAGAGCCGAGGTCGAAACCGGCGGACTGCTGCGAACTGAGGTTCGGGAACCGGTTGAAGCCGTAACGGACGGTGATCACCGTGGTGGGGCTCGGGGTGAAGATGCTGTTCACGGCCGTGGCATCCACCTTGCGGCCCAGGGTCCACTGCGCGGGCGAAGAGATGGTACCGAACCAGTTTTCTCCAGGCTCGATCGAACCGTAGTGAAGGTAGGAGCCGGTGGCGCGCCACCACGACGTCACCTGATGATCCAGCTTCCAAGTGGTCTGGTCGGCGCGATCATACTGGCTCGACGCGGCCGTATAGTTATTCTGGCCGTAGCCGGCCCGTTCCCGGGTTGGCGCCGGAAAAGTGCGGGCGATACCCAAACCAATCGGATTCAGCCGGTTGGCGGGAATCACGTTACCCGGAAAGGCTTGCCGTGTGCCGTCCGCCTGCGTCGTCAGCGGATCATAGATCATCTGCACAGCCCCGGAAGAGCCGCTGCGGAACGAGCGAGTAAAGTCGCCGCCAATTTCAGCAGCGGTCGGAACAGCAAATTCACCCGTGGTGGATGAGGTCTGCCGATACGCTTCGCCGGAGATCCAGAAGAAGGTCTTGTCCTTGCCGTTATAAACCTTGGGAATCCAAACCGGGCCGCCCACCGATCCGCCATAGTTGCGGAAGGGCTGCTCCGGCCGGGCGCGTCCGGCGCGATTATTGAAGAAGTTGTTCGCCAACCATTCGGTCTCGCGCATGTAGCCGAATAAAGAGCCCTGTAGCGAATTGGACCCGCTCTTCATAAACGTGTTGAACATGCCGCCACCGGTACGGCCCATTTCGGCGTCATAGGTATTGGCCTGGACCTTCACTTCCTGCACGGCTTCGAGCGTCGGAATGACGACAGCCCGATTCACCGAATCGGTGATCGGAATTCCATCAAGCAAGTAATTGTTGCCGCGGACGGGGCCGCCGGCGAGCGAGATCATCGAAGACCCCGACTGATCTTGCATCCGGTTAAACCGGGGATTCCCAACCGCCACCACATTCTGAGCGATCTTCGCCATCATGAATGGATTCCGGCCCAGGTTGGGGAGGTCAATGAGTTTCTGCCGGTCGATAAGCTGGCCCGCGGACGCGTTGGCCGTTTCGATCACCGGAACCTCTTCGGTCACCATTACCGATTCGGTAACGTTGCCGACTTCCATTTTGACATCGGCGGTGAGGAACTCCTGCGTGCCGACCGAGACGCCTTTGCGGTCGTATTTCTTGAAGCCGGGGGATTCCGCCGTGATGGTGTACACCGCAGGTACGACCGCGTTAAACACATAATCGCCCGAAGCGCTCGTCAGAGTCGTGCGGGTGAGGTTGGTGGCCTGATCGGTAAGGGCAATTTTTACGTTCGCGATCACGCCGCCGCCACTATCGGTGACGAGACCACGAATGCCGCCCTGAATCGACTGAGCATTTGCGCTCAGACATGCAAAAAGTGCCGAAAATGCAAAAGTTGTCCAACGAGTAACCATTCAAAGACCCCAAGGTTAAGCGCCTCAGCACAAGGGTGCTGTTTGGACTCTGAACGGAGAGTGGAGATTTTGCGGCTACCGGGCGAGCTGAGCCAATCGGGTGACTCGATTATAGGGAGGACTGGGAAGCTGGGAGGGTCGATTACCATGGACCCCAATATGCTTAGGGTTACGGTAACGTAAATTCTCCACGGCGTCGAGGGGTAAAATCGAAAAAGTATCGATGGGCGCTATAAGAATTTCTTCCCGGATCCTGAACGAAGGAAGGCGCAGTCGTGGTCGGCGAGCTCTAACCGGTCCGCGATCAACTGGCGGGCAGACAAAGATCCGCGTGCCACGCCACCCTTCCCATGGCCCTTTGTTTGGGCAATGATGTGGTAGAGCTCATGGGCCAACACGCGGCCCATGGCCCGGCCAAGTAGTTGATTCCCTTGAACAAAGTCCGATCCGCTCATCGCGGTCTTAATCCATTCGCGCAACCGGTCGCACTTCACTTCCCCGAAGGGAAGGATACGACCGTCGGTCGTAAAGGTGAATGCCAGTGGACCGCGTTCGTCGAGGAGTGCGGGGAAGCTGTCCATCTCACAACGCCCAGACATTTTAAAGAAAATTAACTCGTTATACGAGTCCTCGGCGGCCTCGTGACGGTGGCGAAACGCCAAGCGAACTCCAGCCTTCCGCACAATTCGTTCCGCCTCAGCTTGCATCTCCTGCAGGGCTTGGGGTGAAAACCCCTCGGAGAATTGCATCACGACGGTCACTTCTTTTTTTTCAGCGAACAAGAAATTTGGCAGGAATAATAGCAACAGGGTACAGCGCAACATGGCGTATCCTCACTACAATTACATAGACGGTTTCAGTATCGACAGGTAACAGCAGTTTCTATACTCTATAGCGAAATTTCTCGCATTGCTGGATGTCGAATCCCCACTGGCAGAAGCAACAACCCAAATCCGCTGATCCAAAATCCGGCCGAGAGGCTCCAAGGCCAGAAGTTCATCTGGATCTCATGGCGGCCGGCAGTTTCGACGAACACCCCTCGGACGCAGCCATTCACAATCTGAATGGGCATCGACTGCCCGTCTACGGTCGCCGTCCACCCGGGGAACCAGGTATCAGTAACCACAAAAAACGCCCGGCCCTGGGTTTCCACCGTCCACGCCAAAGAGTTGTTCTTCGTATCCTGTTTGAGGATGCGTCCGTCCGCCATTGTCTCGGCCACGGCCAAACCCTCGACGGTGGCATCGCGGGCCGGGTCGAAGCCTGCCCGATCGAACAATACCGCTTTCGCTCCCGCCAAATCCGCCACCGGGATCAGTTGCCGCACAAATCGGAACCGCGGGGCCGCGCCGGGATTTCCGAATACGGTGACGCCGTCCTGCGATTTCGCCAGTTCCTCATACGAACGCGTCCACCGCACGGCAAAGGCGCTGGCCGGTGACTTCGCCAAAACGTACCGCACACTAAATGCCGAAAGCAGTTGCCGCTGGCCGACGATGGCTTCGCCGCCACTTCCGCTGAGGTCAAATCCCGTTAGCGTCTGGTAGCGTCTCATCCACATCGGGGTGTAGTCGTTTGCCGTGCTCAAGCCGTACATCATGCTGAGCAAGGGATAGGTGTGGAACAGCGGCAGATCCAGCGGCAGAATCCGATGAGTCTGCGGATCGAGCCCCTGGCCGTACAAGAAGTTCACTTCGGCCCGCCGGTCGGCGCCGTACAGGTCGGTGGTATCCGGATTATCGTAGATCGTCCGATGGACGCTCCCGACGTCGAGTAGAAAGACCAGACCCAGCAGCCATCCCGGAGCCCGTAGCAACAGGCACGCGCCCGTCGCAACGAAGGCCAGCAGCGGAAACAGGACCGACGGGTGTGGCCATCGCAAACTGCTTGCCCGCCAAAACTCTGCCTGCGGGATGGTCAGGCCGGGGTTGGGGAACACCGGCAGCCAATGCGCCAGGCCCATCGAAATCGCGATCGCCACGCCGACGGCAACCACCGGCCAGACCATCCGTTTTCGCTGATGCAGCCCATAAGCGGCCAACACCGCCAATGCCAAATGCAATTCCTGCATATGCCGCGCCGGAGCCCGGAACAGGTTGTACACAGGCACCCGGAACAGAACTGCCTGTATGGGGCCCCAGCCGATCATCAACACCGCCGCCACGGCCGCAGCGCCGACCCAGAAATAGGTCTCCTTACGGCGCGGCGCGCAGAGCGCTAGCAGCACGGGCGCGAGTCCGCAATAGACAAAGACTTCCACCACGTCCCCGCCCGGCCCATAACTCGGCACGCGATGCATGCCGCCCATGATGTTCGGGAGAAAAAACCCGAAGAAATACGGCAGCGGCAGATAGTTCTCGTTGAACCGCTCGATGGTCAATGCCTGCCGCGTAATCAATGGCAACGTTTCGGCCACGGCCAGCAACTGCAAAGAACTGAACAGGAACGCGAAGGACCCGCAGATCGCGAGGCCGGTGACTGCCCGGCGGCCACCTTTCCAGAACCAGAAAGAACTTACTAACAGCAGGCCATACACGGTGACCTGCGGAAATCCGCCCAGCAGCGAACAAGCCAGGGCGATGCCGGCGAAGGTGGCCTCCCGTCGATGCCCAGTCCGCGCATGGCGGGCCGCAAAGTATAAGATCAGCGGCAACCACACCGTCGTTGACATCATCGCCTGATGCCCTTTGTGCGCCATCAGGAACCCGCTTCCCAGGAAGAACAGGCCTCCCAGGAACGATGCGGAGTCATCCAACTCCAACTCCCGGCAGAAGAGATAACAGAAGTACCCCGCCAGCAGGTAGTGGACTAACACGAAGCAGTTATATCCGAACGTATTCGGGAACAGACTGATCAGAATCAGTCCGGGTGGGTAGAACGGCTGAAACTGCGTATTGGCAAACGTGTACTGGCCGAGTTGAACGTACGGATTCCAAGGGGAAAACGTCGCAGCGAAGAGTTTTGCCGGGAAACCCGCCAGATAAGCATCGCCGCCGCCCAGCAGATTGCGGGTAAGGTCGAACCCGGCGGCGTGCAGCACCCACGCGCAGCAGGCGTACAGCAGCAGGACCATCGCATGACGCGTCAATGGCCCGCAGCCCCTTCAAAACGTTCAACGGTCCGCACAATGTAGTTGGGACGCTGCCGCGTGTTCCGCAGCGCCAACCACAGATACTGGCCCACAATCCCCAAACCTAGTGTCGTCAACCCGCCGAAGAACGAAACGGCGAGAATCAGGGGCGTATAACCCTGTACTGTGATCAAGCCTGCCGACCAAGCTCCCAAAACAACCGCCGCCACGACGATCGAGAGGCCCGTGCCCAGCATCCCGGCCGCCAGCAGAAACCGGATTGGCAGGTCCGTGAAGTTAAAGATACTGTCAACGGAATAACGCAGCTTCTTGGCAAACGTCCAACTGCTCTTACCCTCCAGCCGCGCCACGCGTTCGTAAGGCACGAACACCTGCCGATACCCCAGCCAGAGTAATAAACCCACAACGTTCGTATGCGCTTCGCGCAGGCTCAGAAGCCGATCCCGCACTTGGCGCGTGCAGCCAAATACATCGACGCCGCCCGCCGGCATCTCCGGCAGCACAAACCGACGGTACAGCCACCAGAACAAGCCGGACATCACTTCCGTCAGCCAAGGGTCGGCCCGCTTCGACCTTACGCCGAACGCGATATCGGCGTGGCCGGAAGATAGGATCGCGGCAAACTGGGCAATCAATGCCGGCGGCTCCTGCAGATCGGCGGCGATCACCGCGAAGTAATCGCCTTGCCCCATCTCCAGGCCCGCGCAGATCGCGGAAAACGAACCGAAGTTACGGCTGAGTTGCACCAGTTGCGCCCGCAACCCCGAGCCCGGCAGCCGCGCCGCCAGGATCTCGGCGCACCGGTCCGGACTGCCATCCACCGCGAAGACAACCTCCAAATCCGTCAGCGTTTTCCGCAGTCGAATCAACTCCGTCAATAAGCGGTCCAGGTTCTCCTCATTCTTATAGACCGGAATCACCAGCGAGAGCACCGTTAACTCACCTCTGCCGCTAACTGAAGAAACTCGGTATAGTCGCGGATATAGTCCGCCGGGTCATAGTAGTCCGACGCCAGAACCAGGAGCACGGCCCCCGGCGAGTACCTATATTGAACTCCCCACGTCATGGGCGGCAGATAGAGGCCGGCCGTTGGATCGTCGAGCAGAAACTCTTCACGGGTCAGCCCATCGTCGGCTACGGCCCGCAACGACCCCGAAACGCAGATCAGGAACTGATGCAGACGCCGGTGCGCGTGCTCTCCGCGGATGTTCTCTCCCGGAACGTCATACACCACAAAGTGGCGGCGAACCGGGAACGGGATGTGCCGCTCCGCTTCCCCAAAACTGATTTGACCGCGCAGATCCTCCGCATGCGGCAAGCGGTGAAGCGTCACCCCGCGCACCGTTGTGGCAGTCGCCCCAGGTTCGCCGGGCACCGCGCGAGGCGGGTCCGACACGCTCGGCTTCGTTCCGACATAGCCCACGATCCGGGCCGGGTTGCCCACCACGATCGTATCCGGCGGAACATCCCGCGTCACGACGGTCGCCGCGCCCACCATGGCGCGTTCGCCGATCGTTATCCCCGGCAGAATGGTGGCATTAGCCCCGATCGAGGCGCCTGACTTCACCGTCGTCCGGGGAACTTGCTCCTGATGCTGCCGGCTGCGGGGAAATACGTCATTCGTGAACGTTGCATTGGGCCCTACAAACACGTCGTCTCCCAAGCTCACGCCGTCCCAAAGCTGCACGCCGGACTTAATCGTGACGCGGTCTCCGACGATAACATCGTTCTCGATAAAGACGTGGTCGCAGATATTACAGTCCGCGCCAATTCTCGCGCCCGAGAGGATATGGACAAATGCCCAGATCCGGGTGCCGGGACCGATATCAGAAGATTCTACAATGGCAGCGGGATGTGGAGACATGGATTTACTGGACGGCGTAATTGCCCGCCATTTGGATACCGGTGCTGGTGCCGGAACCGTCTTCCGCCACCACAAAAAGTCTCTTGGGGCCACGAAAACCGGGTTTGAACACCACGAGGAACCGGGCTTCGACGGTCTGACCTCTACGCGCGACGGAGGGTCCATCCGGGTGAAGTTCGCACTGCTGGTTGGCCACAATTTCCTGAGCCGTTACCTCTTTGGCTCCGCTGCCGCTATCGTTGACCAGGCGGGGACGGCCTGTGGCCAGGTGGGCGAACAGGTAACAACCCTCGGCGCCGGTGTCACGATCGTTGATTAGCAATCCGAGAAAAGTGGGCTCTGGCCGGTTTGTCGCCTGATCCAGCCGCACCGTAAAGACTTGAGACTTCCCGCTGCCCTCATCGGGTGTGACCGTCAGGCCGCCAAACAGCGGAAGCTTCTGCATGGGAGGCGGAGGCGGGAACGTGGCATCGGGACGGCCACATCCAGCCAGCCAGGCTATCGTAACGATAAGGAGCCGGAAATGCATGCAAAGACAGAGACTAGGGTAACGCAGTTAGAGTCGCCGGACGTGCCACCATGGCGGAATCATGGAGAGGATCCCCCACCCGGCGCTTTGGAGCACGACCCACGAAGAAACCGGTCCGGGAGGCGCGTTGCCGAAGCAAAGTGCCAGAATCACGTTTGCCAGACCCGCCAGAACGCCCGCGGCCATCAAACTGAACCCAGCGGTGCGGTTGACGGGATACCAAACTGCTGGACTGCCCAAGCTGCGTGCCGTGCGAAAACCGTACCAGCGATTGGGCGGAACCCAGGCGAGAACCAACGGAAGCCCCAAAATAAAAAAGAGTGCCGGGATTGCAACGCCTGTGGCCCAGAGCATCATAAGAGTTAGGATATTCTAATTCTTGCGTTATCTCCTTCTCCTCACCACTGCGTGCGTGTTCGGGCAAAGCGTGCCCGCCCCGGAACCGCTCCGCACCCGCATCACCATCTCTGAAAAGCTGTCGGCGGAAGCCCCGGCGGCCATTACCACGGTCACGAAAGAGCAGTTAGCGGCCAATCCGGGCGTCAACCTCGACGACCGGCTCCGCTCCGTACCCGGCTTCTCGCTGTTTCGCCGGTCCTCCTCTCTCGTGGCTAATCCGACAACGCAGGGTTTGTCGCTACGCGGACTCGGTTCGTCCGGCGCCTCACGAACGCTGGTTCTGTGGGACGGCATCCCGATTAATGACCCGTTCGGCGGTTGGGTCTACTGGACGCGGGTCGACTCCGAGGAGTTGGAGCGGGTGGAGATCGCCCGCGGGGCGTCCACCAGCCTGTTCGGCGACCGCGCCATGGGCGGTTCACTGGCCCTGTTTTCGAAAGCCGCAACGCCCTGGCGGCTGCACGGAGCCTACGAAGGCGGCAGCCGGAACACGCATCAGGTATCCGGCGGCTTCGCGCATCTGTGGTCGAAGATGGACTTCAGCACGAATGTTCGTGCTTTTCAAACCGACGGCTACTACATCGTTCCGCAGAACCGGCGGGGCACGGTCGACACCCGAGCCGGAGTGGATTTCGTGGCGGGCGATATCCGTCTGAACTATTTGGGCGGTAAAGACCGGTTGGCTGTAAAGCTGGACGTCCTGGCCGAACAGCGGGAGAACGGAACTGTCGTCCAGACGAACTCCACCTCACTCGGCAATATCAGCGCCAACTATTCGCGAGACAATTTCACGCTACTCGGTTGGCATACCCGGGAGCAGTTCCACGCCAACTTCTCCGCGATCGCCGCCAACCGGCTCACCGAGCGGCTCACATCAATTCAGTCCGTCCCCAGCGAGGCGACGGGCACGGCGGGCTTCTACCGGATAGGCGAACGCAGGAGCCATTTCCTGGCCGGAGGCGATCTCACCCGCGTCGAAGGATATTCGCGGGAGACCGTTGTCCCCACCGGATTTCGCAGCGGCGGCGGCGTCCAGTGGCAGCGCGGCGGCTTCGTCCAGGTGGACACCTCCTGGAAGGGCTGGAAGTTCTTCGGCGGACTGCGCCTGCACAATACCGCGGTTACGGCGGGGGATAGCAATACGTTCTGGAATCCCAGCGGCGGCGTCACCTATGGCCGTAAGAATTGGAGGGCCCGGGGTACGGCCTATCGAAGCTTCCGGGCAGCCACGCTGAACGAACTGTACCGCGATTTCCGGGCCGGCAATGCGGTGACCCGGGCGAACGCCGCGTTGCGGCCGGAGTTCAGCCGCGGCGTCGAACTGGGTTTCGACTGGTTCGGCGAAAACTGGACCATGCAACTCGGCGGCTTCTCAAACGCGTTGACGGATCTGATCACCAACGTCACCGTCTCGGTTTCCCCAACGCTGATTGATCGCCAACGCCGTAACGCCGCCGAGGCCAGAACGCGAGGGGTGGAAGCCAGCTTCAACTACCGCTGGCGGGGGGTGCGCGCCGAAACCGCCTATCTTTTTGCGGACAGCCGGTTTCGAGCGCCTACGCTGGCACGAATCCCGCAGGTTCCCCGGCATCAGGGAAACGCGATTTTGACGTGGTTAAGCGGCGACAATAAGACGTTGCTCAGCGGGGGTATACGCAGCTTCGGGATGCAATTCGAGGACGACGTGAACCTCTTCCGGTTGCCGGGATACGCCACACTGCAGATGTCTGCCCGGCGCACCCTGACGGGCAGCCTGAGCGCGTTTGTCACCGTCGAGAACCTGCTCAACCGGGAGTTCCTGGTGGCGTTCAATCCGGTGCCGAATCTTGGCGCCCCCAGGCTGTGGCGGGGCGGTCTTCGTTGGGACGGCCGCATTCGCAAGTGACCCCCACGTTTCACTACACGCTCGGGCTCGGCACGGAGGATTGGCGGCAGCAGATCGAGTTAGCGCGCGCGGCTGGGTTTCTGGCGGTCGATGTCGATCTTCGAGGCGCCGTGTCAATGGACCCCGCCGAGATGCTCGACGCGTTGGGTGACCTGATCCCATCAAGCGGCCGCTTGCCCGCATACCCAGGACAGCGTCTGGACTCTCGGATTCCGCGCTTCTGCGAAGCGATCGGCTTGCGGACCCTCACGTGTTCTGTGCCGCCGGCCCTTGCAGCGCCTCGCGACCTGGTCCCCGAATACCGGGAGTGGGCCGCGATGCTTGCCGATTCCGGCCTGCATCTGGCGATTGAAAGTCTGACGCCGCACCATCTGCGGGTGGCGCATCCGCATCCGTACGTGCAATCGTTCCGGGAGTATTGCGATTTCGTAGCTTCCGCCGGGGCCAACGCGGGGTTTCTGCTCGACACCTGGCACTGGCATCATGGCGGTTATCCGAGCCCCAGCGGACTCCGCGTTCTGCATATCCACTTGGCCGACGCCGCGGCAATGCCGCCCGACCAGGTGCTGGACGATGAACGGCAGTTCCCCGGCGAGGGGACGGTGGACCTGGCCGGACTGCTATCGCAACTTTCGAGCTACACCGGTTTTGTCGCGGCCGAAGTCTTTGGGCAAAGGAACCGATTCCCGGACAGCCTATCCCGGGCGAGGTTCGGAAGAGAGCGCGTGGAAGCGACCTTGCAGCAAGCCGGAGGTAGCGTCGCTTCTCCCTAGTCCGATTGGGCTATCGTGGAAAGAGAAGCCAAGCAGCCACTCCCGGACCCTGTCGAAGTCCACCGCAAAGCACGACAATCCCGCGAAGCCCACTCCCCGTGCGAGTCTGGGACCAACTTCCCCCTTACGACATCCTAAGTTCTGGAGATTTCTCGAATGGCCATCCGATTAAACGTCAACGGTAAACCCGTCTCCGTCGACGTGCCTGCCAACATGCCCTTGCTCTGGGTGCTGCGCGACGAACTCGAACAATGCGGCACCAAGTTCGGCTGCGGCGCCGGACTCTGCGGCGCTTGCACCGTCCACCAGGACGGCGTCCCCGTCCGCTCCTGCGTCACACCCGTCTCCGCCGTCGCGGGCAAGTCGGTCACCACCATTGAGGGCCTCTCCCCCACCGCCAACCACCCCCTCCAGCAGGCGTGGCTCGAATTCGACGTCCCCCAGTGCGGCTACTGCCAGGCCGGTCAGATCATGACCGCCGCCGCACTCCTTGAAAAGAATCCCAAACCCACCGACGCCGAGATCGACGCCGCCATGGACGGCAACCTCTGCCGCTGCGGAACGTATACGCGCATCCGCAAAGCCATCCACCGCGCCGCCGAACTCACCCGCGCGCAATAGACGAACCGCGAGGAATAGGAGCCCAACACCATGAAATCCACCCGTCGCTTCTTCCTCCAAGTCTCCGCCGGCACGACCGGCGCCCTCGTCCTCGGAGGCGGCATCGCCCGGGCCCAGCGCCCAGGCCGCCCCGCCGGTTCGCCCATCCTCCCCAGCGCCTTCATCCAGATCGCGCCCACCGGCATGGTCACCCTCACCGCCAAGAACCCCGAAATGGGCCAAGGCATCAAGACCGCCCTCCCGATGATCATCGCCGACGAACTCGAACTCGACTGGAAAATGGTCACCGTCGTCCAGGCTGACCTGAACGAAGCCAAGTACGGCTCCCAATCCGCCGGCGGCTCCCGCTCCACGCCCAATAATTGGGACCTCCTCCGCCGCGTCGGCGCCGCCGGCCGCTTGATGCTCGTCACCGCTGCCGGCCAAACCTGGAACGTTCCGGCCGCCGAACTGACTACCGAACTCGGCCGCGTCCACCACAAAGCCTCCGGCCGCAGCGTTGGCTATGGCGAACTCGCCGCCACCGCCGCCGCCCTCCCGCCCCCCGATCTCAATAAGGTCAAGCTCAAGGACCCCAAAGAGTACAAGCTCATCGGCAAGTCGCTCCCCATCGTCGACCTCCCGGCGATGGTCTCGGGCAAGCCCATCTACAGCATCGACTTCAAGCTGCCCGGCATGCTCTATGCCACCTACGAGAAGTGCCCGGTGTTCAACGGCAAGGCCGTCTCCGCCAACCTCGACGAGATCAAGGCTCTCCCCGGCATCAAGACCGCCTTCCTCGTCGAAGGTAACGGCGACGTCTCCAGCCTCGCCAGTGGCGTCGCCATCGTCGCCACTAAATGGTGGTACGCCAATGAGGCCCGTAAAAAGCTGAAAGTCGAATGGAACGAAGGCCCCAACGCCGCCCACTCCACCGCCGGCTACAACGCCAGGGCACAGGAACTCTTCGCGCAAAAGCCGGCGTTCTCCATTCGGAAGGATGGCGACCCCGAGGGCGCCCTCGCCTCTGCCGCCAAGACGGTCGACGCGAAATACACTTTCCCCTTCATCTCCCACGCCCAGCTCGAACCCGGCAACTGCACTGCTAAGTTCGAGAACGCCAAGCTCGAACTCTGGGCGCCTAGCCAGACCCCCGGCCGCGGCCTCCAGATGGCCTCCCAGGCTCTCGGCCTGCCCCCGGCCGACATCACGGTCCATCAACTCCGCACCGGTGGAGGCTTCGGCCGCCGCCTCGCCAACGACTATCTCGTTGAAGCCGCCTGGATCGCCAAGCAACTCCCCGGCACCCCGGTCAAGCTTCTTTGGAACCGCGAAGACGACATGCGCCATGACTTCTACCGCCCCGGCGGCTACCAGCACATGCGCGGCGGCGTGGACGCGGCCGGCAAGCTCATCGCCTGGCACGACCACTTCGTCAGCTTCGGCGAAGGCGAAAAGTTCGTCAGCTCGTCGAACATCGCCCCCGGCGAGTTCCCCGCCCAGTTCGTCCCCAACTTTGGCGTCGAAGCGACGCTGATTCCCACCGGCGTTCCCACCGGCCCCCTCCGCGCTCCCCGCAGCAACTCGCTGGCCTGGGTCATTCATTCGTTCATCGATGAACTCGCCCACGCCGCCGGCAAGGATCCCGTGCAGTTTCGTCTCGACCTGCTCGGCGAACCCCGCATCGTCGGCAAGGGCCAGGAGGCGTACAACGCGGGCCGCATGCGCGCCGTCCTCGAGTCAGTGGCCGAACGCAGTGGCTGGGGAAAGCGGACGCTTCCGAAGGGCCGTGGCCTGGGCGTCGGCTTCCACTACAGCCACTCCGGCTATTTTGCTGAGGTGGCCGAAGTCAGCGTCGACGCGCAGAACCGCGTGAAGGTGCACAAGGTGTGGGCCGTCGGCGATGTTGGCAGCCAGATCATCCATCCCTCCTCCGCGGCCAATCAGGTGGAAGGAGCTATCATCGATGGCCTCAGCGAACTGATGAACCAGGAGATCACGATCGCCAAGGGCCGCACGGTGCAGAGCAACTATCATCAGCATCAAGCGGTGCGGATGAAGCAAGCGCCGCCGGAAATCGACGTGCACTTCATCAAGAGCGACAACCCGCCAACGGGCCTGGGCGAACCGCCACTGCCCCCGCTCCTCCCCGCGGTCTCGAACGCCATCTTCGCCGCCTGCGGCAAGCGCGTCCGAAC
>JBBQRA010000035.1:0-30721 GCA_038215275.1 Bryobacterales bacterium | reverse complement strand
GGCGCTACAAGCGCGTTCTGCCAGATGACGTGCCTTACTGCTGCGGTAAGGTGAATCGGGGGGTGGCGATCCTGGGTAACCTGATCTTCATCGGAACGCTGGACGCGCACTTGGTGGCGTTGGATTCTTCGACCGGCAATGTCGTGTGGGACGTCGAAGTGGCCCCGCACAAGAAAGGCTATTCCTCGACGGTAGCGCCGCTGGTCGTGAAGGACAAAGTGATCATCGGCAGCGCAGGCGGCGAGTTCGGCGTGCGCGGGTACCTTGCGGCGTACGATGCCAAGACCGGCAAAGAAGCTTGGCGCACGTGGACGGTGCCTTCGGCCGGCGATAAAGCCACCGAGACCTGGTTGGGCGACAGTTACAAGTACGGCTCGGCGACGACGTGGGTGACGGGCAGCTATGACCCTTCGACGAACCTTGTCTTGTGGGGCACCGGCAATCCCGGGCCGGATTGGAAAGGCGATAAGCGGCGCGGGGACAATCTCTACTCCAACTGTCTGTTGGCTCTCGACGCAGATACCGGCAAGATGAAGTGGTACTTCCAGTTCACGCCGCACGACGTACACGATTGGGACTCGACACAGGTGCCGATCGTGACCGATGAGATGTGGCAAGGCAGGATGCGGAAGCTGGTCCTGTTCGCCAACCGGAACTCGTTCTACTACGTCCTCGACCGCGAGACGGGCGAATACCTGCTCGGCAAACAGTACGTGCGGCAGTCCTGGGCGCAGCCGAATCTGGATGCCAAGGGCCGGCCAACAAGGCTGCCAAATACTTCTCCGACCGAGAAGGGCGCGGTCGTCTATCCAAACTCGCCCGGCGCAACGAACTTTCAGGCACCGAGTTATTCGCCTGTTACAAAGTTGCACTACGTGATGACCCGAGACGAGGGCGGCGTGTTTTATACAGGCGACGACACGTACAAGGAAGGAAGCTGGTACCTGGCGGGCCGTTTTATCTCGAAACCTGGCGAAGAGGCTACCGGTGCGATCAAAGCGATGGACCCGAAGACGGGGACGGCGAAGTGGGAGTATCCGCTCAGTGCGCCGTCCTGGGCCGGTGTGCTGACGACGGCCGGTGGACTCGCGATCAGCGCGACCGGCGACGGCGACGTGCTGGCGCTCGACGATGCGACCGGGAAGCTACTTTGGCGATTCCCGACCGGTGGCAAGGCGTTTGCCAATCCGATCAGCTACATGGCGGCGGACGGCAAGCAGCACATCGCGATTGCGACCGGCCACACGCTTTGGTCGTTCACGGTCGAATAGTCTTCACCCGATGACGGCAAGCGGTGAGACGGCTCGTAGAGTCAGGAGACTTCTCGAGCCGTCTGTCCTCGCGGTTCGCCCACTTCGAGGGGTAGCGACCGGTAGACCTCCGATTCGGCCAAGTTGCGGCGAAAGGCTTCTTTCGAAAGCAACCCAAGGTCGATCGACCGCAGGTAATGATGGGCTGCGAAGACGAACGCAGGATTCATCGCCTTGGCGGCCGCCTCCTCTATCGTGCTGGACTTGCTGATGGGCTACGCAGAATCCGCTTCTTTGGCTGTAGCACGGAGCGGCACTGGAGCCGCTGGGGTTCGCGCCACCGCCGGTGGAGGCTTGGTGGGAGGTCTGCTATCGGCAAGCCAGTGGCGAGCGGCTTCGTTTGCCGGGGTTTTGCGAGCGCGGCCCGGTGCTGCAGGCCGATCGTCTGGCCAAAGCGGAGCGCACGGTGCAGCAACTGTTGACCGGACTTTCGCCCAGCGATGATTCCGGGCAGTCCGGAACTAGGCCAAGCGAAAGCCTGCGCAGTTACTATTGCGAACAGTACGAAGGCCTTTCAGGCCAGGCAAAGGGGCTACGAGAACAAATTCGCACCCGGCGTTGCGCCTCTTCGCTTTGAGAGTGGTAGCGTCCCACGGACGGACAGTACGATCCTAATCTCGGCGCTACCGGAATCAGGCGGACTAATAGTCAACGGGCACAATAGGGACTCACCAGGAGGCGCGAAGTTTGGCTCCCCGGGTAGGATTCGAACCTACAACCCTTCGGTTAACAGCCGAATGCTCTACCATTGAGCTACCGAGGAACACTGCGCTTGACGACCCTCTTATTTCAGCAAATTTGAGGGGAAAGTGTCAACTGGATCAGCGTCTTTTCAGCCAATCCGCCAGCCGCCCCGGCCAACTCGATAGCGCCAGATCGCTCCATCCCAATCCAACTCCGTGGGGCCCCTTCTCATAAATGTGCAACTCCGCCGGCACCCCAGCGCGGCGGAGCGCCAGATAAAACAGCACGCTGTTCTCCGGCGGCACCCCCGTGTCTTCGTTCGTATGGAACAAAAACGTCGGCGGCGTCTCCGCCGACACCTGCTTCTCATTGGACAAAAGCTCCGCCAATTGGGGATCCGGCGTATCGCCCAGCAGGTTCCGGCGCGATCCCTTATGGACCACCTCCTCCTGCGTAAACGTGATCACCGGGTAAGCCAGAATAGCGAAGTCCGGCCGCGACCCCGCCCGTTCAATCGGATCCGCATCCCCCGCCCGGCCCGCATCGAAATGCGTTGCCGCAGTAGCCGCCAAATGACCACCCGCCGAAAACCCCCACACGCCAATCCGGCGCGGATCCACCTTCCACTCCGGCGCCTTCGTCCGCACCGTGCGGATAGCCCGCTGTAAGTCTTGTAGCATCACTGGATGCCGGTACCGCGGTCCTAACCGGTACTTCAGCACAAACGCCGAAATCCCTTGGGAGTTCAGCCACTGCGCAATCTGTTTGCCCTCATGGTCCACCGCCAGCGCCCCGTACCCACCACCCGGGCAAACGACAACGGACTGGCCGTTCGGATTCTTGGCCAGCCACGGCGTCAGCGACGGTTGATCCTTCTCGGTATCCCCCAGAGCCCCCGGGGCTCCCTGGGGCCACAACAACTGCGCCGGAGGCTCCGGCACAGCGCGTTGCGCGTTCACCATCCCGAGGGTCATCAAGCAAAGCAGCAGACGCATAGATCGTAATCTATCATTCTCCCTGCTTCAAACGTCCGCTCTGTTTCAGGGACTCCCGCAACAAATACTCGATCTGCCCATTGAGGCTCCGAAACTCATCGTCGGACCACCGCTTGAGTAGCTCGAGGGTTTTCTCATCGATGCGGAGCAGGAATGACTTCTTCTCTGCCATTTCTAGTGATGCAATGTTCCTGCGTTCACAACCGGTTGGACGTTGCGTTCGCTGCAAAGGACGACCAGCAGGTTCGACACCATTGCCGCCTTCCGTTCCTCATCCAGGCTAACCACAGCTCTTTGGTTTAACTGTTCGAGCGCCATTTCCACCATGCCCACTGCGCCTTCGACAATCTTGGCCCGCGCGGCGATAATCGCCCCGGCCTGCTGCCGCTGCAGCATCGCCGCCGCAATTTCCGGTGCATAAGCGAGATGCGTAATCCGCGCCTCCGTAATTTCCACGCCCGCCACGCTAAGCCGAGACTGGATCTCCGTCTTCAACCGATCAGCCACCACGTCAGTCGATCCGCGCAAAGAGATGTCATTCGTGTCGTGCCCGTCGTAGGAATACACGGTCGCCAGGTTTCGTAGCGCCGCTTCGGCCTGCACCCTCACGTAGTGGGAGTAGTCGTCCACTTGGAATGTCGCCTCTGCAGAGTCCACCACCCGCCAAACCACCACCGCGGCGATCTCGATCGGGTTGCCGTCGTGATCGTTCACCTTCAAGTGGTTCGTCTCAAAATGGCGGACCCGAAGCGAGACCTTCTTCTTCGAGTAGAACGGGTTCGACCAGCGAAGGCCCGCATCTTTAACAGTGCCGACGTACCGGCCGAACAATTGCAGCACAACTGCTTGATTCGGCTGGACAGTGAAATTGCCCGGAAACATCACGAAGCCGAGGATCAAAAGCAACAAACCGGAAACGACATAAAACGCCACCTCGCCGCTGCCCCTGGCACCAAAGAAACAATATGGACTGGCGCCGAAAATGGCCAGGTTGACAAGCAGCATCAGATAACCGCTTGGTGCTCTTTCAATTCGCTCTTTCATATCGGAATGATATCATTGTGATTTCGCGCGAGTCCAGCGAAAAGTGAGATATCCTCACGCTATGTACCGCCTTGCCTGTCTTGCCGTAATCTCCGCCGGAACGCTCGCCGCCGAAAACTGGCCGCAGTGGCGAGGTCCGTCTTTTGATGGCGTCTCCGCCGAGAAGGGGCTGCCCACGAAGTGGACAACCGAAGAGGGCGTCACCTGGAAACTCCCGCTTCCCGGCCGCAGCGGTGCCACCCCGATCATCTGGGACGAACACGTTTTCTTGAACGTCGCTGATGGCGAAGACCTGCAGATCTGGGACGTAGATAGGTCCACCGGCAAGGTCCGCTGGCAGCAGAAGCTCGCTGGCGGCAACTACAAGATCAATAAGCAGAACATGTCGTCACCTTCGCCGGTTACCGACGGCAAGACGGTGTTCGTGCTCACTGGCGTAGGCATCTTCAAGGCCTTCGACTTCACCGGCAAGGAGCTCTGGAGCCGCGATATCCAGAAGGACTATGGCAAGTTCGGCCTGAACTGGGGCTACGCCTCCTCGCCCCTCCTGTGGAACGGCTCGCTCTACGTGCAGGTACTGCACGGTATGAAAACCGACGACCCCTCTTATCTCTTGCGCATCGATCCCAAAACCGGCAAGACCACGACGAGAGTGGAGCGGCCTACCGATGCCATTGTGGAATCGCCCGACTCCTACACGACGCCACAAATCTGGAAGGACGGCGCCAAAGAGGAACTGATCATCACGGGCGGCGACGTTGTCACCGGCCACGATCCCTTAACGCTGAAGGAACTCTGGCGCGCCAACGTCCTGAACCCGCAGAACAATCCGATGAACCGCATTATCGCCTCTGCTGTCGTTAAGGACGGGCTGATCTACGCCCCCACCCGGGTGAAGCCGTTGACCGCCCTTCGGCCGGGCGGCCGTGGCGACGTCACCAAAACTCACGTCTCGTGGCAGAACCCGAATGGCCCCGACGTCCCTTCGCCGGTCACCGACGGCAAGTACCTCTATGTCACGAACGACCGCGGCATCCTCTGGTGCTTGAACGCCAAGACCGGGGAAGAGATCTGGGGGGGGCAGCGCATCAAACCGGCAATCTATTCGTCGAGCCCTGTGCTCGCCGATGGCAAGTTGTACGTGACCAGCGAGGATGGACTCGTCACTGTCGTGAAGGCGGGCCCCAAATTTGAAGTGCTGGCCGAGAATGACATGAAGGAATACACACTCTCGTCACCCGCCATTTCCGACGGGCAGATCTTCATCCGGACGGCGGGCGCTCTGTACTGCATCGGCGCCCGCCGCCGGTAGATTAGCCTTTAGGTTTGAAGTAGAACACCATCGCCGCGCCGCCGGCCGTGATCACGTAGCCAAGCCACAACAACGGATTCACCTTCGATTCGGGCGGATGCAGGTACATCGCGAACAACACGTTGATCAGCGGTGCGCCGCCGAAGACAATAGGCATAACGTAATTCGGCACACCGCCATTGCGGAAAGCGAAGATGATGCAGATGGCGCCGATCGCGCCGAGCGCGCCGCCAATTGAAGCGTTGATTGTGCCGGCACGGTCAAACGTCCCCATGCCGCCGGTCGACTGCAGTTGCAGCAACGGCACGAGCACTCCCAGCAGGAAGTACGCACCCCCAACGCAAAGCAGAGCCTTCATCGGGTTGCCCAGTTTCACCTGACCCGTATGCAAAATGGGGCCGTAAACTCCCCAGGCGAGCATGGCGCCGAGCGCGAAAAGCAACCAGAGCATACTGCGTTTTTTCTCCTTGGATGACATGGACCCTCGATTATCCCAGATCAGAACTGCAGCCGGATCGCAAATTGAATCTGCCGCGAAGATGTGACGGTGGACCGGATACGGCCGAAGCCGCCCAGCGGCCCGGTCGTCGTCGAAATTGCGAGCAGATTGGGCGGGGCAAAGTTCGTGTGATTAAACAGATTAAAGGATTCCGCGCGGAACTGAATCCGCGCATTTTCATTCCAACCCCGTAGCGGGAAGGATTTCAGCGCTGCCAGATCAAAAGTTTTCAGCCCGGGGCCAATGAAGGTCCCGCGGCCCAGATTCCCCAACGTGCCTGGAGCCGAAAGGACAAAGGCCCGCGGATTGAAGTACTGATCCGGTCCCCCCAGCACCGCGCTTTCATGGGTAAAGCCCGGCGCTATCGACGCGCGATCCTGGCCGAGGCCCGGGCCGAGCGAAGGCGCCCAGGCAGACCGCGAGCGGTTGCCGCTCACGAACACTGTCAGCGGGCTCCCGGACCGGAAATTGTTAATACCGGCCAACTGCCAGTTCGCAAAGGCCGCCTTCTGCCAGCCCGACGCGGCGCGCGCAATCGGTAGATCGTAGGTAAAGTTCACCACCCAGTTGTGCTTGGCGTGGAAGTCGGAAAGACCCTTGTTGTAGTTGAACCCTTCAAACTCGGGCATGGCCGAAGTCGTACCGTTCGTCCCGTCGGAAAAGAAGGTCGAAGCCTGCGTCGTATCGATGTTCCTCGCGAAGGTGTAAGAACTTTGGAATTGGAGATCGCGGCTAAGGCGTTTGCGAATCTCCAGCAGCCCGGCGTGATACCAGGAGTTGCCGTCGCTTGACTTCAGCTCGATCGTCGCCCAGTTCGGATTCCGGCGTGGCGCGCCAGCGGGGAAGAGCAGTGTCCCGTCCGCCTGACGAACCGGCTCCACGATATTCACGTCGTTAGAGCGAAGCAGGTGAATCCCACGCGCCCCCGCATAGGCCAGGCTTGCCACAAAACCACCCGGCAACTGGTGCTGCACATTCAGGTTCCACTGCTGCACGTAGGGGTTCTTCAAATTGAACTCCACCGGCCTCACCGTGTTGCCAATCGCCCGGGCAAAGGGAGGAAGCGGGAACGTGGGGTTTGCGATCGAAACGCGTGGCGTCGCTGGCGGATTCGTCACGGTCACAATCAGGTTCTGCTGGTTGTTCGTATTGAAGAACAGCCCGTATCCGCCGCGCAGCGAAGTCTTGCCCGTTCCAAAAACATCCCAAGCAAAACCCAAGCGTGGCGAAAAGTTCTTCTTGGTCGGATTGGCGTAGAGTGGGCCCGGAACCGTCACCGCGTCCGTGAACAGGTTCTTCATGTTCGAATCCCGGCCGTAGATATCTTCCGGCATCGTGGCGAACTCGTACCGTAGTCCAGGGTTAAGGGTGAACCGCGGCGTCACCTTCCAGGAGTCCTGCAGATAGAAGCCCATCAGGTTAAACCGCCAGTAGCGGTCAAACGTAGCCGCCGGAGTCAGGCCCAGAAATCGCGCCGGGCGGTTCTCGAGGAAGCTGCGGACATCGTTGAAGGCAAACGTACCCAGCGAAAACGTCGGGTTCACCATGTTCATTTGATAGCGCTCCGCCATCATGCCGGCTTTGAGCAGATGGCTGCCGCGAGTGAGGGTTACGCCCGCATCAAAGCTGAACACGTTCTGCGTCAGCCGCAGGTTCGCCGAGCTTTGCGTACCGAAGCGCGGCATGCCGCCGATGTCAATGTTGCCGGTCGTACCTCGGCCGGGGACAAACTCCGAGAGAGGCGTCGCCGTATTGGCTTCGATATTCTGGCCAATCCGGGTCCGGCTGAACCCGCCGCGCACGTGGAACAACGTCTGCGGCGACAGGATGTGGCGATACTCTGTTGTCAGGAACTGGTTCCGCGACAGGAACTCGCGCGGAAATTGCGGAAAGTCGGTGGGCAGAAACTGCACGGCGTCGTCCCACGTGTGCCGAGCGAAGAACTGCCCGTGGGCGCCAACGTTGCGGTCGTAGCGGCCCTGGACGAAGTTCTGATCCACCGTCTGGTTGAATCCAAAGATGTAGTCCGCCAGCCCGCCTCCGCGCGCGGCCCCGTTCGGCCGCGGCATTTCGTTCAGGAAGGGCACGATCGCCGGATTCAACGTCACCGGACCATCCGGCAGAACCCCGGCGCGGGCACTATTGTCGGGCACGATGGAGCTGATCGTCCGCCCCAGTCGGTCGCGCAGGCTTTCCACCGTAAAGAAGAAGAAATCCTTGTCCTTGCGCAGGGGTCCGCCAACGCTGCCGCCGAACTGGTTCCGCTTGAAATCGGGCCGCTTGGCCGGATCGAAGAAGTTGCGCGCGTCGAAATTGTCGTTACGCAGGAAGTGGAACAGGCTGCCGTGCCAGGCGTTCGTGCCGGACTTGGTGATCGCGTTGATCTGCCCGCCGCTATTGCGGCCGAACTCGGCGCTATACGTATTCACCTCGACGCGGAACTCGCGAATCGCCTCAACACCCAACACCGTTCCCGCCGCCGACCCGGCCGACCCGTTCGTCATATCGTTCTGCGGAGTGCCGTCAAGCAAATAGACGTTCGACCGTGGATCCTGCCCGTTAATCGAAATACCCTGTCCGTGTGCGACCACCGACCCGCCGTCGCGATGCGGATAAGCCACTACCCCTGGCTGCAGAAGCGCCAGATCCGTATAGTTCCGCCCATTCAGCGGCAACTCCCGCATCGCGGACTCGCTGACCAGATATCCAAGCTCCGAAGTCGACGTGTTCACCTGCGAAGCCGATGCGTTCACCGTCATCTCCTGGTCCACGGCGCCAACCTGCAGCGTCACGTCGATCGTCGCCGACTCGTTCACCGACAGTTCGATACCCCGGCGAACCATCGGCCGGAAACCCTTGGCCGTGATCCGAACCTCCACTTCACCCACCGGAATCGCTGGAATGCGAAACAAACCCACACTATTTGTTAACACTTGGCGGACCAAGCCAGTGGCAGTCTGGGTTACAGACACTTCGGCACCCTGCACAACGCCACCACTCGGGTCGTGGATCGTGCCGTTCAAAGTAGCGGTAGTCTGGCCATAGGCCACAGCAAGTAGAGAGAAAAGGAATCCGGTCGTTCGAGCCAACTGCAATGATTCACCTCAATGTTTCAGGGTATCAAAGCGACCGGGCTCTCCCCCCTAATCTTCAGAGAACTTCGCCAGCACCGCACCACCCAATGTCCACGCCACCCAGGTATCGAGAACGTCGACCAGCGTATAGTGCAGCGACTGGCTCATCCAAATCCAATTGTTCAGGTTGGTGAACAAACCCATCGCCAAGCCAATCAGGGAGACGAAGATCAGCCGCGGAAGATAACCGCGCAAATCCGTCATCCCGATCAGGATGACCAGGATCGCCGCCACGGCGATGTCGAGCAGGATCCCACGGAGGAACATTTCCGGCGCCATCATCGGCCCGCCCACGGCCTTGTAGCCAATGGTCGCCACCGGGCCGGCTGCATAACGATCGGCGATCGTATTCGGGTCGCCGGCTTGGTTCGGGAGCATGTACATGCCGTCTGCCGGCAGGTTGGCCCGCAGCACCGCTCCCACCGCCGCCTCGTCTTTCACCGACAGAAGCGCGGCATTGTGAAACGGCAGGACGACCCAGGAGGTGCCTTGCCAGACAAAAACGGCCATTGCGGCCAGCAACGTGAATAGGATGCGTCTCATGGTGCCGGGAATTGTACTCAAATTCGCCGCCGAGCGCATGCCCCCGTCAAACCCCCTTCAAACCCAATACACTGTTCCCATGCGCAGCCTTCTGGGACTAATGGCTATAACACTGTGGGCCGACAACTGGCCCGGGTGGCGCGGGCCCACCGCCAATGGCATTTCCGCGGAGAAAGGCTTTCCTGCTGAATGGTCGCCAACGAAAAACGTCGCCTGGAAAACCGCTATCCCCGGCCGCGGCCGCAGTTCCCCGATCGTGTGGGGCGGACGCGTTTTTCTTACCGCCGACCTCGACGGCGACGTCATCCCTGGCGCAAAGGCCCCCATTCACCTGCTCGAAGGAAAAGAGTTCGTCTCAGGCCGTATCCTCTGGCAGAAAACCGCCTACTCGGGCCACGTCTATGACGACCGCCACAAGGCCGGCAGCTACGCCGCCCCCACCCCAATCACCGATGGCCGCTCCGTCTTCGCCTTCGACTACGACGGCAAGCTCCTTTGGAAGTTCAACCCCGGCCCCATCAAAACCATCGGCATGGGCCCCGGCACCTCGCCCATTCTCGACGGCGACAGCGTCCTCCTCCAATGCGACAACTCCGAGGAGAAGAAGTCCTATCTCATCGCCCTCAACAAGAAAACCGGCCAGACCCTCTGGCGGGTCGACCGGCCCGTGAACATCACCTGGAACACCCCAATCCTCGTCAATGGAGCCTTGATCACGGCCGCGACTGAAAAGGTAATCGCCTACGACCCCAGGACCGGCAAGCAGCTCTGGGAGGCGCCCGGCATCAAGGGCAATGCCGTCCCCAGTCCGGTCAGCGGCAGCGGTGTTGTCGTCGTCTCCGCCGGCTACCCCGACAAATACGCCTATGCCATCGCCCCCGGTGGCAAAGTTCTCTGGACCTACGCCAAGGGAACCGCCTATGTTCCCTCGCCAATTTTCTATGGCCCCTATGTCTACCTCATGACCGACAAGGGCTTGCTCACCTGTATCGATGCCAAGTCCGGCGCCGTCGTCTACGAAGGCAAGCGCCCACCTGTCCCCGCGACTTTCCTTTCGTCGCCTGTTGCGTATGATGGAAAGATTCTAATCACCAGTGAAGATGGAGATTCCTTCGTGATTCAAGCCGGACCGGAGCATCAGGTACTCGCCACCAATTCAATCGGCGAACCCGTCCTGTCGTCCCCCGCACTTTCAAAGGGCATGTTGTTCGTGCGCAGCAAGCACCATCTGTTCGCCATCGCCACGCCATGAAGCTTGCTCTTATCGTGATCACGATTGCGGCCTTCTACGTCCTCCATCAGGATTGGTGGAACTGGTCCGCCGCCCGGCCTCTGGCCTTCCGATTCCTCCCCGTCGGCCTCTGGTATCACGCCATTTACACCATCGCCGCCGCGCTGCTGATGGCGGCTCTCGTACGCTGGTGCTGGCCCTCTGGTTCGGAACGCGACGAATGATTCCGGCCCTCTTCGTTCTGGCCTATCTGGCCATTGTTCTCTACATCGGCATCTTCGCCTTCCGCCGCTCCAGCGGCCAATCCGAAGACTTCTTCCTCGCCGGTCGCTCGCTCGGTCCGTGGGTGTTCCTGCTCAGCCTGTTCGGCTCCCACATGACGGCCTTCGCCATCCTCGGATCCAGCGGCCACGCCTTCAATTTCGGCATCGTCACTTACGGCCTCATGGCCTCCAGTTCCGCGCTCGTCGTGCCGCTCTGCCTGCTCTTCCTCGGCACCCGGCTCTGGTCCGTGGGCAAACGCTTCGGGCTCATCACTCCGGTGCAGATCTTCCGAGACCGCTGGGAATGCGGTCACATCGGCACGCTTATTTTCTTCCTCCAGGCCGCCCTGCTCGTGCCCTACATCATCATCGGCGTCATGGGTGGCGGCACCACGCTCAGCGTCATCAGCGGCGGCTTCATCCCGTTCTGGCTCGGGGGATTGATCGTGGCTTTGGTCGTCATGAGCTACGTCTTCTTCGGCGGCATGCGCGGCACCGCATGGGTTAACGCATTTCAAACGGTGCTCTTCCTCAGCTTCGGCGCCATCGCGGTCACCCTGATCAGCCAAGGCATGGGAGGCTTTGCCGCTGTCACCGAACGCCTGCTCAACAACCCCAATACCGCCAGCCTCCTCACCCGCGAAAACTTCTCGCTGACCACGTTCCTCGGCTATACGTTCAATCCGCTCTCGGCCATCGCCTTCCCGCACATCGCCATCTTCTGCCTCACCGCCCGCAAAGTCACCCAGTTCAAACGCACGGTGATCTTCTATCCCATCTGCCTGCTCCTCATCTGGCTGCCCTGTGTCTATCTCGGCGTTGCCGCCAATCAAGCCACGGACATCCCCGCGATCGAAGCCAAGATCGAAGCCAAGGCCGCCACCGGCCGTCCCGTTCCCGGCGACGACGTCTTGCTCCAGCTGCTCGGCCGCTACGCCCCCGTCTGGGTGGCCGGCCTTCTCGGCGCCGGCATCATGGCCGCAGTCATGGCCAGCGACTCGCAGATTCTGGCGCTCTCCACCATGTTCACCGAAGACATCTTCGCCTTCTACGGCGGCAAGGATAAATTTGGCGAAAGGGCGCAGATCGCCACCGGCCGTCTCTTCGTCGTCCTCGTCACGGCTTTCGCCTACTTCACGGCGCTCAATGCCAAGGTCGCCATCTTCGATCTCGCCGTCCAATACGCCTTCGCCGGCTATGCCGCCATGGCCCCGCTGTTCGTCGCCGCCCTCTGCTGGCGCGGGTCCACGAAATGGGGCGCGCTCGCCTCCACGCTCTTCATCGCCGCCTCCACGTTTGCCCTGTACCTGCTGCCCCGCGGCTTCACCATCGCCGGCTTCGCCCCCGTCGTCCCCATGACGATCATTTCGGCAGCTCTCGTCTGGGGCGTCTCCTCGCTGACACCGAAGCCGTCCACCGTAACTATCGACCGATACTTCCCCCCGTCATCGGTATAATCATCCCCATGCCTCCATCAAATAAGCTCACGCCCATCCAGTGGTTGATCTGCGCCGTCGCCGCCCTGGGCTTTGCTTTCGACATCTACGAACTCCTCGTCCTGCCCCTCATCGCCGGCCCCGCGCTCGCCGAACTCGGCCAGCTCACACCCGGCACTCCCGAGTTCAACAGATGGACCGGCATGCTGTTCTTCATCCCTGCCTTCGCCGGCGGCATCTTCGGCATGGTCGGCGGCTACCTGACCGATCTCTGGGGCCGCCGGCGCGTCCTCGTCTGGAGCATTCTCCTCTACGCCGTATCGGCCCTCGCCGCCGGCTTCGCCACTTCGCTCGAACAACTCCTCTTCTTCCGCTGCACCACCTTCATCGGGGTCTGCGTCGAGTTCGTCGCCGCCGTCGCCTGGCTGGCTGAGCTGTTCCCGGAGCCGAAACTGCGAGAGACGGTCCTCGGCTATACGCAGGCCTTCTCTTCCATCGGCGGCCTGCTCGTCACTGCCGCCTACTATCTCGCTGTCACCTGGGCCCCCCACCTGCCGGCCATCCACGGTGGCCACGAAGCCTGGCGCTACACGCTCATCTCCGGCGTCCTCCCCGCCATTCCACTGATGATCATCCGGCCTTTCCTCCCGGAATCGCCGCTCTGGGCGCAGCATAAAGCAGCCGGCACACTCCGCCGCCCCAGCTTCTTCGAACTATTCCGGCCGCAATACAGCCGGGCCACCTGGGTCACCATGATCATGTACGCCGCCAGCTACGGCGCGGCCTTCGGCGCCATTCAGCACCTGCCCCGCATTGTCCCTGGCCTCGCCGAAGTGCTCCCTCTCGCCCGTCCGCTGCAGCAGCAAGTGGTCTCGAACGTCCAGTTCGCCCAGGAGATCGGCGGCCTCGTCGGCCGCCTCATTCTCGCCGCCCTCGCCATCCGCATCCTCAGCCGCCGCAAGTTGCTCCGCGTCTTCCAAGTCCCCGGCCTCTTGCTCGTGCCGCTGGTCTTTTTCAACGCCATCGATCTCTCCGTCAACGTGCTCAAATGGGGCGTCTTCGCCGCCGGCCTCCTCACCGTCGCCCAGTTCAGCTTCTGGGGCAACTACCTGCCGCGCATGTATCCCACCCATCTCCGCGGCACCGGCGAAAGCTTCGCCGCCAACATCGGCGGGCGCATGCTCGGCACCTCCGCCGCTCTCGTTACCACGACCCTCGCCAACTACACCCCCGGCGCCTCTCCTGCCGCCAAGCTTGCCGTCGCCGCGGGCTGCGTCGCCACCGGCGTCTACCTCATCGGATTCGTCAGCAGCTTCTTCCTGCCAGAACCGCCCGAAAAACTGCCAGAATAGAGTTTTGCAGAAGTTTTTCGTCCACAATTTCGGTTGCCGCGCCACGCAGGCTGACGGGGCGGCGCTCGAGTCAATGCTCGAACAGCGCGGCCTCTCCACCGCCAGCGAGGCCCGCTCCGCCGACCTCGTCGTTCTCAACACCTGCACTGTCACGGCCAATGCCGACGACGATGTCCGCGCCATGGTCCGCCGCGTGAACCGCGAAAATCCCGCCGCCCAGATCCTGCTCACCGGCTGCTACGCCCAACGCGCCCCCGAAGAACTCGCCGCTCTCCCCGGCGTCACCTGGGTCGTCGGCAACTCCCACAAAACCCAAATCCCCGACATCGTCGCCGAATCCCTCACCCCCTTCCACGGCCAAATCCACGTCGGCGACATCTTCGCCCAACACGACTTCCTTTCCGCGCCCATCGAAGACGCCGCCGGAGACCGGGCCCGCCCCAATCTCAAGATCCAGGACGGCTGCAACAACCGCTGCTCGTTCTGCATCATTCCCTTTGTACGCGGCCGCAGCCGCTCCATGCCGGCCGGCCAGGTCCTCGAACAGGTCCGGCACCTTAGCCGCAGCTACCGCGAGGTCGTCCTCTCCGGTATCAACCTCGGCCGCTGGGGCAGGGAACCGGGCCAGGCGCTTCGCCTCGCCGGCCTCGTCCGCCGCATCCTCGACGAAACGACCATCGAACGCCTCCGACTCTCCTCCGTCGAGCCGATGGACTTCTCGGACGACCTTCTCCACCTGATGGCGGACTCCCCCCGCATAGCCCGCCACGTCCACGCCCCCCTCCAGTCCGGCTCCGACACCGTCCTCCGCCGCATGCACCGCAAGTACCGGCCGCGCCACTACGCCGACCGCGTCACCAAGGCCCGCGCTCTGATGCCGGACGCCGCCATCGGCGCCGATGTCATGGTTGGCTTCCCCGGCGAGACTGACGCCGAGTTCGCCGAAACCTTCCGGTTCATTGACGAACTGCCGTTCACCTACCTCCATGTCTTCACCTATTCCGCCCGCCCCGGCACCCCCGCCGCCGACGCGCCGGACCAAGTCCCCATGCCTGTTCGCAAGGATCGGAACCGCCAACTCCGCGAACTCGCCGACCGCAAGAACCGCGCCTTCCGCCAAGGCTTCGTCGGCCAGTCGCTCCCGGTTGTCACCCTCGGCCGAGGCCCCATGGCGCTATCGAGCAACTACCTCAAAGTAGAACTGCTCCAACCCGCCACCGACAACCTCCTCCTCAACGTCCCCATCGGTGCCCTCACCGACTCCGGCCTCCGCCAGTTCGATCCGCTCCGCGTCCTCTAACTACATCTCCCGGCGGTTTTCCATCGACTTCGACATGCTGACTTCATCGGCATATTCGAGATCGCTGCCCACCGGAATGCCCATCGCAATCCGCATCACCTTAATCCCGAGCGGCTTCAACAAACGCGCCAGATAGGCCGCCGTCGCCTCGCCTTCCACCGTCGGATTGGTCGCGAGAATAATCTCCGTCACCATCCCGTCCCCCAGCCGTTCCAGCAGACTCTTGATCCGCAACTGCTCCGGCCCAATCCCCCGGAGCGGAGAAATGGACCCGTGCAGAACGTGATACAATCCATCGAACGATCGCGTCACTTCAATCGGGAGAATGTTCGGCGCCTCTTCGACGACACAGATCACATGCTGATCCCGCGACGGGTTCGAGCAGTACGGGCACAACTCGCTATCGCTGATGTTGTTGCACACCCGGCACAACCCGAGCTTCTCTTTCACATCGACAATCGCCTGCGCCAACCGGTGCGCGTCTTCCATCGAAGCCCGCAGCACATAGAACGCAATCCGCTGGGCAGACTTCGCCCCCACGCCGGGCAAACGCCGGAACTCATCCACTAAACGCGCGAGCGGTTCGGCAAGGTCCGGCATCGCAGTCTAGAACATTCCCGGGGGCAACCCCAGGCCGCCCAGCATCCCACTCATTTTCTGCTGGGTTTGGTCTTCCACTTGTTTGTGCGCCTCGTTGAACGCGGCCAGCACCAAGTCCTGCAGCATCTCTGCATCGCCCGCTGCTTCGGGGTCGATCGTCACTCCCAGGCAGTGCTTTTGCCCGTCCATCTTCACGGTCACCATCCCGCCGCCCGCGGACGCTTCGACGCGGATCGCGGCGATCTCTTCCTGCATCTTGGCCTGCATCTTCTGGGCCTGAGCCATCATGCCTTGCATATTGCCGGGTAGTTTCATGGGGTTACTCCTTCAAGTTGCGGACACTGCGGACCTGCGCTTCGGGGAACGTCTCCTGGAACCGCTTCACCGCCGGATGGGCCAGCGCCCGTTCGGTGGCGTCGTCCTGAACGGCCTGCTTGGCCGCAGGCGGCGGACCGCTCTGCACGCTTGCCGAAAATCGAATCTTCGCTCGGACGCCCGTCATGCCGATGGCCGCCAAAACGCGGTTCACATCGGACTCTCTCATCGTAAACTCGGCCTCTTCCGGCGCTACGATCTCCAGGCCGCCCGGGCCTTCTGAAATCTGCGCCGCTTCGAAGCCATCGGCGGTGAACTTCAAGCCCAGTTCGAGCGCCGCGGCATACAGGCGCGACCGCAGATCGCCATCGACCGGTTTGCCTGCCGCGGCCTTCGGCTTCGGTTCCGCATCCACAAACGCATTGCCAGCCGGAGCTTTCGCGGCCGGCTGCCATGGAGCCGAATTCTCCAACTCCGCCATCGGATCTTCGTCCACCGGCGCGGGGGCCGATTTCGTTGTCCCCTGCCACGGCGCCAGCGACGCAATTTCGGCTGACGTATCTTCGTCCACCTTAGGCTTCGCTATCTTTGGTTGCGGCTCGGTCGTTTTCGTCGTCGCCTGCCATGGCGGCAGCGACGCAATTTCGGCCAGTGGATCTTCGTCTGCCTTCGGCTTCGCTACCTTTGGTTGCGGCTCAGCGGTTCTCGTCGTCCCCTGCCACGGGGGCAGCGACGCAATCTCGGCCAGCTGATCGTCGTCGGCCTTAAACCTTGCCCCGCTCGGCGGCGCCTGCCGAGTCGGTGGCGGCTTCTGCGCCGATGGCGCCGGGCCAGCGCCCGGTCCCAACTTCGCCAACGCCTCTTCAATCGTAGTCAGCTTGGCCGCATGCACCAGCTTCAGCAATCCAATTTCCAAATGCAGCCGCGGTTGCAGCGAGTACTGCAAGTCCTTAAACACATCGAGAACAATCTGCAGGTACCGCGTCAGATCCATCTCGCTGAACTTGCCCGCCACCATGGCCATGTTCTGCTTCTCGCGCGGAGAAGCGGCAATCAGCCGCGTCCCTTCGCCCGAAATCTTCGCCACCAGCAGGTTCCGGATGTGCCGCGCTAACTCCCGGCAGAAGTGCTGCAAGTTCGCGCCCTTCCGTTCCAGCTCGTCGACAATCTCCAACATCCGCGCCGAATCGCTCTGCTCCAGCGCCGTCGTCACCTGGTCCATCGCGTCCTGCGAGAACATGCCCAGCAGCGCCCGCACCTCGGCCGCATGCAGCGTCGATCCGCAGCAAGCAATCGCTTGGTCCAGCGCCGAAAGCGAATCCCGTACGGACCCCTCGCCCACCTGCGCTATCACCGCCAACGCCTCCGGCTCGGCCGTAATGCCTTCTTCGCCGCAGATCCATTCCATCCGCTTCAGCAACTCTTCAAAATCTACGCTGCGGAACGAGAACTGCTGGCACCGCGACGCAATCGTCGTCGGAATCTTGTGCGACTCCGTCGTACACAGGATGAACACCACCCACTCTGGCGGCTCCTCCAGCGTCTTCAGCAGCGCGTTGAACGCTTCGTTCGTAATCTGATGGGCTTCGTCGACGATGAAAACCTTGTACCGGTCGCGCGCCGGACGGTAACGCACGCTCTCGCGCAATTCGCGCATCTCGTTGATGCCGCGGTTCGACGCGGCGTCGATCTCAATCACGTCCACGGCGCCACCCGCCGTGATCTCCTTGCAACTCGCGCAAACGCCGCAAGGGTTGGTCGTCGGCCCCTCGATGCAATTCAGGAAACGGGCCATCAGCCGGGCTACGGTCGTCTTGCCCGTCCCACGCTGGCCACTGAAAATGTAACCGTGGGCAATGCGCCGCTGCGTAATCGCGTTATCCAGCGTCGTCTTGACGTGTTCCTGACTGACCAGTTCGGAGAACGATTGCGGCCGGTACTTGCGCGCGATGACCTGATACATGCGGGGCTAAAGAGGAAATGCCAGGCTCCGGGTGATCCGCGGCACACGAACTAAACCACTACCGTTGCTTCCTTCCGGATCTGGCGGGGTTTGCAGCCGCCCATTGCACGGAGCCCGAAACCTGACAAGACATTAGTTTAGCATTCCAGTGACTAAGGGAGGCGGATTTTTAGAGTTGGACTCCGGATCCCGGCCGCCGTAATCGCCACCTCCGGCTCTCCCGTCAGCCCCGCCGGAATCCGCGCGTTGATCTGATACAGCCCCGCAAAGCCAGGCGCCAAACCGCTATAGAGCACTTCCGCCATCTGCTCGCCAATAGTCACGGTCACGGTTTCCCGCGTCAAAGCCAGCGGGCTCACCGGCGCCGCTGCCCCGTTGGCCGGCCGGTTCGTCACATCCCCCAATCCGGTCGCGTACATCGTGACGATCCCTTCCGTGAGTGTCACCGCCGCATATTGACCATCGCCGGAAAACAAAGCCGGATGCACAGTCCGCAGCGGAACCACGGCGATCGGCGCAGTTGCCCCGGCCACTGTGATGCTGACCTCCGCCTGCACACTTGGCAGCGCATACGGAATGAAAAAGTTGATCTGCGACGGCGTCACCGCATAAAGCCCCACCGGAGTTCCATTCACCCGCACCGCTACGCCGCTCAGCGTCGTCGGCAGCGGGTAGCTCTGCGCCGCCATCGTTCCAGTCACGCCGGGCAGCGGCGACGTGAAGATCGTCCCGATTCCCCCCGGTGCCAATCCCGGCGCAAAACTCGCCGCACTCGTCACCGCCCGGATCTGCCAAGGCGAAGCCACTGCGGTAATTCGCGAAACCACCCCATCGATATTGACCAAATACAGCTCCCCCGCTTCGTCCTCACCAAACGCCGATACCGATTGCCCGGTCGCCGCGAAACGCACCGTTGCGCCGTCCTTGTGCCCCCACACGTTCCCGTTGCAGTAGTCCGCAAACAGGTACGTCCCTCGCAACTCCGGATACTGGGTTCCCTTATAAACGAACCCACCCGTCACGGAGCACCCTTCGCTCCGGCCATAGACAAACACCGGTCGCACCAAGTCCGTCCGCGTCTCGCAGTTCCGGTCGTCCTGGCACGCGTTTCCTTCCATCAGACTCCAACCATAGTTCCGGCCCTTCGGCGTCCCGTTCGGTTCAAAGTCGATCTCTTCCCACCGGTTCTGTCCCACGTCCCCGGCCCACAGGTCCCCGGTCTCCCGGTCAAACGAAAACCGCCAAGGATTTCGCCACCCGTTCGACCAGATCTCTGGCTGCGGATTCTCGCTGCCCTCGGTATCCAAACGCACCATCTTGCCCAGCAGCGTCGCCGGGTTCTGGCTATTCTTCTGTGGATCGTTTGCCGATCCCCCATCCCCCATGCCCACGTACAAATGGCCGTCTTTCGGATGGAACGCTATCTGGCCGCCGTTGTGATTCTGAAACGGCTGCCGCACCCGCAGAATCACCTGCTCATTCGCGGAATCGGCGACGTTCTGGTCTGCCGTCATCCGCACCCGCGCCACAATCGTCTCCTGCTGCTGGTTGACGTAGTTGATGTAGAAATAGCGTTTCTCCGCAAACCCCGGCGGAAACGCCAACCCCAGAAACCCCATCTCGCCGCCGTAGCGCACTCGCGTCTGGATATCCAGCATCGGCGTCGGCCGTAGAGCCCCGTTCACCCAAACCCGGATTACACCCGGCTGCTCGACAATGAACAACCGGCCCGAGCCATCGCCAGCGTGCGTCACCTGGACCGGCGCCCGCAGTCCAGAAATCAGCGGGTCAAATCTAAGGGCAGGGAACTGCGCCGCCAAAGGCAACACCATCAGCAGGCTCGTCAACCACCGCATCCGGTTAACCCCCGTGAACGAAGTGCGTAATCGTTTCGATGTGATACGTCTGGGGAAAGAGATCAATTAATTGGCAGCGGTCGATCGAGTACCCCGCCGCCAGCAGCAACTTCGCATCGCGCGCCAAAGTCGAGGGGTCGCACGACACGACCGCAATCCGCCCCGGCTGCAGCCGGATCAGATCCTTAACCACGCTCGCGCCCAGCCCCGCCCGCGGCGGATCCGCCAGCACGAACTCCGGCTTCCGCTGCATCGTCTCTAAAAACAAGTCCGCGCTTGCCCGATGGTGCTCCACCGTCTTCTTCGCCCGATTGGCGTTGAAGACCAGGTCTTCAACCGCCGACTTCGAACTCTCCACCGCCACCACTTTCGTGAATCGGTCCGACAGCGGCAAGGTAAACAAACCCACGCCAGCGTAAATCTCCAGCGCCAGTTCGCCCTTGGCATCGCCAATCGCCGCCGACACCAGTTTCTTCAAAAGGAACCGGTTCACCTGGAAGAACGACTTGTGGCTCACCCGGAACCCCTCGTACTCCAGCGGCCCGGTAATCGCCCCCGGAATTTCGCTCTCGCACCAATCGAAGAACTGCCGCGCCACCCGCCGTCCCGCCATCGTCTCGATGACGTTGAGCTGCACCTCTTTCTCGTTCGTGAACAGTTCGAGCGACCGCACAAACCCCGGCCACCGCGAATTCTTCAGCATCCCGCGGATTATCTCAATGCACTCGTTCAACTTCGGCGACGAGATCGGGCACTGTTCAATCGCCAGCAGCTTATGCGATCCACCCTCGCGGAATCCAATCTTGGTCCCGTCAATGTGAAGCTGAATCCTGTTCCGGTATCCGAATGGATTCCCCGTGATGGTTCCGATGTCGCCAGGAATCTCAATCCGGCCGATCCGCGAGAACACCTCCCGCACAATCGCCGACTTCTGTTCCACCTGGAACGGGTAGGCGGCATGCTGATAGTGGCAGCCTCCGCATGTTCCAAAGTACGGGCAAGGCGCCTCCACCCTCTGCGGCGACGACGTCAAGACCTCTTCGACGCGCGCCTCCAACATATCTTTGCGCTCCCGCGCCACGGCCACCCGCACCTGTTCGGCCGGCAACACATACGGGGTCAGGACCACGCGGCCTTCATGACGGCTCAGTCCATCGCCGCCGTACACCAGTTTTTCTACTTCTATCTGCACTGTCTCTATTGTGGACTAGTAGACTGGGAGATTGCGATGAAAGCACGCGTCTTCTCCGGGATGCAGCCCACCGGAAACCTTCACATAGGCAATTATCTCGGCGCCCTACGAAATTGGGTGAAGCTGCAGCATGACTACGAGTGCATTTTCTGCATCGTCGATCTCCACGCCATCACCGTCTACCAGCCCCCGGCCGAGCTCCGCGAAAAAATCCGGCAGGTCGCCGGCCTTTATCTCGCCGCTGGCATCGACCCCAGGATCACCTCGCTCACCGTCCAATCCAGCGTTCCCCAGCACGCCGAACTCGGCTGGCTCCTCACCTGCGTCACGCCCCTCGGCTGGCTCGAACGCATGACCCAGTTCAAAGCCAAGGCCGAAGCGGCGGAAACCATCGGGGACGGTCTGCTGCAGTATCCCGTCCTGATGGCCGCCGACGTCCTGCTCTACAATGCAGCCGTCGTCCCCGTCGGCGACGATCAGCGCCAGCACATGGAACTCACCCGCGACATCGCCGAGCGCTTCAACAGCCTCTACGGCGAAACCTTCGTCGTGCCGCAGACCAGTCTGCCGATGGTCGGCGCCCGCGTCATGGGCCTCGACGATCCCACTAAGAAGATGAGCAAGTCCACCGCCGGCTCCGGCCACGCCATCGGCCTGCTCGACAAGCCCGAAGAAGCACGCAAAAAGATTATGCGCGCAACCACCGACTCCAACCCCGCCGTAGACTTTGAAACTATGGGCCCCGGTGTCCAGAACCTACTTGGGATCTTCCAGGCTTTTACGGATTGGTCCCAGCCCGCAATGCAGCAGCACTTCGCCGGCATGCGCTACGGCGACCTGAAGAAGCAGGTGGCCGAAGCCGTCCTCGCCGGCCTCGCACCCATCCAACAGCGCTACGCCGAACTCATGCAGGACCCCGGCTACCTCGAAAGCGTGCTGCAGGAAGGCCGTGACCGCGTCACCCCCACCGCCGCCGGAATCGTCAAGACCGTTAAGGAGCGGATGGGGCTCTATACGATAGCCTCCTAACGGAGCCTCATGACGGAGCGCCGCCGCGTCACCATCCCCGACTACTGGAAGCTCCTCCGCAGCAACCGCAATTACCGGTTGCTGTGGGGCGCCCAGATCATCAGTGAAATCGGGGATTGGTTCTTTACGCTGGCGCTCTACAACCTCCTGCTCGATTTCACCGGCAAAGCCGAATCCATTGGGTTCGCCTTCGTCCTGCAGGTTCTCCCGCAGTGCCTCACCGCCCCGGCCGCCGGCGTTCTGAACGACCGCATCAGCCGCCGCAAGGTGATGATCATTGCCGACCTCTGCCGCGCCGTCATCATCGGCTGCATGCTCTTCGTCCGCTCGCCGGACATGCTGCCCCTCCTCTACGTCCTGCTGTTCCTTGAAACCGTCATGTGGGGCCTCTTTGAACCGGCCCGCGCCGCCGTCGTTCCGAACATCACTACCGGCGACGAGATCTTCGTCGGCAACGCCCTCAGCTCCACCACCTGGAGCTTCAACTTCGCCATGGGCTTCACCGTCGGGGGCGTTGCTCTCGCGCTTATCGGCCGCGAGGCCGTCTTCGCTCTCGACGCCTGTTCGTTCATCGTCTCGGCGATGCTCGTCCGCCGCATGTCTTTTCACGAACCGCATACCGAAGGCCACGCCCCGCTGCATTGGCGGGACCTGCTCGACTTCAAGCCCATCGCCGAAGGCATCCGCTATGTGAAGCAGGACGGCCGCATGTTTGCGACCCTCTTCGTCAAGTCCGGCAACTCCATCATCGCCTCCAACTGGGTGCTGCTCACCATGCTCGGCCGCGACCGCTTCGCCGTCAACTGGCTGGGCGTCGAGCCCGAGCGAGCGGCCGCCCTCGGGGTAAGCCTATTAATGGGTTGCCGCGGTATCGGCGCCCTCACCGGTCCCATCCTGCAGGGCTACGTCGCCGGGCGCAATCAAACCCGCCAACGCTACGCCATTCTGGTTGGTTTCGTGTTGGCTTCGTTTGGCTATTTCCTGCTTAGCCAAGCGACCAGTCTCGCAGCCGCTTGCGCTGCTGTCATCCTCGCCCACCTCGGCAGCACCATCACCTGGGTCGGCTCCACCATCCTGCTGCAATTGAACACGGAAGACAAATTCCGAGGCCGCGTCTTCTCCGCCGAGTTCGGTTGCGCCGTCATCATCATGTCGCTCGCCAGCTCTTCCGCCGGTGTCTTCATCGATCATGGATGGACGCCGCAGCAGGTCGCCGCACTCACCGCCAGCCTGCTTCTGCTGCCCGTTCTGCTCTGGACTATTGTTCTGATGAAGTGGGAAACACTTCGATCGACGCGAACCCTTCCGCCAACTCCGGCGGAGTCAACCGCTTCGCCAGACGCTCCATAGCCTCCACCGGCACCACCCGCTGCCGCCCCGCGTTTCTCTCCAGACACACCGCCAGCGGCACATCAAAGTAAACCGCCACGCAGTCCGCCCCATACCAATCGGCGATTTTGATCCACTGCCGCCGCTCTTTCTTCGTCAGGTTCGTCGCGTCGATGTAGCTCTTCGCCGCCCCCAACTCCAGGCGCAGCCGCAGCAAACGCCGCAGCAGCGCAAACACCGTTCCATGAATCGTCTGGTCGCTCTCGTCGTCCCGCAGCAGCAAGCGCATCGCATCGGAAGACAATGCCGTTGCCCCTCGCTCCGCAAGCCAAGTGGACTTGCCGGATGCCGGCAAGCCCATCAATACGTACACCCGCTGCTTAGGCGAGGACATACCGCTGGGCCGCCAACAGGCGTTGCGCAATCTCCTGCCGCAGCGCGATCGTGTTCACCGGCTCAAACTTGGTCAGCCGCTTCAACGCGGCCAACTGAATCCGCAAGTCGTCGCCCTCGGCGCAAGCCGCCAGCACCATCCGCGAATGCCGCTCAATCTCCTCCATCGCTTCTTGCAAGAAAACGGCCGTCATCTTCGGCGCCACATTATGCTTCTGCGACCGCAGTTGCACCGACTCCATCGCGAACGCCTGCATTGTGATATCGCACAGCGCCGCCAGAATCTCCTGCTGGCTATCGAGCTCCGTCATATACTTCTGATACGCCACGCCCAGGCAAAGCAAAGCGACCTTCTTCGCGTTCTTTACGAGATCCGGCGGTCCCCCGGCCAAGCTCGGACCAGCCAGCAATTCGCCCTGCAACTTCTTCACGGCCGCCACCAGCGGCAACTGCCCCCGCTGCGCCCGCTTCAGAATCATGCCGGTCGCCAGCATCCGGTTGATCTCGTTCGTGCCTTCAAAAATGCGGTTGATCCGCGAATCCCGATAAGCGCGCTCGACGAGGTAGTCCTGGTGATACCCATAGCCGCCGTGGATCTGCACGCCCTCGTCCACAACGTAGTCCAACGCTTCGCTCGCAAACACCTTGATGTAGGAGCACTCGGCCGCAAACTCCTCGACGGCCTTCAACTTCACCGCGGCCGCGTCCGCCTGCGCCCAGCTCCATCCGGTCAGCTTCTCTTCAATCATGCCCGTGACCCGATAGCTCATCGTCTCGGCGGCGAAGGTCCTGATGGCCATCTCAGCCAGCTTGGCTTGAATCATTCCGAAGTGCGAAATCGTCTTGCCGAAAGCCACCCGTTGCTTGGCGTACTTCAGCGAAAGCAGCAGCACGTTCTTCATGCCGCCCACCGCGAACGGACCCAGCTTCAGCCGTCCCAAGTTCAAAATGTTGAACGCGATGATATGGCCCCGGCCGATCTCGCCCAGCACGTTCTCCGCCGGTACTTTCACGTTATCGAGGAACAAGGGCGTGGTCGAACTGCCCTTGATCCCCATCTTCTTCTCCTCGGCCCCGGCCGAGACGCCCGGCGTCGATCGCTCAACAAGAAACGCCGTGAATTTCTCGCCGCCCACCTTCGCAAACACGGTGTACAAGTCCGCCGCACCGCCGTTGGTGATCCACATCTTCTGGCCGTTCAGCGTGTAGTACGTCCCGTCCTCCGACAAGTCCGCCCGCGTCTTCGCCGCCAGCGCATCCGAACCGGCCTCCGGCTCGCTCAGGCAGTAGGCGCCGATCAACTCGGCCGACGCCAGCCGCGTCAGGTACTTCTCTTTCTGAGCCGCCGTGCCATAGAGCAGCAACGGCAATGTCCCGATGCCGCTGTGCGCCCCGTGCCACCCGGCGTAGGAGCCGTCTTTGGCAATCCCCTCGGCCACAATCATCGCCGAGGTCAGGTCCATCTCCATGCCGCCGTACTCTTCCGGCACCAGCACCGCCGTCAGCCCGATTTCGGCCGACTTCTTCAGCACCCGCACCGCCACGCCCGGCTCCTGATGCTGAATCGCCTCCAGGTTCGGCTCAATCTCTTTCGCCGAGAACTCCTCGGTCGCCTTCGCAATCGCGCGATGCTCCTCGGTGAAGTCCTCCGGGGTGAACACCTCCGCCGCTGTCTGGTCTTCTACTAAAAATCCGCCGCCTTGCATCGCCTCACATCCTTTCGAAAATTCCGGCCGCGCCTTGTCCGCCGCCGATGCACATCGTTACCATGCCGTACCGATGCCCGCCCCGCTCCATCTCGCGCAAAATCGTGGCGGTCAATTTCGCCCCGGTGCAACCCAACGGATGGCCCAGCGCCAGCGCCCCGCCATTCATGTTCACCCGCTCCGGCGGCAAGCCCGCCTCGCGGATCACGGCCAACGCCTGCACCGCAAACGCCTCGTTCAACTCAATCACGCCGATGTCATCGAGCGTCAACCCGGCCAGCCGCAGCGCCTTCGGAATCGCCACCACCGGGCCGATGCCCATCACCTCCGGAGCCACGCCACCCACGGCAAAACTCACAAACCTGGCTCGCGGCTTCAATCCCAACGCCTGCGCCCGGCTCGCTGACATCACCAGCGCCGCCGCCGCCCCGTCCGACGTCTGCGACGAATTGCCCGCCGTCACCGTGCCATTCGCATGAAATGTCGGCTTCAATTTCGCCAGCGCCTCCATCGAAGTATCCGCCCGCGGCCCCTCATCTTGACGAAACGAACCCACCGGGATCAGCTCGTCGTCGAACTTACCGCTGCTCTGCGCCGCAATCGCCTTCTGGTGACTGGCCAGCGCAAACGCGTCCTGCTCCTCGCGGCTGATGCCGTAGCGCCGCTGCAGGTTCTCCGCCGTCAGCCCCATATTAATGTAGATCTCGGGCCGGTGCTCCACCATCCACGGGTTCGGCGCAATCCGCATCAGCGCCAGCGGCAGCATGCTCATGCTCTCTGTCCCGCCGGCCACCAGCGTCTCCGCCATGCCCGCGCGGATCCGCTCGGCCGCCATCGCGATCGCCTGCAACCCCGACGAGCAGAACCGGTTGATCGTCACTCCGCAAACCGAATCCGGCAACCCCGCCCGCAATGCGGCCACCCGCGCCACGTTCATGCCGCTCTCGCCTTCGGGCGTCGCACAGCCCAGAATGACGTCTTCAATCTCGGCCGCCGCAACACCCGGATACCGGGCCAGCAGCCCCGTAATCGCCGTTGCCGCCAAGTCATCCGGCCGCGTCTGCCGCAGCGCCCCGCGCGGCGCTTTGCCGACGGGGGTCCGTACGCAATCCACAATTACGGCTTCATTCATCGCTTTAATTCCGCAGGGGCTTCCCGGTCTTCAACATATGCGCCATCCGCGCTTGGGTCTGGGCGTTCCCGCACAGGCTGAGAAATGCTTCGCGCTCAAGGTCGAGCAGATGCTGTTCGCTCACCAGCGTGTCAGCTGCCACCGTTCCGCCGCACAGCACATGAGCCAGTTTGCCGGCTATCACCACGTCGTAGTCCGAAATGTAGCCGCCCTGCTGGGCCATCCACGCGCCGGTCTTGAGCAGGGCGATGCCCGGTTCCCCGGCGACCTTGACATCGGCCCGCGGAACGCCCGGCCGGTAACTATCCACCATCGCCAATCCCTCCGCCTTCGCCACGCCCAGAAGTCGCTCCGGGTTCATCACCACCGTCGCGCCCTTATCGAGCAAACCCAACTGCTTAGCCTCATCCGCGCTGCCGGAAACTTTTGCATAGCCGATGGTCTCGAAAACCTTCCGCGGATCCTTCAGCCGGACGATCATCTCTTTGCACCCGCCCGCGCCCGGGATCACCCCGACGCCGACCTCGACCAAACCCATGTACAGTTCGGCCGACGCCACCGCCCGCGGCGCATGCAGCAGGATCTCCGCCCCGCCGCCCAACGCCCTCCCGTGCCCGGCAACGACCACCGGCACTGGCGAATACTTGATCGCCATGTTCGCCTGCTGAAACCGGTGTGCCGCCAAGTTCAAATCGTCCCACTCGCCTTCCTGCGCCAGCATCAGCACCAGCACCAAGTTCGCCCCGGCACTGAACATATCGCCCTGATTGCCAATCACCAGCGCCTTATGATTCCGCTGCGTCTCGGCAATCGCCTCGGTAATCTCGCCGACCTGGTCCTCGCCCAGCACGTTCAGCTTCGAGTGGAATTCAAGACACAAGCACCCATCGCCCAGATCCACCAGCGAGCATCCCGCATTCTTCCGTACCACGCCCCCGGCCCGTTTCCGGTCCGCCAGCGAGATCATGCCCGGCCGTTCGGCGATCCGCTGATAGTGTCCGGCCCCAAGGTCGAAGTAGTCCGTCCGCGGCTGCCCTTTCTCATCGGCCGACCGGTAGAAGCCTTTCGCGCCGCGCTCGAGCATCGTCTCGATGCCCTTCGGCAGCGACAGCCCCTCCTGTTGCATCCGTTTCGCCGTCGCTTCAAAGCCCAGCACGTCCCAAAGTTCGAACGGCCCGTAGGTGTGCGCATAGCCCCATCGCATCGCCCGGTCGATCTCCACCGTTCGGTCCGCAATCTCCGGCACGCACCACGCCGAGTACCACATTGCATCCCGCAGCACTTTCCAAACGAACCGGCCGTACTTGTCGTCGCCCTTCACGAGCGTCCGCAACCGCGTCGGCAAGTCCTCCGGCATCGGCGCGAGCCTCGGCTTCACGGCCTTGTGATACTCGAGCGTCTTCCAGTCGAGAGCGTGAATCTCCTTCTCCGGCCCGACGCGCTTGTAAAATCCTTGGCCCGTCTTCTCGCCCAGCCAGCGGTTCGCCATCATCTGGTCGACGAACGGAGGCGGCTTCAGCCGCTCCCTCCATGGGTCGTGGGGCACCATGCCGTCAAGGTTTTCGGCCACGTGCACCCAGATAGCCAGCCCCACGATATCGAGCAGCCGATAGCTGGCCGAGTTCGGCAGCCCGATCACGGACCCGGTCAGCGCATCCACCTCTTCAATGGTGAGGTCGTCTTCGATCGTGTATTGGTAGGCGCTCGCACCCCACATGCTGCCAATGCGATTGGCAATGAAATTCGGGGTGTCTTTGCAGACCACTACCCCTTTCCCGAGCCGCCGGTCGAGGAAGGCCTCGACGTCCGCCAGCAGCAATGGGTTCGTTTCGTCACCAGGGATCACTTCACACAAGTGCAAGTAACGAGGAGGGTTAAAGAAGTGCGTGCCGAGAAAATGCTGCCGGAATCCGGCGTCGAAACCCGCGCTGATCTGCGCTAGCGGGATGCCGGACGTGTTGGTCGAAACGATTGAATCGGGCGACCGGAGCGCGGCGACCTTCGTCCAAAGCTCCCGCTTCACCTCCAGCTTTTCGGTGACCGCCTCGAGAATCCAGTCGGACCCGCCGACCTTAGGCAAATCCGCTTCAAAGCTGCCGGTGGTGATGCGCGTCTGATACTCAGGCAGAAAGAAGCCGCCGGGCTTGCCCCGGAGTGCGGTGTCTAGGCCTTTTCGAGCGGCGTCCATTGTGAGGTCGAGCAAGAGAACCGAGACCCCGGCGTTTGCAAAATGCGCCGCAATCCTTGCCCCCATGGTCCCTGCACCCAACACCGCCACGTGGCGGATATTTCGCATGAAGGTCAGCCTATCATGGAACTAACGGATGTCTGCTGCAACTGCTCAACGTTTCCCTCGCTGGGTGATTCCTGCTCTGGGCTACGCCGTTTCGATAGCCTGTCTCATTCATGTCTACCGCAACTTCGATTGGGCGGAGCAATGGCCGCGCATCCAAGCGGTTCCCGCCTCATGGATCCTCGCGGCGGTGCTGACGGATGTCGCCGTCTACTGCGTTCAAGGTTGGCGCTGGAACCTCCTCTTGAGCCCAGTTGGCTCATTGCCGGCGTGGCGGACCATGCAGGCGATCTACGTGGGCCTGTTCGCCAACGAGTTGCTGCCATTGCGTCCCGGCGAGGTGATCCGCAGTTTCCTGCAGGCGCGCTGGTCCGGCGTCCCGTTCTCCGTTGTGGTCTCGAGCGTCGTCATCGAACGGCTTTTCGACGGGGTTTGGCTCATCGCCAGTTTTTTCGTTGCGTCCTTTTTCGTCCAGCTTCCGGATCTGCTCGTCGTCGGCAGCCGCATCTTAGCGGTCCTGCTGGTCGCCATCGGCTGTTTGCTGGCTTTCGCGATTCTGGCCAAGGATCGGGCCGAGCGCTGGATCCAGCGGACTATCTGGGCGCAAGGCTTCCATCATCTCCTCGCCGCCTTGGCGTCGATGAGCAAGAGCCCATCTTTCTATCGCAGCTTTCTGCTGAGCGGTCTCTATCTGGCCCTGCAGGCGGCGCCGATTTTTTTCCTCTCTTCCGGCTTCCAACTCGGTCTAACGCTGGGCGAATGCGCGATTCTGCTGGTAATCGTCCGCTTGGGCGCCGTGCCGCCGCAGGCGCCGGGCAACGTCGGAACCTTCCAGTGGCTGGTGGTGATGGGCGTCATGCTATTCGGCGTAGAGCGGGAGACCGCAGTAGGCTACGCAACTCTACTATTCTTGGTGATTACCGTCCCGCTTTGGGTAGTCGGCTTCGTGGCTCTGCTCGCCACCAAAATGAAGCTGAGCCAACTGCGCATGGACGCTGAAAACGAACCGGAATCCACTCATGCGAGCACTTCTTCTCCTAGCTCTGCTGGCCGTTAGCATGGCCGCGCAACCCCTCCGTATCATCGCGATCGGCGCGCATCCCGACGATTGCGATATCAAGTTCGGCGGCACCGCCGTGCTGCTCGCCAAGATGGGCCATCAGGTGAAATTCGTCAGCGTCACCAACGGCGACGCTGGCCACCACGAAATGGGCGGGCAAGTCCTCGCCAACCGCCGCCGCGCCGAGGCCGCCGAATCGGCCCGCCGCCTGGGCATTGCCGAGTACGAGGTGATGGAGAATCACGACGGTGAACTCACCCCCTCACTCGACGTTCGCCGCCAGATCATCCGGGCGATCCGGACCTGGAAGGCCGACGTCGTCATCACCCACCGCACCAACGACTACCACCCCGACCACCGCAACACCGGCATCCTGATTCAGGACGCGGCCTACATGGTGCAGGTGCCGAACATCGTCAGCGACGCCCCGCCGCTGCGCCGGAATCCCGTTTTCCTCTACTTCTCGGACTACTTCCAGCGGCCAAACCCCTTCCGCCCGGACATCGTCATCGACATCGAAGCCGCCTTCGAGCAGAAGATCAACGGCCTCGACGCCCACGTCTCGCAGTTCTATGAGTGGCTCCCGTGGGTGAGCGGCGTTTCCGAAAAGGTGCCGAAAGATCCCGCCGCCCGCAAGGCATGGTTGCGCGACGAACGGGCCAACCAGCGTTTGAACGACGAAGCCAAGGCGTCTTACGCCAAGTGGTACGGCGACGAAAAGACCCCGAAGTATCTCGAAGCGTTTGAGAT
>JBBQRA010000034.1:0-31296 GCA_038215275.1 Bryobacterales bacterium | reverse complement strand
GCCACTTGCCTCCAGGTACCAGCAAATGGAACAAGATCGAGCACCGGTTGTTCAGCTTCATCAGCCAAAACTACAGAGGACGCCCTTTGGTGAGCCACCAAGTCATCGTCGACCTCATCGCCGCCACCAGCACCAAAACCGACTCAAAATTCACGCCCAGATTGACACGAATCGCTATCCCGCAGGCCTCAAGGTCTCGGATCAAGAACTCGCCGCTGTCAACCTCGAACGGAACGCTTTCCACGGTGACTGGAACTACAAGATTTCACCCCTGACTAACGAGACAGTTGTTTTGTGACAGGCCCTTAGTGAGCGGCCGCCGCGGGCTTTGCGTGTTCATCTTTCGCGTGCTCGTCTTTGGCGTGTTCGTCTTTGGCGGGCTCAGCGCCGTGCCCATCGTCCTTCTTCTTCTCAGCTTTGGGAGGAGCGGGTGGGGCATCGAGGTATTTGATGATGATGGAGATCCGACGGTTAGAAGGGTCCGTCGGGTTGTCGGCCACGCGAAGCGCTTGGTCGGAGAAGCCGCGAACCTGAGCCACTTGATCGAGGCGAACGCCATACATCTGCATCACCCTTCGAGCGGTGTTGGCGCGGTCGGCCGAAAGTTCCCAGTTGGAATAATCGCCGACGAAGGGCTTGGAGTCGGTGTGGCCTTCAAGGAAGACTTTGTTGGGGAGCTTACCAATCTCCTGAGCCAGTGTGCCCAAAAGGACCGTCGCCCGTTCCGTTGGGGCCGGGCTGCCGGATTCAAAGAACGTGCCGACGTCGCTTTCCAGAAGTTCGACGCGGAGACCTTCGCCCGTGACAATCATCTTCACTTGCTCTTTGATCTTCTGGAACTGCGGAGTGTCCCGCATCGCTTCTTCCAGCTTCTCTTTGAGCTTCTCCATGTCGTTCGCCGCCAAGCTGATGGACTCCCCGCCGGCACCCGCCTGCTGGGTGCCCACTTGCTTGCCGTTGCCTTCAGGGTCAGAGAAGTATCCGCCCACCGCCTTCTGCACCTGTTCAGAGGAACTCAATAACCAGAGCACCATGAAAAAGGCCATCATGGCCGTCACGAAGTCGGCGTAGGCCACTTTCCAGGCGCCGCCATGATGGCCGCCGCCTTTCACGATCTTCTTGATGATATAAATCGGCTGCTCTTCGGCCATGGCTATGCGCCTCCCTTGACTGCTTTCTCCATCTCTTTAAACGATGGACGGAAGTGGGCCGGAATGGACCGGCGTGCGAACTCGGTGGCGAGGATCGGCGCCGAGCCCTTGATGAAGCTAATCAAGCCGACACGCAGGAAGTTGTAGTATTCCTTCTCTGCGGCCGTAATCTTGCCCATGTTGGCGGCGAGCGGCCCAAAGAAGCCGTAGCACATCAGAATCCCCAGGAAGGTGCCCACAAGCGCGGCCGCCACATGGTGGCCAATCTCCTCCGGCGGTCCGCCGAGCGATCCCATCGTAATCACAATGCCGAGCACGGCCGCAACAATGCCCAGGCCTGGCAGGGCGTCCGACATTGTATTCAGCGCATGCACCGGCTCGTCGGCCTCATGATGGTGGACTTCCATGTCGAGTTCCATCATCTGGTCAATTTCAAAGTGACCGACGCCGCCGCTGATTGACATGCGAAGCGTGTCGCAAACGAAGTGAAGCGCGTGGTGATTGCTGATCAGCGTCTTATACTTGCTAAAGAGCTGACTCTTGTCCGGCTCTTCAACATCGGCTTCGAGCTTCACGAGACCGTTCTTCCGCGCATACGTGAAGACGTCGTTCAGCATCTTCAACTGCTCGGTGTAGAAGGCTTTGTTGTAGGGACTACCCTTTAGGGTGCCCAGCGCGCCCTTGACAATGCCGATCACCACTGCAAGAGGATTGCCAATCAGCAATGTGCCGATGGCCGCTCCCAGGATGATCAGTAGTTCAAAGGGCTGAAAAAGGATCGGCAGTTTCCCGTGGGAGAGCAGGTAGCCTCCCAACACTGAGCCAATAACGACAAGCGCACCAATGATTACAAACATAACTATGGGCGTTATCGGCCAGAACCGGCTGGATTTTAGCTGGCCAGTTGCACCATCAACAGTTCAGCCGCCCGCTGGCTGGCCTCTTTCTTAGAAATACCCTCGGCCGCAGCGCTCAAGGCCTTGCCCACGCGGACCTCAACCGTGAAAGTCTTGGCGTGATCCGGGCCGCGTTCGGCAATAGTTACGTACTTCGGAGGGGGGTACTTCAGCGCCTGCGCCTTCTCTTGGAGCAGGGACTTGTGATCGGTGACACCAGCGGGCACCCCCGCCTCAAGGTCTCCTGCATCCCGAAGCACGCGGGCGTCGACAAAGGCTCGGGCCGCGGGCATACCCCCGTCCAAGTACAGAGCCGCCAGGATGGCTTCAACCGCATTGGCCAGCAGCGCCCGTTTCCCGCGTCCGCCGCTCATCTCTTCCCCGCGGCCCAGCAGGAGGTATTCCCCAAGGTTGAGAGACTCGGCAATCACCAAAAGATGCGCCGCCGAAACCAGCCACGCCTTCAACTTCGAAAGCTTTCCTTCCGGGTAGTGTGGGAAACGGGTGATCAGCGCCTCACTAACCAAAAAACCCAATATAGAATCGCCGAGAAATTCAAGCTGTTCATTATCCCTGGTGGGATCAGCCTCGGATTTCTCGGCGATACGGGACTTATGAGTAACGGCGCGGACCAGGAGTTCCGGACGCTTAAACTGATAGCCGATCTTTGCGGCCAAAGGCTCCCATGCCGCGCCCATCCGGTCTACTTGCCAGCCTTCGCCTTGGCCGCACGTTCCTTTTCCGCTGCGGCGATCTGCTTGACGGCCGGGTTGACGTCGGGAACTGCCATGGCCTTGTCGGCCGCGGCAATGGCGTTGTCGGGCTGATTGGCCAAGTTGTAGGCGCTCGCCAGACGCACCAGCGTGGCAGGGTCGGGCTGCGGGGTAGTCTCCACTGCTGTCTTGAAGGAGGCGATCGCTTCCGGATATTTCTTACGCAGCATGGCGACCAGACCAAGAGCTTGGTGCGCTTCGGCGGTGTAGTCCTTCTTGATTAGCTCCCACTGATCGTCGGGGATCTGCGGATTCGGCTTGGTAGCGGTCTTGATGGCTTCGATGGCGGAGTTGGCCATCTTCTCGGCGCGGCCGAGTTTGTCTTCTTTATCGAGGTCGAACTCACGGGTCTTCTGCGCCAGGCCGGAGGCGATCATGTTCATAGACATAAAATTCGTCTTGTCTACTTCCAGGGTCTTTTCGGCCCACACGATCGTATTCTCAACGTCCCCTTTCTGCTGGTAGGAAGAAGCCAGCACGTAGAGGGCGAAAGGCTTGAATTCCGTATCGGCAAACTTGGTGATCAGAGTCTGAGCAGCCTGGATGCGGGAGTCCGGATCCTGGGCATTCTGCATGGCCATAATGGCATCGACTTCTTTCTGCGACTTGGGCTTGGGCTGGGCCAGCGCTACGGCGGCGGCGAGGCCCACACTGAATGCGAGGCGGGCAAAACGGGACATGATCATTCCTTCTCCTTCGGGGTATTAGCTAACTTGGTGAGCGCCTGCTGAGCGGTCTGACGAGCCGCGGCAGTCGCGCCGGGAACGGCCAGAGCTGATTCGAACTGAGCCACGGCCTGCTGCGGTTCCTGCGCCCGCTCGGCGAGGTTGCCGAGGTAGACGTGGGTCCAGGCTTTGGTCTGCGGATCGGGGGAAAGCTCCAGCACTTTGGTGAACAACTTCTCGGCCAATTCGAGATTAGCCTGACGCGCGGCGACGCGGCCCAAACCATAATATGCCTTCGCGTGCAGCGGTTGGTCGGCGGTCTCCTGCAGAGAACGGAGGAACAGGTCGCGGGCGGGTTCAAGCTTGGCGGTACGGTAAAGATTTTCGGCGTCCTCGAGCGTTTTGAAAACCCCTGTCAATTCGACCTTCTCTTCTTTGGGGGCGACCTTGACGGCCTTGACCGGGCGCTCCGTCAGGAAGTCGATCGAGGCCAGGCGCTTATCCTCTTTCTTCAGGTCGATGGCGTCGATCATCTCTGGATAGTAGAGGCGCATCGACGCCTCCTGTGCTTCATACTTGATCAAGGCCTCGGTAAAGTAGGGCGCGAGAATGAAGCCTTCGCGGAGCGCCTGTTCAGGATCTTTGCGCTTGTCGATACGAGCTTCAATAGCGCGTATCAGGCTCGCAGTCGCCAGCAGCGAAAAGTCGGCCTTGTAATGCTCCTCCAAAGCAGGAGCCGCCTGAGCCAGATCAATCAGCGGCTTCTTCTTTTCAAGCTTGTCCGCGAATTTGAAGGTGAGCGGGTCGAGCAGATATTGGAGATAGGCGTACCGAATGTAGTCGGTCTGAATCTCCGGCGAAGGCGTCAGGACCAGGTAATAGTCGTCTTTGTAGGCACGAGTCTGAATATGATTCGGCGGTCCGAGCAGTTCGAGAATCACATAGAATCGGCGGCCCGCGTAGCCGCTGGTGGGGTTCCGCAAGTAGCCGTTCACCTGCCCGAGCGCATTCACAACTGGAGCCTGATAGCGTTCGAGCATTTTCTCGATAGCCGGTTGCGCCTGCTTATACAGCTCTTCCACCTGTGCTTCAGCGTAGAAGCGGCTGATCAGCCGTTCGAGCCCGGCCAGCGGCACAACGTCCGGAGGCATCTCGTGCGACTGGAACTTGTAGTTGAATTTTGGTGGCCCGTCGACGGATAGAGCAAAGGAGATAAACCGGTTCAGGTCCAGGCGCTTCGGCCCGAGCTTTCGATTCTCGAGCCACTCCCGCAACTCGCCGGCCGTTTTCAAATTGCGGTTTGCCAGATTTTTCACGGCGGCGGCGCGAATCGGATGGTTGTTCGGCGAATCGATCTCTGCGTCGTACCCGGCCGCGTGCAACGCGCACATCACCGTAAATAACGACAGATTCGCGTCCAACTGTCCCGGTTCGGCGGCGCGAACCAGAGAGAGGCTCCCTAACAGGGCAAAGCTGCGGAGGTGTCGAAACAAAACGGTGTCCTTCGTTAGTTTATCGCGGCCGGTAGAGCACGAGTTCGAGCCCGCCCACAAAACTGCGGCCGGGCATGCGGACCCCGATCAACTCTTCATAGCGAGTGGACGTGATATTGGCCAGTTGCAGGTACGGACGCACCCGCCCTTTTTGATAAGCCACAAAGGTATCCCAGACGGCGTAAGGCGACCGGCCGAACCGCTCGATGGCCCCGAGCCGCGTCCGCGCCATCATGCCGTTGTTCCATGCGGCCTGCCAAGTGGCGATGCCTGCGTGGCGCGGATAGTTGAAAACATATTTTGATTGCAGCCCGGTCAAAACGGTCTGCGCCCCGTTCAGCCCGGTGTAAGACAGTTCAATCCGATGCTTCCGCGCGGCGACCATCGTCAACTGCGATTCAAAGCCCGTGAAGTTGAGAGCCTGAAAATTCGTCGCCCGCCAGATGTCCGTCGGCGACCTGCGAACGAAATCGATGCCGTCCTTCTCGCGCCGCTGGAAAACCGTCAACGCCACCTTCGCCTCCCGGGGGAGCGTGAAGTCTAATCCGCCTTCGAAGGTCCACGCTCGCTCTGGACGCAACAGCGGGTCGCCGACGTTGGCCGGGTCGCGGTAATAGAGATCGGTGTAGGTCGGCAGGCGAAAAGCCCGGCTAGCGGAGGCCCGCAGTTTGGCCCGGGAGTTGAGCCAGAAACCGACACCGGCCGACGGGTTCAGCTGATGCTGGAAGTTCCGGTAAATCTCGTCGCGCAGCCCAATCGTCAACGAGAAGCGCTGCAGCGCCCGCACGTCATAGGCGGCATAGACAGCCGACCGCGCCCGCGAATGCCGCCCGAGGTTGTTTGATTCAATCCGGTCGCCCAGAAACTCCGCGCCATAGTGGAGACGAGCGTTGCGGGGCAGATTTTCCGCACGTCGCAGACTGGCCTGCCAAGTCTCGACACTGTGGCGATTCGTGAACACTTGCGGCCGATCGCGGTACAGCACGAACAAGTCGGTATTCCGGCGGTAAGCAAAGAGCAGATCGGTCTTTTCGCCCAAGCCCTGCCGGATGCCAGCGAACCAACTCTTGGTTCGCTCCCACGAGTTGAAGTTCCCGTAGAACTGTTCGGCGCCATAAGGCCGATCGTTCATCGCCAGCGTGACTTCCGTCTGCCGGAACTGCGTCTGCGAAGCGACCGACAGATTGCGGTAGTCCCGGTTCTGCATGAAGCCGCGCGAAAAGTCGCGTGCCATGGTGAAGTGTTGCGACAGACCTTTGCCAACATAGGCCACCGAAGCATGCTGCTGCTGCGTGCCCCAGTTGCCGAAGCCGCTGCGGAAGCGGACCTCGCTCAGCGCCGGCGGCTTCGAAATCACGTTCATCACGCCAGCCGTCGCATCCGAACCGTATAGCGTCGAGCCGGATCCCTTCAGAATTTCCACCTGCGCCATCGACTCCAGCGGAATCGGCAAATCCATGCTCAAATTCGACGTATGCACGCTGTTGAGTCGCAGCCCGTTCCACAAAATCAGCGATTGGCCGAAGCTGCCGCCGCGAATTGAAAGGCCGCTGTTGACCGCCCCCGGCGCCCGTTCGCGCAGATCCACGGAAGCATCCAGATTCAGCAAATCGCTCACGGAACCGGCCAACGGCGCCAGTTCCCGTGCCGGAATCGCCTTCACCGAACGATCAGCCTCTTCGAGGGGAATGGGCTGGTACGATCCCGTCACGACGATGGTTTTCTTCTCTGGCTCCTGGGCCAACAGGGCGCAGCAACTGAGAGCAACAACAACAAGACGCATGGAATCCTCTAGGATAGCTGGGATGCGGTCTCTTCTGCTGGCAATACTTCTACCCCTCGTCGCCCCGGCGCAGGAGACGCTTGGCGCCCGCGCCGAACGGTATCTCGTCGACCTGCTCCGGCTCGACACCTCCAACCTGCCCGGCAAAGAGACCATCGTCGCTCAGTACATTGCCCGCGAAATGCAGCAACACGGCATCCCCTGCGAACTCCTCGGCGGCGACCCGAACCGGATGAACGTCGTCTGCCGCTTGGCCGGCGGCAAAGAGAAGCGCCCGCTGCTGATCATGGCCCACAGCGACGTCGTGCCAATCGAACCCAGACTCTGGACGGTACCCGCCTTTGAAGCAGTCCGCAAAGACGGGTTCGTTTATGGCCGCGGCGCCGTCGATACGAAAAATCTGCTCGCCGCGCAAATGGCAATTCTCATCGAACTCAAGCGCTCCAGCACCAAGCTGAATCGCGACATCATCCTGCTGAGCGAGGCCGACGAAGAGGCCGGCTCCACCGGCATCCAATGGCTCATCCGCAACGCCTGGGACAAGATCGACGCCGAGTACGCCCTCAACGAAGGCGGCGCCCAGATGGCCACCGCCGATGGCACCCGCGTCTTCCAAGTGCAGACCTCGGAAAAGATCCCCACCCGCATGATCCTCACCGCCCGCGGCGCCGCCGGCCACGGTTCCCTGCCCCGCAAGGATAATGCCGTCGCCCACCTGGCCGATGCCATCTCGAAGCTCGTCCGTGCCTATCAACCGGTGAGCCTCAACACGACTACCCGCCGCTACTTCCGCGAGATGGCCAAGCTCAGCGAGTACGCCTGGCTCCAACCCCACCTCGCCGCCCTCGAAGATCCCAAGACCCGCCAACAAACCGCGAACGAAATTGGCGACCGCGACATGGAACTCGATGCCGCCCTCCGCACCACCGTCTCCCCCACCATGCTCCGCGCCGGCATGAAAGTGAACGTCATCCCCAACCAGGCCGAAGCCCAAATTGACGTCCGCCGTTTGCCGAACGAAACCAAGGAAGAGGTCTACGCTCGCTTCCGCCAGATCATCAACGACCCCGCCATCGAACTCCTTCCTGACCCCGGCCAGGAGATGCCGGCCACCGAACCCAGTTCGCTGACCACGGACCTCTACAAAGCCATGGAGCGCGTCTTCGCCCGCGAAGGAGCCAAGACCGTCATCATCCCGTACATGTCCCGCGGCGCGACCGACGGGGCCTTCCTCCGCGCCAAGGGCATGGCCGTCTACGGCGTGCCAGTCTTCCTTCGCAATGGCAACGAAAGCCGCGCCCACGGCAACGATGAACGTATTCTGCTCACCACATTGCACGAGGGCACGGCATTGCTGAAGAAAGTGATTGAAGCGGTTGCGCTAGCGCCGTAGCCGTTCGCCAACCAGCTCCTGCAACAGAGGCGTCACCGGATACGGATGGTGTTTGTATTGCCGGAACCCTTCGGCATATTGCACGGAAACCGACTGTCCGCGGGACCGGGTCCACTCTTCCATCGACTTCAAATAGTCGTCCATGCCATGCTGCTTCTGCAGCCATTCGCGCTGGCTCGCGTGGGCCGCCAGCATATCTCGTTTCAGCTCAAACGACGTGCCAATGTCCACGGCGAAGTCGGCGTGTACCGGGCGGCCGTCACGGTCGCGGCCCTCAATGGAATCCATAAAGTAAAGATGCGGAATCGCGGGCAAAGGCGGCGCGTCGCCGGACCGATAGTTCGGGCACGAGACGGCGAAACACGCATCGCGAACCAGGGTGCTGGTCGCCTCATGGTCGCAGTGGTAGTCGGTGGGCGAGGAGGTGAGAATGATGTTCGGCTGCAGCCGCCGGATGAGTTCGGTGACGCGGCGCCGGCTGGCATCGTCGTTGAAGATGGCTAAGTCGCGAAACTCGGCGCATTCATAGCGAGCGCCGATCAACGCGGCCGCCGCGCCGCCTTCGGCCCGGCGTTTGGTGGCCGTCTCCTCCGGCCCCCATTCCATAGAACCGCAGTCGCCCGGTGTCATCGAGACGATCGTCACCTGATGGCCCGCCTGCGCCAGTAGCGTCAGTGTCCCAGCCGCCAAAATTTCCGCGTCATCCGGATGGGCATGAATCGAGAGAATGTGATGGTTCATGAATTTGAAGTTTCGAGCTGTTCGAGCAAAGCTTTGGTTCTGATTCGGCTATGTTGCGTCGCCGTTTCGATGGCCGAGATCAACATGCTGCGCAAACCATGGCGTTCCAGTTCGTGAATCGCCGCGATGGTGACGCCGCCCGGCGTAATCACCTGATCACGCAGAATGGCCGGATGCAGCCCCGAATCGCGTACGTGTTTCGCCGCGCCGAGAACCGTCTGCTCGGCCAAGCGCGTCGAAATATCGCGAGAAAGCCCCATTTTCAGGCCGGCCGCGATCATCGCCTCGATGAAGATGTAGACGTAGGCGGGTCCGGAGCCGGATAGCGCCGTGACGGCGTCCATCTGTTCATCGTCGACCCACGCCACCACGCCCACCGCTCGGAAAAGGCCTTCAACGATGTCGCGCTGCTGCCGCGTGGCCACTGCATTGTGGCAAATCCCAATCGCGCCCTCCTCGAGGATCACTGGAATATTCGGCATCGCCCGGAAGACCGGCATCAACAATCGCACTTCGGATTCAATCACGGCCAACGGCAGCGAGGCCGCCAGCGAAATCAGAATCTGATTTTCCCGCAACACATCGCGAATCTCGCGGATCACTTTCGGAATACTCACCGGCTTCACCGCCAAGATGACGATGTCGGCCGGCTTCGCGGCATCCCGGTTTCCGCCCGCCGTGGCCAGGATGCCGAATCGCTTTTCTAGCGCGGCGGCCGACGTCTCTGACCGGGTCGTGGCCGTGCAATGGACGGCCTCCACCACCTCGGCTTTTAGCATTCCGCCGATGAGCGCGGCGCCCATGTTGCCAGCGCCCAGTACGGCTACGCGAGGTGTGGAGGACATCCCTATAGATTCGTCAATAGCCCTTCTGCTTGTCTACTACGTTCAGCATCGGCCGGCCATCCACGAACCGCCTCACATTCTCTTTGATCGTCCCGATCATGCGCGCCCGGTCTTTATCGCTGCGTCCGGCGATGTGCGGCGTGATGATGGCGTTGTCGAACTTCCACAGGGCGTGTCCCTTCGCCAACGGCTCCGGATCTGTCACGTCCACGCCCGCGCCGGCGATACGCTTGCTGTCGAGCGCCTTCACCAGGCCCCCCATATCGTAAATTCCGCCCCGGCTCACGGCGATGAAGTAGCTGTCCTTCTTCATCAGTTCGAACTGCTTCGGCCCCATCATCTTGTGGCTCTTTTCGGTATGCGGCGCGGAGATGAAAACGACATCCGCCTCCGGCAGCACTTCGTCCAACTGGTCCGGCTTCACCGCTTTCTTAACGAATGGCGAAAACGGAAGGTCTTCCGGATCCACGCACACCACCGTCATGCCAAAAGCCCAGCTCCGCAGCGCGATCTGTTGCCCAATGCCGCCGCAGCCGATCACCACCGCCGTCCGCCCGTTCAACTCAATCCCGGGATACGGACGCGGTTGCCAAGTCTCCGTCGTACGGTCGCCCACGAATTTGTAGATGCCGCGCGAAAGCGCCAACAGCATCGCCAGCGCATGATCGGCGATCTCCGGCCCCTGCACAATCTGATTATTCGTCAGGATGATGTTCGAATCGCGCAGGTCCGTGCCGCCCGAAATATGCAGCACCTTCTCCACGCCGGCGCTCATCGTTTGCACCCACTTCAAATTCTTCCCGGCGCGGACGTCTTGCGGCCGCACCTCGCCGATAAAGGCATCAGCATCGCCGATCTCACTGGCCAAGGTGTCCCGGGTGACTGTCACCACGCGCACCTTGTCCGTAACGCTCTGCAACTCTTTGGCGACTTCGGCATCGCCGAGCACCAGAATCTTCTTCTGTTGGGCCGGCAGCAAGGCCGCGCACGCGAGCAGGAATACAAGGGATCGCTTCATGGCGGGCATTGTATCGCATGAACCCGATAGAATAGTGGGGCTCTATGCCACTCCGTAGCTATACCATTACCCAAGGCCGCGATCGCGCGCCTGCGCGTTCCATGCTCAAGGCCATCGGCTTCACCAACGAAGACCTCCGGAAGCCGATCATCGGGATCGCCAACACCTGGATTGAAACCATGCCGTGCAACTACAACTTGCGCGCGCTGGCCGAAAAGGTCAAAGAAGGCGTCCGCGCCGCCGGCGGCACCCCCATGGAATTCAACACCATCGCTATCAGCGACGGCATCACCATGGGCACTGAAGGCATGAAGGCCTCCCTTGTCAGCCGCGACCTCATCGCCGACTCCATCGAACTCACCGCCCGCGGCTACATGTTCGATGGCCTCGTCACGCTCGTCGCCTGCGATAAGACCATCCCCGGCGCCGCCATGGGCCTGCTTCGCCTGAACATCCCCAGCGTGATTCTCTACGGCGGATCCATCATGCCCGGCAAGCTCGGCGACAGGCTGCTCTCCATCCAGGACGTTTTTGAAGCCGTGGGCGCCAACGCCGCCGGCAAGATTACCGACGCCGAACTGCTGGCCATCGAAGATCACGCCTGCCCAGGCGCCGGCGCCTGCGGAGGCCAGTTCACGGCCAACACCATGGCCACCGTCATGGAAGTCATCGGCCTCGCCCCGATGTTCACCGCCAGCGTCCCCCAGGTGGACCCCCGCAAGGACGACGTCTCCAGATACTGCGGCAAAGTGATCATGGACGCCGTGAAAAACGACCTGAAGCCCCGAGACATCTGCACCCGCACCTCGTTTGAAAACGCCATCGCCTCGGTCGCCGCCAGCGGCGGTTCCACCAACGCCGTGCTCCACCTGCTCGCTATGGCCAAGGACGCCGGCGTCGATCTCGACATCGACGACTTCCAAACCATCAGTCAACGCACCCCGCTCTACGTCGACATCAAGCCGGCGGGCAAGTACTTCGCCGTCGACGTCGACACCGCGGGAGGCATCCCGCTGATCGCCAAGCGCCTCGTCGACGGCGGATACGCCGACGGCAACGCCATGACCGTCACCGGCAAAACCATCAACGAAGAGTTGCTGGCCGTGAAGGAAACGCCCGGCCAGCAGGTCATCAAGCCTCTGGACGCACCCATCAAGAAGTCCGGCGGCCTGCTCATTCTCAAAGGCACACTGGCGCCCGAAGGCTCGGTGCTGAAAGTTACCGGCATCACTAAGAAGAGCCATCGCGGCCCGGCGCGCTGCTTCAACCGTGAAGAAGACGCCATGGCTGCCGTGCAGGCCGGCAAGATCCAGGCCGGCGATGTCGTCGTCATCCGCTATGAAGGACCCAAAGGCGGGCCCGGGATGCGCGAAATGCTCGGCGTCACGGGCGCCATCATGGGCGCTGGCTTGGGCGAGGATGTGGTCCTTCTCACGGACGGCCGCTTCAGCGGCGCCACGCGGGGCTTCATGATCGGCCACGTCGCGCCGGAAGCCGTCGACCACGGTCCTATCGCCATCGTTGAGGACGGCGACATAATCCACATCGATCTCGAGAAGTCGACCATTGATCTCGAAGTCGCCCCAGAGACCGTCGCAGCCCGTTTCGCCCAATGGACGAAGCCTCGCTGGAAGTACACCAACGGCGTTTTTGCCAAGTACATCGCCCTGGTAGGTTCGGCCGCCAAGGGTGCCGTCACTAGCCACTTCGAAGAATAGGCTAACGCGCAAAGGCCCCGCCTGATCACTCAGCCGGGGCCTTTTTGCTTGCGGGAGAAACTTTAGAGAGCCGCGTCCAGCATCGAGGCGATCTCTGTCTTCGAGACCGCGCCCACCTTCTGCGCGACCACTTGGCCATCCTTGAACAAGATCAGCGCCGGAATGCCGCGGATGCCGTAGCGCATCGTCGCGTTGCCATTCTCATCGACGTTCAGCTTGCCGACCTTGACGCGACCGTCGTAGTCCGCAGCCACCGAATCGATGGTCGGCGCGAGCATCCGGCAAGGGCCGCACCATTCAGCCCAGAAGTCCACAAGGACGGGTGTGTCCGATTTCAGCACCTCGGTGTCCCATGCACCGTCGGTGAACGTAAGTGTATTTTGTCCTGCCATTCCTAATCTCCACTTCTTTGGATGTCTCGCCCCGGAAAAAGATTCAGCGACCCAACAGCTGCGCGTAGAGTCTCTGGTACTCCCCGGCCGAGCGATCCCACGAATAATCCTTCGCCATGCCTCGCCGCATCCGCTCCTGCCATCCGTCACGGTCAAACCATTTCTGGATCGCATACCGCACGCCTTTCAGCAGAGCATCGGGGTGGTACTCCCAAAACTTAAATCCGGTTTCTCCATCGATCGTATCATCCAAGCCGCCCGTGGCGCGTACCACCGGGGGCGTACCGTACTTGAGGCTGTAAATTTGGTTCAGTCCGCACGGCTCATACCGGCTCGGCATCAGGAAGATGTCGGCGCCAGCCTCAACCTTATGGGCCATCTCGTTTGAGAAGCCGATCCAGTTGGCGAACTTATCCGGACGCCAACTCGTCAGGTGACGGAACATGTGCTCCCAGTGAGGATTGCCCGAACCCAGCACCACCAGCGACATCGGCTCATCGGCCAGCGCCCCGGCGATCTGTTCAATCAGGTCGAAGCCCTTCTGCTCCGCAAACCGCGAAACGATGCCGATCAACGGCCGGTCCATCGCCTCAGGCGGCAGGCCAAAATACTCAATCAGGTCCCGCTTGCACGCCTGCTTCCCGCTCAGGTCTTCCGCCGAATAGTTCGCCGGCAGAAACCGGTCCGTCGCCGGATCCCACTCCCGATAGTCGACCCCGTTCAGAATCCCCGTCAGGCTGTGCGACCTTTCCCGCAGCAGGCCCTCTAGGCCGAAGCCGTACTCGGCTGTCTGAATCTCCTGCGCATACCGCGGGCTCACCGTCGTCAACCAATCGCTACTAATCAGGCCACCCTTCAACAGATTCACATCGCCGTGATACTCCATCACGCCGGAGTGGAACAGGCCCGGATCCAGACCCAATTCACCCATCGCCGAAGGACCGAACCGGCCCTGGTAACCCAGGTTGTGAATCGTCAACATCGTCTTTGCGCTGATCAACCGCGGGTCGCCGCCGAACCAGCTCTTCTGATACACCGGCAGCAGCGCCGTCTGCCAATCATGAACGTGAAAGATTTCCGGCGCATCCATCTCCCGCGCAATCGCCAGCGCGGCCAGGCAGAGGATAGCGTAACGGATGTGATTGTCGCCCCAGTCCTTGCCGCCTGACGTGTAAACGCCATCGCGGTTATAGAACCACGGGGCATCCACGAACAGGTAGCGCACGCCTTCCCGGTCGCACGCATCAATATCGACGCGGTGCCGGAAGCCATTCAACCACACCGGCAGGTCCTCGCGCAGCCGGTAGAAATCGGGCGCGTCCACGCCCCGATAGCGCGGCATCACCACGGTAACGCTCTCACCAGCCCGCACCAGCGCCGCGGGCAGCGAACCCATCACGTCGGCCAAGCCCCCGGTCTTTACGAACGGAGCCACCTCGCTCGCCACCATCATGATCTTTGACATCGATCCCCCATCATACGCCCGCCTTCCGGACATCCGCGATGCGCCGCCGTCGGCCCTCGGCGAACTCCGCCACCTCTTCCGGATGGTTCGAAAGCAACTGCTCGGCCTGCGCCTCGTCGATTGCTTTCGCCAGGTCGGCCACGTCCAATCCCTCTCTCACACCGTTCTCAATGCAGTGCTCCATCTTGTTCGCCGTCGCCCGGTCGACAATGTTTTGCACCAGCGCCCCACTCGCCAAGTCCTTCAGCAGGAACCCCTCCTGCGAACCGTCCTCCCACTCCACGTCGTAGAGCCGATGCGCCGCGGAAAACAGTTCCCTCGCCGCAGTCGCGCTGATCGCCTCTAGAGTCAACCCCTCGGTCAGAAACACACCGTTCAAATGAATGGCAAAAATCCGCTGGCACCCGCTTTCATCCGGCCGAGTGATACGGATCTTCCGGTCCACTCGTCCCGGCCGCGTCACAGCCAGGTCCAACGCGTCCGGTCGATTGGTTGCCAGAATCAGAAGGGCGCCACTCTCGTCCATGCCGTCCATCTCGGCCAGCAGCGCGGGCACCAGCGTAAAGCTGGAATCGCCCTGCGGCCGGCGTTTGAACAGCGCGTCCGCTTCATCGAAGAACAGCACCGCCGGGTAGCCCTTGTCTTCCTTCCAACGGCGGGCGCGGTCGAACAGCTCCTTCACGCCCTTCTCCGAGTTGCCCACATATTGGTCCAGCAGTTGATGGCCCTTCACATATTGAAAACCGCCATCGTCCGCCTTCCGCCGGTACAACGCCGCCAGCAACTTCACCACCGCCTTCCCCAGCAGCGTCTTCCCGCATCCAGGCGGGCCGTACAAAAGCACCCCGCGCGAACGCCGCCGCTTAAACAGCAGGAACAACTCCGGGTACAGCACCGGCCATTGGATCGCGCGAACCAGTTCCCGCTTGGCCTCCTCCTGTCCGCCGATCTCCCCCCAAACGGCGTTGAGCGAGGCTTCGATATCCCTCGCATCGATGTCAAACGCCAACACCTCCACCGACTGTTTGCCCGTATGCTGATGCCGCCACCGCCGCCAGATTCGCCCCCCGAAACGAACCCGGTACGACTCGGCCGATTCCGGATCTTTCGTCAGGTCCCCGTGCGCACCGGCCGCCAATTCATCCACATCGCAAAGCGGCCGTCCATCCCGCAAAGCCCAAGCATTCCGCAGGTTGCTCGGCTGCACGAGAGTCTCGCCGTGCAAGGCCGCAAACTCGAACTGCGCAGACGACTGCACGCCCGTAATCTCCCACTGGTGGCTTCGCCAGGTGAAGGTACACACCCGCGAACCGTAAACCATAATCCCCGGCCGGTCGTCTTCCTCGACAGGCACCGGAATCGGCCCGAAGTGCAGCGATCCCACTCCGCTCCGCCCCCACCGCGCCGTGAAGTACTGCGCGACGCCGTCCACATGCACCAGCGCGAAGGCGGCCGTCCGTCCCTCCTCGTCCACGCCCACCGCATGCAGCACGAACACCGCTTCCCGGTTCGAGTTCGAGAGCATCTCGAAGTGGTCAAAGCAAAACTCCACCAGGTTCTCGCCCCGGCCAATCGCCGCCGACCGCCCGCCCGCCAGTGTAGCGCCACAGCTTCCCATCGCTATGCCCTCAGGTACCAACTACGGCGGTGCAGGCCCAACGCGATCACGAAATTCACAATCACGTAGGAAACGGCGTAGAGCAGCGACGCATTCATCGGAGAAGCCAGCGGCGCAAAGACGCTCTCATACAAAGGCACCCGCCACCCCAAAGCATGCAGGGTGATATCGATCAACTCCGACGCCATATACACCGCAATCGCATTCCGTCCCAAAATCACCAACGGAGCAAACGGCTTCTGCACTTTGTACTCATCCACCAACCAGATCATCATCGCCAGCATCACAAAATCCAGTCCCGCCATGAGCAGCGTAAACGAACTCGTCCAAAGCTGTTTGTTGATCGGCAGCCAGTAGTCCAGCACGAACGCCGTGGCCAGCATCAGGTTGCCCGCCAGAAACAGCCAGGTACATCGCCGGGCCAAGTCTTCCTTCCGCGCCAACACATGCCCGGCCAGTACGCCCAGCAGACAAGTCGCAATCGCCGGAATCGTGCTGACGATGCCTTCCGGATCCCACGTCTTTGTCTGCGCATAGTTGTGAACGCCCAGCACCATCCGGTCCACCGTATGAGCGAAATTGCCCTCCATGTCGAACCGCCCGTCCCCGCCCACCACCATCAGAACCCAATATCCGATCAGCAGCCCCGCCGTCCACAAAATCTGTCCCCGCACCCCAGTCCAAAGGTAAATGGCGACCGTCACGACATAGCAGATAGCAATCCGCTGCAATACACCTAAGATCCGCGCCGTCGGAAAATCGAAGTACGGATACAGGTACACCAGCAATCCCAGCCCGAACAGCACAGCCCCCCGCCGCAGCGCCCGCCCCATGGTTGGTTTGCGCGCGAGAGTAATCGCCACGCCCACAATCCAAACGAAGGACGGGAACACGACATCCGTCGGTGTCCACCCATGCCATTCGGCATGTCGCAAAGGCGGATACACATGCGCCCCAGTGCCCGGTGTATTCACCAGCACCATGAACGCCATAACTAATCCGCGGAACGCGTCGAGAGAAACCAGCCGATTTTGCAACTTCCCATTGTAGAATCGGATTCATTGCCGAGTCTTTACGCCCTGAAGCCGCGGTTTCAGCAACTCCTGCGCCCAGTCGCCCGATCTCTATCCCGCGCCGGCGTGACCGCCAACCAAGTTACGGTTTTCGCCGCGGCCTCCTCCTGCGCCGTGGGCGCGTATGTGCTCTATAGCAATTTCTATCTCCTGCTGCCTGGGTTCCTTTTCGTCCGCATGGCCCTCAACGCCATCGACGGCATGCTCGCCCGCGAGTTCAGTCAACCCACGCGCCTCGGCGCCTATCTCAACGAACTCGGCGACCTGCTTGCCGATGCCGCCCTCGCCGCCCCTTTCGTTTTTCTGAACCCCTGGATCATGGGCGCCGCCATCGTTCTGGCCGGCGTGAGCGAGGCGGCCGGCATTCTCTGCCCCATAGGCCGCCGCAACGATGGTCCCCTCGGCAAGAGCGACCGGGCTCTGCTTTTCGGAGCGATGGCCCTAGCCCTGGGTCTCGGCTTCAGCATTCCGGGCTGGGTCCCGTGGATAATAGTGGCTCTGCTTACCCTTACGATCTATAATCGCGTCCGTCAAGGCCTCGCCGCATGAACCCTAGAATTGCCGAAGAACTTTGGTTTGAAACCACCGACGGAGTGCGCCTGTTCTACCGTTATTGGCCCGGCGCCGGCTCTCACGGAATTCTGCTGCTCCACCGCGGCCATGAACACTCCGGCCGTCTGCAGCACATCGTCGACGAGGTCAATCTCCCCAACCACGACATGTTTGCCTGGGACGCCCGCGGCCACGGCCGCTCTCCCGGCGAACGCGGCGATAGCCCTAGCCTGGGGCGCTCCATCCGCGACCTCGACGATTTTGCCCGGCACGTCTCCGCCACGCACGGCATCGCGATGGACAATCTGGCCGTCATCGCCCAGAGCCTCGCCAGCGTCATCGCCTCGGCATGGGTCCACGACTATGCGCCCAAGATCCGCGCCATGGTCTTGGTCGCTCCCGCCTTCAGCGTCAATCTCTACGTGCCGTTCGCCCGCCTCGGCCTCTCCGCGATGCTGGCCATCCGCGGCAATTTTTTCGTCCAGTCGTATGTGAAGGCAAAACTCCTCACCCACGACCCCGTCCGCATCGCCTCCTACGAGTCCGATCCCCTCATCACCCGCGCCATCTCCGTCCGTGTCCTTCTGGGCCTCTACCACACCGCCGACCGCATCGTCTCCGATGCCGCCGCCATCCAGACGCCCACCCAGGTTCTCATCTCCGGCAAAGATTGGGTCGTCCGCTCCGGCCCCCAACATGAGTTCTTCAACAACCTCGGCTCCTCCACCAAAGAGCTTCACACCTTTCCCGAGTTCTTCCACGACACCCTCGGCGAAAAGGACCGCGCCCAAGCCCTCACCAAAGTCCGCATCTTTCTCAATCGCGTCTTCACCGCCCCCCCGGAACAGCCGTCCCTCCTCAGCGCCGACAAGCGCGGCTTCACCAAAGCCGAATTCGATGCCTACTCCGAACCCAAGCCCCTCCGCTTCGCCGTCACCAAGTGGAGCATGCGCACCGGCGGCCGCCTCTCGAACGGTATCCGCCTCGGGCTCCGCACCGGCTTCGATTCCGGCGCCTCTCTCGACTACGTCTATCGCAACCAGCCCTCCGGTTTCACGCCCATTGGCACAATCATCGATTTCGGCTACCTCAACGCCATTGGCTGGCGCGGCATCCGTATCCGCAAAACCCACATTGAAAAGCTGCTCGCCCGCATCGGCGCCGAACGGCCGCTGAACCTGCTCGATATCGCCGCCGGCCACGGCCGCTACGTTCTCGATGCCCTGCCCGCCAACGCCTCCGCCCTGCTTCGCGATTTCGACGCTTCCAACGTCGAAGCCGGCCGAGCCCTCATCGCCTCCCGCAGCCTCTCCCATCGCGTCCGCTTCGAACAGGCCGACGCCTTCGACCCGGCCATCTACCGCGGCCTCCATCACAATGCCGCCATCGTCTCCGGTCTCTTTGAACTCTTCCCGGACAACGAACCCGTGCGCAAGGCGCTCGCCGGCATTGCCGAAGCTGTCGAACCCGGCGGGTATCTGCTCTATACCGGCCAGCCGTGGCACCCGCAGCTCGAAATGATCGCCCGAACCCTACCGAGCCATCGCGGCGGCGGAGCCTGGGTAATGCGCCGGCGCACGCAGGCCGAACTCGACCAACTCGTCGAAGCCTCCGGTTTCACCAAGGTCGACCAGCTCATCGACGATTTCGGCATCTTTACCGTCTCCCTAGCCAAAAGGAACCCAGCGTGATTCGTCCGTTCCTCTGGCTAGCGTTCCTGGGGCCGTTTTTCTTCCTCAGCTACGGCCTCACCAACTGGCTCACCAGCTTCCGGGAACCTGTGGGTAGTTTCGTCTTTTCGTGGGAACATCACATTCCCTTCCTTGCGTGGACCATCATTCCCTATTGGTCCACCGATCTCTTTTACGCCGCGTCGTTCTTCCTCCCTGGCGCCAAGGAGGAACTTGACCAGCACGGCCTCCGCCTGCTCACCGCGCAACTCGTCTCGCTGGCCGGCTTCCTGCTCTTCCCCCTGAAGGTCACCTTCATTCGTCCGCCCGTCGACGGCATTCCCGGCTGGCTCTTCGACAGCCTGCTAAGCTTCGACCTCCCGTATAACCAGGCCCCCTCCCTCCACGTCAGCATTGCCGTCATCCTCGCGGCTCGCTACCGCTCCCGCTGGGTCACCGGTTGGCTGACTTTGGCGGCACTGTCGACACTCACCACCTACCAGCACCACTTCATCGATCTGCCCGCCGGCCTCTGGGTTGGGCTGTTCTGCCTCTGGTTCATCCCCCGTCCCGTCTCCACCGTGCGTACTCCCAGCGACAAACTGGCGCTGCTTTATCTCGCCGGCGCCGGAATCTTCGTCTTCGCCGGATGGTGGGCGTGGTGGGCCGCCGGCGCCTGGCTGCTCGTCGCCGCCATCTACGCCATCGGCGACCCGCACCTCTTCCGCAAAGGCAATCCCGTCGCTTTCTGGCTTCTCGCACCCCATCGGTGGTTTGCCAAAATGAACTCCTGGGCCTTTACGCGCCGGGAGGCCATGGCACAGGAAATCGCCGACGGAGTCTGGCTCGGCCGCGCTCCGCGCCGTGGACAGTGGCCCGGAGCCATGGTCGACGTCACCGCCGAACTCCCCGTCACACCCCGCGAGTCCGAGTACCGCAACATCCCCATGCTCGATCTCGTCGTGCCTTCGGTCGACCAACTCCGCCGAGCCGTCAACGCCATTGAGGGCATGCCCCGCCCGACGCTCGTCTTCTGCGCCCTCGGCCGCTCGCGCAGCGCCATCTCGGTCGCCGCATGGCTGCTCGCTACGCGCCGAGTCGCCACCGTCGACGAAGCTCTCGATCACATCCGCTCCCGCCGGCCTCAGGTCTATCTCCATCGCGGCCACCGCGACCGCCTCGAAGATTGGGCCGGGCTCCAATGAACCCCGCGGTTAGCATTCTCCGGTCCGGCGCTCTCGTCGCGCAGGCCGGCCACGTGCTCGCCATCATCGCCGGCTATGGCTGGTTCCATACTGGCCGCTGGCCCCTCAGCGCCAGCCTCCTCGTGTGGCTCTTTCAGTGCTATATAGCGCTTCGGGTGTCTATAGACGCCGGACTCTTCGGCGACCTGCCGGGCCACGAAGCCGAGCTTGACGCCTGGCTCCTCCGTTTCGGCCTCCGCCACCGCCGCTCCCCCCGCACTCTCGACGAACGCACCCGCGCCGCGCTCCGCCTCTGGAAGCTCCAACTCGCCGCCTTCGCGCTCCAGGCTATCCTGTTGGCCTCAGGCTGGCTATGATCGCAGACGGAATCGCCCTTGGAGCCCGCATCCTCACGCTCACCCGCGTCCACCGCGAGTTCCCCGCCCCGCCCCCCGGGGCTCACATTTTCTTCGCCAACCACACCAGCCACTTCGATTTTGCCGTCCTCCGCCTCAGCCTCCCCCGCCCCACCCATCCCGTCGCCGCCGCCGACTACTGGCAGGCCAACGCCCTCCGCCGCTTCCTCTCCCGGCAGATCTTCGACGCCGTCCTCGTCGACCGCACCGCCGTCGACCGCACCCACAATCCGCTCGCCCCCATGATCGCCGCCCTCGACCGCGGCCACTCCCTCCTCCTGTTCCCGGAAGGCACCCGCGGCGACGGCCGCCGCCTGCTTCCCTTCCGCAGCGGCATCTACCACCTGGCGGCCCAGCGCCCCGACTGCGACCTCTACCCCATTCGCATCAACCATCGCTGGAGCGGTTGGACCGTCACCTTCCGGCCTCCGACTCGTCTACGACGAAACGAACCCAAACCCGAGTTTCTAGCCCGGCTGAGGGAGTTGGTGTCATGAGCCTCTGGCCGGCGGCCGGCTGGGTCTTCGGCGGACTCTACGCTGTGCTCGTCCTGGCCTCCCTCATTGGCTTCGTTTCGCAGAAACGGGCTCCGGGACCGGGCATCGAGCACATCAACGCCCGCATCCGCGGCTGGTGGATCATGATCACGCTGATGGGTCTCGGCCTCCTCGCCGGGCCCATCGCAATCTATGCCTTCTTCATCCTGCTCTCTCTCCAAGGCCTCCGCGAGTTCAACGCACTCACGCCGCTAACGGTCCTGCTCGTCGCCGCGCAGTACGGCGTTGTGATTGCCGGGCTTCCCCCGGCGGTCGTGCTACCCGCCCTTCTCGCTCCGCGCCAGCGCTGGGCCCTGCTGCTGGCGGTCGCCGGCCCGGCTCACATCCCGGCGCTGCACCCGCTGCTGATGGTCTTCCTTGTACTCATCGCCCAGGCCAGCGATGTCTTCCAGTTCCTCGCCGGCAAAGCGCTGGGACGCCACAAGCTGGCGCCCGCCATCTCCCCAAACAAGACGGTCGAAGGTCTCGCCGGAGGTCTGCTCGGCGCCGGAGCGCTCGGCGCTCTGGTGTATTGGCTTACCCCATTCCCGCCGCCAACCGCGGCCGCGCTGGCCGTCGCCGTCGCTACCGCCGGCGCGGCGGGCGGCCTGATCCTTTCGGCCATGAAGCGCCGCCGCGGGCTTAAAGACTGGGGCCAAATGATTCAGGGGCACGGAGGAATTCTCGATCGAGCGGACTCGATATGCCTCTCCGCGCCCCTGCTGTACTATCTGCTGCGCCTGCTTTAGGCCTGATTCACTTTCTCCCAGGTCATCGGTTGGCCCGAGGTGCAGGCCATGAGTCCCATCACGGCCGACAGCGTGCTCTCACCGCCCCACAGTCCGGCATTCTCCACCTCACCCGCGCGCACCCCCGCCACGAACTGGTTCACCCCGTCCTGGGTGATGTCGTACTTGGTCTCCGTCTCCTCCATTGGCTTACCGGGGCGGTAAATCTTGATGCCTTTGCGCGACACGTTTACGACGCCCTTCTCGCACACGAACGTCTCCGAGACATCCTGCCAGCCGGGGTTGCCAAACTGGTTGGCCGTGAAGCCGAAGATGGTGCCGTCCTCGTACTGATAGTTCAGCGACAAGCTGTCATAGATGTCGCCGATCTGGGTCCGCTGCATCCGCGCCCCGAAGCCAGAGACGCGCACCGGGTGCGTCCCCAAGAACCAGTTCACGACGTCGATGTTGTGGCAGTCCTGCTCGATCAGCATGTCGCCTGACAGTTCGCGATAGAAGAACCAGTTGCGGATCCGCTCTTCTTTCGGATCGTGCCCCTTCTTGATCGGCGGTCCGCCGCCCATCCAGGCCGCCCGCACTTGGCTGATCCGTCCGAGTTCCCCCGACTTCACTAGCGCGTGTCCCTTGCGGTATTCCGTCCCATACCGCTGCTGGTAGTCCATTGAGATGCGTTTGGTAGGGTCCGCACTACGCGCCGCCTTCAGGAACCGCTGTACGCCCGCCGCGTCCACCCCGGCCGGCTTCTCACAAAAGATGTGCTTCTTCGCCTTGACGGCCCGTTCGAAGTGCTCCGGATGCAGGAAAGCCGGCGTCGCGATCAACACCGCATCAATGCTCTTATCGGCAAGCATTTCATCATAGGAGTTGTAGCGCTTGGCCCCTGAATACTTCTGCGCCGCCGCCTGGAAGCGGTCTTCGTAAATGTCGTTGAAGCCAGCGACGCGGGCGTTTTCGTTCTTGGCGAAAATGCCGCTGACGTACATTCCCCGGTTCCCGCAACCGATCAAACCGAGAGTCATCGCCGAGTTTGCCTGCGACCCACGCACCGCCTGCGGGCTGACGATGGAGAAAGCGGCCGCGGCTTTCACGAAATTGCGCCTGGATTCAGAATTCATACGACAAATTATGTCACGACTTTCTTGTTTGCCATGTAACGCTGCGCGCAGGCGGAAAATCTAGGAGGGAAAGATTGCATCCCAGCGTTCTGCTTGCCATCCTAGTGATTTGGAGCGGCGGGCCCGTGCTTCGCTGAGCCCGGTGAGAACCGGAAAAGGTTGGGTGAGGCCTCCTTCTCAGGAGTCGGCATCTCCGGCCGACTCGTACGGGTGGCTGTGTTAGCCCTGACCCGCCCTCCCCAGTATTCGCTGGGAGACCTACTTCTAAGGATATTTTTTGATGCTTTTTCCCAGGCAGCTCCTACTTGGACTTCTGTCCTCCCTCCTTCTGACAGGTGCCTTGCTGGCCGATTCTGTCACCATGAAAAACGGCGACCGGCTAACCGGATCCGTCATTCGAGTCGAGGGCGATTCCCTGACGTTGAAGTCTGAATTGGCGGGCGAAGTCAAGATCCCCTTCGCTTCCATTACCAGCATCGACTCCGGCGCTCCGTTGAGCCTGATGTTGAAGGACGGCCAGACGCTTGTCGGCTCCCTGCAGGCCGAGGCCGACCGATATACGGTAACCACCGCCACCGCCGGCCGCGTGGAGACAACCAAAGAACAGATCACCACCATCCGCTCTGCAGAGGAGCAGACCCGCTACCTGGCCCGGCTGGATCGCCTGACCAACCCGCGTCTCCTCGACCTGTGGACCGGCTTTTTCGACGCCGGCTACGCTGCCACCCGCGGCAATGCCGAGACGAACACGATTAACGTTGGCGCATACCTGGCCCGCGCCACCTCCCGGGATAAGATCACGCTCTATTTCACGAGCATCAACACCAACGCCCGCTTGCAAGGACAGACTCAACAGACCGCCAACGCCATTCGCGGCGGCGGCCGCTACGATCTGAACCTCAGCAAGAAGTCGTTCGTCTTCGCTCTCTCCGACCTTGAATTCGACCAGTTCCAGCGCCTGGACCTCCGCTTCGTCCTTGGTGGCGGCGGCGGCTACCATGTCATCCAGAACAAGCAGACCCTCTTCGACCTTTTCGCCGGCGCCAATTTGAACAAGGAATTCTTCTCGACCGGTCTCCGGCGGACCTCCACCGAACTCATCCTCGGCAACGAGTTGAACCACAAGATCGGCGGCAACATAGTGTTCACAGAGCGACTGGTTTTCTACCCGAACATGTCCAACTCGGGCAACTATCGCCTGAACTTCGACACCGGCCTCTCCACCAACATCAATAAGTGGCTGGCCTGGAACGTCGGTTTCAGCAACCGCTATCTGAGCAATCCCGTCCCTGGGGCCAAAACGAACGATCTGCTTTTCACTACCGGAATCCGCCTCACGTTCGCCAAGCCCGTCGACTAACTGCAATGGCTCCCGGCGAGCATCTGCCGCAAGGGTTCATCCTCGCCAAGGCGCTCATAGCGTCGCATTAAGAGGCCTCGCGTTTCGAAAGGAATGTGGCGGCCCCGAAAGTCGATCCAGGTGTTGTGCCGCAGGTCCGCTCGCACGGAGATCCACCGTCCCCGGCGCGCTTCAAAGCAACGCGCGGAACTGGCCACGAGCCGCACCCCATGCCGCAGGAGCGTGAGCCGCTCCCACCGTTCATCCTGCTGCCACTCGACACCTTCGCCGAAACGTTCGATTACGCTTGCCGCCACGGTGAGCTCAATCTCGCGAATCGCCATCTTCGCGCCGTAAAAACGTGCCGCCACGTCGCCGGTGACCTGGAAATCCACCTCGCTCTCCGTCAACCAATCCACCGCCCGCAACAGCGCTTGCGCCGCGCGCCGGGGAATCACCGCCTCAGTACCCATCCCTTGCAGGATATCGCTGATAATTGAAGGTTGGTATCGATCCAGCACGTTTCGAAGATCTATCCTCTCTTCGCGAAACCCGCCGACCGCCTTCTGGCCGCGCTTCCCTTCTTTGACGAGAAACGCCCCAAGGAGTTTTGGGCTCTCCGCGACGTCAACCTGACGGTGGAACCCGGCGAAGTCTTCGCTTTGGTTGGGCCGAACGGTTCAGGCAAAAGCACGCTGCTCCAGATTGTCGCGGGAATCATGCAGCCGACGCGCGGCCGAGTGGTCGCCGCCGGACGCGTTGCCGCCTTGCTCGAACTCGGCGCCGGTTTCAACCCGGAGTTCACTGGCCGCGAAAACGTCATTTTGAATGGCGAAATCATGGGCCTCTCCCGCGCCGAAATCGAGGCCGCCTTCCCCGCCATCTCCGCCTTCGCCGAAATCGGCGAATTCATGGACCGGCCCGTGAAAGAGTATTCAAGCGGCATGTATGTCCGCTTGGCCTTCGCGACAGCCATCCACGTCGACCCCGAAATCCTGATCGTCGATGAAGCCCTCGCCGTAGGCGACGCCATCTTCGCCAACCGCTGCATCCACAAACTCGAAGAGTTGAAAGAGCGCGGCATCACGATCCTGTTCGTCTCGCACGACCTGGGCATGGTGAAGCGTTTGGCCACCCGTGCCGCCTTGATGCTGCACGGCGAAGTCGTCGTCGTGGGCACGCCGAACGATGTTGTCAACCGGTACGTCGGCCTCGTTCATGAGCTGCAACTCCGCGACGCGGCGACACCGCTCGGCAGCTACCGCCACGGCGACGAGCACAGCAAGATTGAATCGGTTGTGCTGCTGAACCATCTCGGCCAAACCGCCACGGCCCTCGACTCCGGTCAGCCCGCCACCATCCGCATGACGGCAAAGTTCTTGCAGGATTGTGACAACCCCATCTTCGGCATGCTCATCCGAAATCGAATGGGTCTCGACGTCTACGGCACCAACACCCGAGTGGAGCAGCGCCCTCTGGGCATGGTCAAAGCCGGCGAGACGATCGAACTTGATTTTCGATTTGATTGCCTGCTGAGCCGTCAGGAATATACACTGACGGTTGCCACGCAGCACTGGGATGGGGCCAGCCAGGACTGGATTGACGATGTCTTAACGTTTGCCGTCATCGACCCCAAAGAAACGGCCGGAATGTTGCAATTGCGAACGGAGATTGAATGGCGACGGCGAACTTAGACACCCGATTTTTCGGTCACCCCCGTGGCCTCGCGACCCTGTTCTTCACGGAGATGTGGGAGCGCTTCAGTTACTACGGCATGCGGGCCTTGTTGCTGCTCTACATGATCTCGCCCACCGGCTTGCAATTCGACAAGAGCAAAGGCGCCGCCGTATACGGCATGGTCGTTTCGCTCGTCTACCTGATGAGCATCCCCGGCGGCTGGCTGGCGGACAGGTTTATCGGCCAGCGAAAAGCCGTGATCTACGGCGGCATCGGCATTGCGGCCGGGAACTTCTGCCTGGCGGCGCCGTCAGTGGAGATGTTCTACCTGGGCCTCACCCTGATTAGCCTCGGTACCGGATTGCTCAAGCCCAACGTTTCAACGCTGGTCGGTTCTCTTTACGAACCCGGCGACAATCGCCGCGATGCCGGATTCTCGATCTACTACATGGGAATCAATATCGGCGCCTTCTTCGCGCCGATTATCTGCGGCTATGTGGGGCAAATGATCGAATGGCGTCTCGCGTTCCTGGTCGTGGGCACCGGCATGACGCTCGGCCTGATCCAATTCCTGCTCGGCAGCAAGCATCTCGGCGAGGCGGGCCTCCAGCCGGCGCCCTTCGCTTCCCCCGCCGAGGCCGCGACGCAGAAACGATATCTGTGGATCGGGCTCGCTGTCCTAATTGGCGTTCCGCTATTGGTTGGTACCGGGATCGTCTCCGCGACGGTCTCGCAACTGGCCGACTCGCTCGGCGTCCTCCTAATGGCGGTGATCGTCGTCGTTTTCGCCAGCGTCTATTTCGGACCGTGGACGGCGGTCGAACGCAAGCGGATCCTCGTGATCTTCGTCCTGTTCCTGGTGGCGGCAATTTTCTGGTCTTCGTTTGAGCAGGCGGGCTCTACGCTCAATTTGTTCGCCGACGAAAAGACGGACAATCAGCTCTTTGGAACTCCCTTCCCGTCCACGTGGTTTCAGTCGCTGAATTCGATCTTCCTGATTGCGCTGGCCCCTCTGTTCGGCTGGCTCTGGATCAAGCTCGGGCCGCGGGAACCTTCCGTCCCCGCGAAGTTCGTTCTCGGCCTGGTCTTCGTGGGCGCTGGCTTCCTGACCCTGATGCCTGGCGCCGTGCTGGCCCAGTCCGGCGCAAAGGTTTCACCGCTCTGGCTCACGCTGACCTACCTGCTCCACACCATAGGGGAACTTTGCCTCAGCCCCGTCGGCCTCAGCGCGATGACCAAGCTGGCTCCGGCGAAAGTCGTCGGGGTCATCATGGGCGTCTGGTTTCTAGCCGCCAGTGTCGGGAACTACATCGGCGGCCGCTTGGCCGGCTTCTATGAGAGCATGCCGCTCGATACCCTCTTTGGCTACGTCGGCGCCTTCGCCATCGGCGCCGGGCTGCTGCTTGCTCTGTTTATCAAACCTCTCCGCACCATGATGGGTGGAGTGAAATGATGGGTGGCGTTAAATGACCAATCTCTCCGCAATCCAAGCTGCACTCCGGGAAGAACAACTCGATGGCTGGCTGTTCTTCGACCATCATCTCCGCGACCCGCTGGCCTACCGCATTCTGAACTTCGATCCCCCGCGGACGCCCAGCCGCCGCTGGTACTACCTCATCCCGGCCGAGGGCGAACCGCGCAAACTCGAACACCGGATTGAACCCAACATGCTGGGCGCACTTCCCGGCACGACCGGCTCCTATTCAAGCTGGACAACGCAGGTTGACGGCCTCTCCACGCTACTGGCCGGATGCCGCCGCGTGGCGATGCAGTATTCGCCGGAATGCGCCATTCCCTACGTCGCGATGGTCGATGCCGGCACTGTCGAACTCGTGCGCGGCCGCGGGGTCGAGGTTGTCACGTCCGCCAACCTCGTTCAATACTTCGAGGCCCGTTGGAACCAGGACAAGCTCGACTCCCATCTCGCTGCCGGGAAACTAGTGGACGAGATCCGCCGAAAGGCGTTTGAGGAGATCGGCGACCGGCTCCGCGGCCGCGAACTCGTCAACGAATGGATCATCGCCGCGTTTATCCGGCAGGCGTTCGAACGCGCCGGCCTGTTCACGGATCACGGCCCCATTGTTGCGGTAAATGCGAACTGCTCGAATCCGCACTACGAGCCGCACGCCGAAGACAGCGCCCTGATTCAGCAGGGCGACGTTGTGCTGATCGACATGTGGGCTAAACTTTCGCGCCCGGGTTCTGTCTACTACGACATCACATGGACCGGCTACACCGACTCCGAGATCCCTGCAGAAGTCCAGAACGTTTTTAAGGTCGTCACCGGCGCCCGCGACGCCGCCATCGCTAAAGTGCAGACAGCGATCGCCAACGGCCAGCCGCTCTACGGCTTCGAAGTCGACGATGCCTGCCGCGGCCACATCCGCGAACACGGCCTGGCCGAGTACTTCGTCCATCGCACGGGACACTCCATCGGCGAAGAGGTGCACGGCTCCGGGGCAAACATGGACAACCTCGAAACCCATGACGAACGCCGCGTGATTCCGTGGACCTGTTTCTCGGTGGAACCGGGCGTTTACCTGCCGGAGTTCGGCATTCGCTCGGAGATCAACATGTTCATCGGCGAAACTGAAGCCCGCGTAACTGGCGAAAAGCAAGAAGAGATGCTGCTGATCTAAATGTGGCTAGCACTCTTCCTTACCCTTCCCCTCGCCGACGGTAAGATCGACTTTGACTTCCTCACGCCGTCGACATTCAAGTTCATCCGCACCTGGGGCGCTTCGCCGGGTCCCGCGCAAAGTCGGGAACTGAAGTCCGAGCACTTGATCGTCCGCATCAGCGTTACCGGGCAGGTGACTGTTCTCGCTGTCTCCACCGGCAAGCCGCTGCTGATCGAGGCGGCTCCCGCCCGGCGCATGAATGGCGAGATCATCCTCAGCCGGAGTTCACCCGCCACCGAGGAGTTCTTCGGCCTCGGCCCGCGCACGGACGCCCGGCTGGCCACGCGCGGCCGCCAGATCGCCACGCAGTCTCCCTTTTTGCTATCGACGGCCGGGTATGCTCTCGACCATAAGAACTATGGCCGGTATCGCTTCGACCTTGCCGCGACGAACAAGACGCTCGCCCGCGTATACATCGCTGGCGCGGATCGATTAGAGTATCTCTTCCACTACGGGCCCTCGCCGAAGGAGATATATGACGAGCGCTTCAAGACCGGCGGCGCGATCGACTATTCGGCGAGCGACGTCGAACTCCTGCCCGCCCGCAGCGTCCCCCGCTATGCTCGCAAGATGGATAAGCAGACGGACGCCTGTTCGCTGATCCATTCTCTGGTTCACGCCTCGCTCTCCGGCACGACAGTGCCGGCCGTGAACCTGGACCATTACCCCAGTTCCGATGCCTTTGCCGCCGGAATCCCAGTGGTCTACCGGGATCAGCCAATGGCGAACCCGGCATGGCGCGAACGGCTGCGCATCTTCCTCGTGACCTATCTGCAAGAGGTGCGCGACCGCGGCTACCCGATGATCCATCCGCTACCGTTTCAATATCCATCCGAAGTGGAGGCCCGCGAGCGCGCCGACGAGTATCTACTGGGAGATGAACTGCTGGTGGCCCCGCTCTGCGGTGCAAGCAAGCGGACGGTCTACCTGCCCCGCGGCAACTGGACCGATCTGCGCAGCGGCGTGACCCACAAGGGCCGGCAAACGATTGAAGTGACGGGCGACGAAACGAACCCAATCTTCTTTTTACGGAACGGAGCCATCCTGCCATTGGCGGAAGGGAACACGATGCGGCTGCACTATACACCGAAATTGGGGGCGGAGTTCTTTCTGTGGGAGTCGGACATCGAAGATATCTCGCAGGTCCATGCCGGGCCGTCAGCGGATTTCTTGCGACTGGAGATCGAGTCGAAGCTGGACCGGACTTACGAGTGGATTGTCTTCCTTGGCGAGGGTAAGACGCTGCGGCGGACGGTGGAATCGAAGGCCGGGGGGAATGAGATCGTGAATCTACCACTGCCGTGGTGAGATACCCTGCGAGCTACGAAGCTCGTTATCCTCACTCTCTTTGCCTCGGCTCTGATGTTCACGCAAGCGGTTTTTTAAAAGTTGCCCTCGTCCTTCTTGCCTGAAGGTCTCGAAAAGTAGACGGCTGCGGGCGCACAGATCTTCGGCGCCACGCTTCTCGGACGACCTTGGCCTTCAGTTCCCATTGCTCAGCGACTTCCCGAACCGGAATACAGCAAAGGCCTATGGCGAGCCTTCGTGATTGATGGCAACGGCAAGATCGCCGCAATCATTTTCGAGCCCAAGGCCGCGCCGCATAACGAGGCGTCGCTAACCCGACTTTCGCAGTTCGCGGACATTTTGGGCTTAAACATTCTGCCATTCTGCTGTTTCGATGTTTCTGCGTCAAACGAACCGGAAAAAGGACGGCAAGGCTCATCGCTACTTCAGCGTCGTCGAGAATCGACGGCTGAGCTCTGGCAAGACGGTCCAACGAACTGTTCTCTACCTTGGCGAAATCAACGACAAACAAGAGGCCGCCTGGCGCAAAACGCTTCAGGTCTTTGACGAAGACGGGCAAGCTTCGCGCAACCTCTTCTGCTCGCCCCATCGAGCGAGTTCCATGTGCATCGCCAGTGGTTCCTGTATACCGCCATGGACGAAGTGCTGCAAGTCGAGTTCGCCGTCGCCGAAAAGGATCGTCTCTACCGCTGCCTGGACCGGCTGCTCGATCACAAGCAGGATCTCTTTGTCTGGTTGCAGAAGAAGTGGGCCGATCTGTTTCATAAGTGTGCATGAAGCTGGCCAGACGGTGACGCGGGAGTCCTTTTCGTTTCGGGTGGACCGGGCCAAGCGCAAGCAGGCCGAATGGCGCGATGGGCTAGGCCCTGCCGGCTCAACCGCCTCCACGGATCACCTCGGCCAAGGTCGAACAGCCTTCGCTCCCCGTCGCAGGTTGATTCACTCTTGTGGTGAAGACCCGGGTGAACCTGACCTGCCAGGAGACGTCGTTGCCGCCGAGCCAGGCCTCGTTGACGCCGGCGTTGCGGGCCGCCTGCAGCCCGTG